>CAMLIL010000021.1 GCA_946480015.1 uncultured Oxalobacteraceae bacterium | reverse complement strand
TGTTCGACATCGCCACCCCGGCCGCCGAACTGCATCCGGCCGACGGCTGGCGCGCCCGCGCCGACGAGCGGATCCGCGAATATGCGATCGACCAGCTGCGCCCGGACGTGGTGCTGGTGACCAGCCTGTTCGAGGGCTTCGTCGACGATGCCGTCTGCTCGGTCGGCGCCTTCACCGACGGCGCCAGCCACGCGGTGGTGCTGTACGACCTGATCCCCTTCCTCAATCCGGCCGCCTATCTCGGCAGCGATGCCCAGCGCCGCTACTACGAGCGCAAGATCGCCTCGCTGCGCCAGGCCGGCCTGCTGCTGGCCATTTCGGACTATTCGCGCCGCGAAGCCATCGATGCGCTGGGCCTGGACCCCGAGCGGGTGGTCTCGATCTCGACCGCGGTCGACCAGCGCTTCGCGCCGGCCGCGCCGGATACGGCGCAGCTGGCGGCCTTGCGCGAGCGCTTCGGCATCACGCGCGAGTTCATCATGTATGCCCCCGGCGGCTTCGACAAGCGCAAGAACATCGATGGCCTGGTGAGCGCCTACAGCCGGCTGGCGCCGGCGCTGCGCGGCGCGCACCAGCTGCTCATCGCCAGCAAGCTGCAAGCCGGCGAACGCGATGAACTGGTGCGCCACAGCGAGCGCTGCGGCCTGCGCGCGGACGAACTGGTGCTGACCGACTATGTGGACGACGACACCCTGATGGCGCTGTACCGCGCCTGCGCGCTGTTCGTATTCCCCTCGCTGCACGAAGGCTTCGGCCTGCCGGCGCTGGAAGCGATGGCCTGCGGCGCGCTGGTCATCGGCGGCAACAACACCAGCCTGCCCGAGGTGATCGGCAGCCCGGAGGCCATGTTCGACGCAGCCGATCCGGACGCCATCGCCGCGCGCATCGGCGCGGTGCTGACCGGCCCGGAACTGCGCGCGCGCCTGCGCGAAAACGGCCGCACCCAGGCGGCAAAGTTCTCGTGGGACCGCAGCGCGCAGCGCGCCCTGGCGGCGCTGGAGCGGCACGCGGCGCGCCCCAAGGCGCCGGCAGCGCCGCGCGGCAAGCGCCGGCTGGCGTTCGTGTCGCCGCTGCCGCCCGAGCGCACCGGCATCGCCGATTACGCGGCCCAGTGCCTGCCGGCCCTGCGCCACTATTTCGACATTACCCTGATCGTCCAGCAAAGCGCGGTGACGCTGCCGGACAGCCTGGCCGATCTGGCGCGCCACGACGCGGCCTGGCTGGCCGAACACGCGGCCAGTTTCGACCAGATCCTCTACCAGTTCGGCAACAGCCCCTTCCACAGTCACATGTTCGGGCTGCTCGAACGCTTTCCCGGCGTGGTGGTGCTGCACGACTTTTATCTCTCGAGCGTGCTGGCGTATGAACAGATGACCGGGGCCATGCCGCGCGCCTGGATCGATGCGCTGTACCGCTCGCACGGCTATGGCGCGGTGCGCGACGCGCTGGCGCCGGGCGGCGCGGAAGCGGCCACGCTGGCCTACCCCTGCAATCTGGAAGTGCTGCAGCGGGCCGACGCGGTGATCGTGCACTCGGGCCATGCGCTGGAACTGGCGTGCCAGTGGTACGGACCCGAGGCCGGCGCCGACTGGCACGTGGTGCCGCTGCCGCGCAGCGCGCCAGCCGGCCTGGCCCGGGCCGAAGCGCGCGCGGCGCTGGGCATCCGCGCCGACGCGCTGCTGGTATGCAGCTTTGGCTTCGTCGACGCCAGGAAACTCAGTCACCTCCTGCTGCAAGCCTGGCGCGACTCGTCGCTGTGCGCGGACCAGGA
This sequence comes from uncultured Oxalobacteraceae bacterium, assembly GCA_946480015.1. The sequence goes on along the minus strand of CAMLIL010000021.1, from coordinate 61,971 downwards.
TTGCGAACTGGTGTTCGTCGGCGCCAATCACGGCGGGGCCTACGGCAAAGAGCTGCTGGACGCGATCGGTGCGGCCCGCGCCGGTGAGCGCATCCGCATCGCCGGCTGGACCGAGGATGCCCAGTATCACCGGTATCTGCAGGCGGCCGACATTTGCGTGCAGCTGCGCGCGGAGTCTCGCGGCGAGACTTCGGCCGCTGTGCTGGACTGCATGAACTACGGCCTTGCCACCATCGTCAACGCCAACGGCTCGATGGCCGAGTTGCCCGGCGAGGCGGTATGGAAGCTGGCCGACGACTTCCCGCTGAAGCGGCTGATCGAGGCGCTGGAAACGCTGCGCCGCGACCCCGCGGCGCGCAGCGCGCTGGGCGCGCGCGCCGCCGCGGCTATCGCCACCGGGCATCGGCCGGAACACAGTGCCGCGGGCTACGCCGAGGTGCTCGACGCGGTGGCGCGCCGGCAGCCACGCAGCATGCGCGCGCTCAGCGAGCGCATCGGCGCCGCCCTGCCCGATGACGACACGGCATTCCAGCAGATGGCTTACTGCCTGTCGCTGGCGCCGCACGCCTTGCCGCAATCGCGCCAGCTGCTGGTGGACGTGACGAATATCGTGCGCCAGGATCTGGGTACCGGCATCGAGCGGGTGGTGCGCATGCAGCTGCTCGAACTGCTCAACCAATCGGGCGAGGTGCGCGTCGAACCGGTGTACCTGAGCCAGCAAGGAGGACGCAGCCACTACCGCTACGCCCAGCAGTACGCCTGCCGCCTGCTCGGCATCGAACCGGTCACCCATGCCGACGAGGCCATCGACATCCGGCCCGGCGACCTGTTCTACGCGCCGGACTACGCGCCCGCCGCCACCCTGGAAGCGGCCGCCGCCGGCATCTACGCCAGCTGGCGCGCGCGCGGGGTCAGCCTCACCTTCCTGATCCACGATTTGCTGCCCGTGCTGCAACCGGAATTCTTCCCGCCCGGCGCGGCGGCAAACCATGCCGCCTGGCTGGCCTGCATTGGCGCCAACGCCGACCGCCTGCTGTGCATTTCGCAGGCGGTGGCCGACGAAACGCGGACCTGGATGGCCGGCCGCAGCGACGCCGCCGTCGCAGTGCTGCACCACGGCGCCGATCTGGGCACGGCGGCCGATGCCGGCGCACCGCCGCAGCAGGCGTCCGAGGTGCTGGCACAACTGCGCGAGGCGCCCAGCTTTCTGATGGTCGGCACCATCGAGCCGCGCAAGGGCCACTTGCAGGCGCTGGACGCGTTCGAGCAGCTGTGGCGCGACGGGGTCGATGCCAGGCTGGTGATCGTCGGCCACGAGGGCTGGAAGCCGCTGGCCGACAGCGAGCGGCGCACCATTCCGCTGATCGTGCGCCGCCTGCAGCAGCATCCCGAACTGGGGCGCCGCCTGTTCTGGCTCAAGGGGATCGATGACGCCTGCCTGCAGCACGTGTACCAGGGCAGCGCCTGCCTGCTGGCCGCCAGCGAAGGCGAGGGCTTCGGCCTGCCGCTGATCGAGGCGGCGCGCTACGGCCTGCCGGTGATCGCGCGCGACATCCCGGTGTTTCGCGAAGTGGCGCAGGAAGGGGCCTGGTATTTCTCCGGGTCCGACGGCGCGGCGCTGGCCGCCTCGGTGCGCCAGTGGCTGGACCGGCACGCCACCGGCACCCACCCGGCTTCCAGCCTGGTACCGCAACGCTCCTGGCGCGACAACGCCGCGCAACTGCTGCGCATTCTCAGCGGCGCTGGATAAGGCACATCTCGTAGGCGCGCGCGTCGCGTCCCAGATAGGCCAGGTGGCGCCGGCAGGTAGCCGGATCGAAGTCCATGGCGTAACGCTGCAGCACTGCGCGTGCGCTCGCCACCACCCGTATATGCTCCTGCTCGGCGCGCGCGATGAAGTCGGTGCTCGTGTGCCGGTACGGGGTCGGCGCGGGCAACATGGCGTAGAGCGGTCCGCGCCGCGCATCCATCATGGCGCGCACCCGCGCGACGTAGGCATCCGATTCGGGAAAACCGGCGCCGAGCGAGACGAACACCAGATCGGGCGGGAAGAACGGCACCAGCCAGCCAAGCGGCGGATCGCCGGTGACGGTAATGACCATGCTCTCGCGCGGCGCGGGAATGCGCGGCGCCTGCGCGTGGTAGGCTTGCCGGTGCCAGCCGGTATGACCCCAGCTGTGAAACGGCAGCACCGTTACGGCGCAGATTGCCACTACCCCGAGCGCCAGCGGCGTGACGGCTCGTCCTGGCAGGACCAGGCGCGCCAGCATGAACACGGCCAGTGGCGCCAGCAATTCGAGCGGCACCAGATAGCGATAGATACCAAAGAGGTTCAGCCAGACCAGGTAAGCGAGCGCGAAAAACAGCAGGAAACCGCGCAGCGGGCCGGCCGGCACGGCGGCGCGGCGCAGCGGCAGCACCAGCGCCAGCAAATACAGCACGGGCCAGATCAGCTGGCGGATCGGCAGTTCGATCACGCGCTTCGGATCGAGCGTGAAAATGAAGGGCCACAGCAGTTTTTCGGCCAGGCCGCGCGGCAGCCAGCCACCGTCGCCAATGCCGATCGGCGTGGCCAGCGGGGCGTGGAACAGCTGATTAAACTGCGGGAACAGCGGGTTGCCGAACACCGTCCACATGGTCCAGTACCAGTAACCCGCGGACAAGGCGATCCCGGCCAGCACCGCCAGGCCGAATACGAAGCTGGCGCGCACGCGCTGCCGGAACGGTAGCGCCAGCGCCAGCAGCGCGCCGCACAGGGCCAGCGCGTACACCGCGTTGGTCAGCTTCAGGCCCGCGCCCAATCCCGCCAGCAGGCCGGCGATGCCGAGCGCCGGCAGCGATGGCGCCTCCCAGCGCGCCAGCACCCGCCACAGCGCGGCGAGCACGAACAACGACGTCATGTTGTCGCCCATGCTGTTGCCGATCTGGGAGAGAAAGCCGGGGCCCAGGCAGCCGGCCAGCGCCAGCAGCAGTGGCACGCGCGTCGTGCCGGGCCCCAGCAGGATGTGCGCAATCGCCAGCACCAGCACGAAATTGAGGCCGTGCAGCGCGCCCATGATGAAGCCGGTCAGCGGCGCCGGCAGCGCGCTGTTCAAGCCGTGATAGAACAGGTCGAGGGTGGGATTGAAGTAGCTCTGCCACTGTCCCGGCGCCAGATCGACGCCGATTCTGCCGCCCAGCAGCGCGTACGGGTTATAGCGGTGATAGTTGAGCAGGTCCCAGTTGGCGTCCTGGCCCAGCGCCAGCGACAGCAGGCCGAAACCGAGCGGCACCAGCCAGCACAGGCGGGCGGCGCTGCGCGGCTGGTCCAGCCAGTCCCACAGGCGCAGGTGCGGTGGCGGCGCGGCCGCGGCGGCGTGCTGGCGGAACACCAGCAGCTTGGCGCTGAGGAAGTTGAGCGTCATGCCGGCCAGCGAACCGCAGGCGACCGCGGCCAGCGGAAACAGGGGGCGCTTCGGACCGAGCGCGATCAGCAGGCTGTAGAGCGCGTAGTTGAGCAGTCCCCCCACCGCCATCGCGCCCAGGTAGTGCCACCACTGGCGCCACAGCGAGGTGGCCGGCGCGGCGTCGGCCGCCGTGGCAAAGGTGTAGCGCCGGTTGATCTGCCAGGTGGCGAACACCGCGGCCAGGAAGGACAGCAGGCGTCCGCCATAGGGATCGAGCCCGGCCCTGAGCGCCAGGTACAGCACCGCCATGTCGACCAGCAGCCCGGCCACGCCGGCCAGCGCGAAGCGCAGGATCTGCTCAGGAAGCCGGATCATTCGATCGGTCCGGGGCGGGAACGGCCAGGTAGGCGAAGCGCTTGTGTTCGATACGGGCTTTGGTGACGGCGTCGAGAATGATGCCGCAGGTGAGCAGGATGACGCCGAACAGCGCCAGCGCGGCGCACAGCACCGCTGTCGGCAGGCGCGGCACCATGCCGGTGCTCAGGTAGGTCTCGACCAGCGGCACGGCCAGGCCGAAGGCCAGCGCGCTGCAGGCGAGGAAGCCGGCCGAAAAGAAGGCCAGCGGCTTTTCCGATTTGACCAGCTTGAGGATCATCAGGAAGATGCGCATGCCGTCGCGGTAGGTGTTGAGCTTGCTGACCGAGCCCTCGGGACGGGCGCGGTAGACAGTGCTGACCTCGCCCACCGGCATGCGCAATTCCAGCGCGTGCACGGTCAGTTCGGTTTCGGTTTCGAAGCCGGCGGCGTGCGCGGCGAAGGATTTGACGTAGCGGCGCGAGAATACCCGGTAACCCGACAGCATGTCGGTGAAGCTGCGCCCGAACACCGACGCCACGCAGCGCGTGAGCAGGCGGTTGCCGAAGCGGTGGCCGAAACGGTAAGCCTGCTGCTCGTGCGAGACGCGGCTGGCCACCAGCATGTCCAGCCCGTCGCCGAGCAGCCGTTCGACCAGCTGCGGGGCGGCGGCGGCGTCGTAGGTGTTGTCGCCATCGACCATGATGTAGAGGTCGGCCTCGACATCGGCGAACATGCGCCGCACCACGTTGCCTTTGCCCTGCAGGGCAACCTGGCGCACCACCGCGCCAGCCGCGCGCGCCAGCGCCGCCGTGTCGTCGGAGGAGTTATTGTCGAACACGTAGACGGTGGCCTGCGGCAGGCTGCGCCGGAAGTCCGCGACCAGCCCGGCGACGGTCAAGGCTTCGTTGTAACAGGGAACCAGGATGGCGATGCGGTAGCGCGATATGGACATGACAGGCGTAATATCAGGTTGACAATGTTTTCGTCGAAAAAAAAGCGCGTTGATATCAACGCGCCGTTCGTCTGGAGCCGCAAGCTGTTCAGCCCTTGCGCAAGCCGCCCAGCAGGGCTGCCACTTTCTGACGGGCCGGTTTGGCCGACGAGGCCGCGGCCGCAGGGGCAGCCGGGGCTGGAGCGACGCTCGGTTCGTAGGGCTTGAGGAACCAGGGATCGATTTTTTCGCGGCGCGGCGACGGTCCGCCGCTGCGCGGCGCGCGCTCGTACGGTGCGGCGCTGCGCGCGCCGCTCTCGCCTTCGGGACGGCGGCCGCGGCGCTCGGCCGGACGGTCGTCGCGGCTTGACCTCGACGGCGCGACGAAGCCGGCCAGTTCGCCGCGCTTGATGGTTTGCTTGATCAGCTTTTCGATATCGGCCAGCAGGCGGTCGTCCTTGTCGGTGAAGATCGAGATGGCGTCGCCCGAGGCGCCGGCGCGGCCGGTGCGGCCGATCCGGTGCACATAATCTTCGGCGTTGTAAGGCAGGTCGAAATTGATCACGCAGGGCAGATCGGAAATGTCCAGTCCGCGCGCGGCCACGTCGGTGGCCACCAGCACGTCGACTTCGCCGTTCTTGAACGCGTCCAGGGCGGCGATGCGCTCCTGCTGGGTCTTGTCGCCGTGGATGGCCTGGGCCTTGATGCCGCTCTGCTCGAGGTGGCGCGACAGGCGCGACGCGCCGATCTTGGTATTGGAAAACACCAGCACCTGTTTAAGGTCGCGTCCGCGGATCAGGAATTCGACCACGTCGCGCTTGGCTTCTTCGGACACCTTGTACACCACCTGGGTGACCTTGTCGGCGGTGGCATTGCTGCGCGCCACTTCGATGCTGACCGGATCGGTCAGGAAGCTGTTGGCCAGCTTCTTGATTTCGCCCGAGAACGTGGCCGAGAACATCAGGTTCTGGCGCTTCTTGGGCAGCATGTTGATGATGCGCTGCAGATCCGGCAAAAAGCCCATGTCGAGCATGCGGTCGGCTTCGTCCATGACCAGCATCTGCACCTGGCCCAGGCTGACATTCTTCTGTTCCACATGGTCGAGCAGGCGGCCCGGGGTGGCGATGACGATTTCCACGCCGCCCTTGAGGATCACGGTCTGGGCTTTCATGTCGACGCCGCCGAACACGACGGTCGAGCGCAGCGGGGTGTGCTGGGCGTACGCCTTGACGTTCTCGGCCACCTGGATGGCCAGTTCGCGGGTAGGCGTGAGCACCAGGGCGCGCACCGGGTGGCGCGCCGGCGACATGCTCGGGTTGGCGTGCGCCAGCAGCAACTGGATGATCGGAAGCGAAAAACTGGCGGTTTTGCCGGTACCGGTCTGGGCCGCACCCATGACGTCGCGTCCTTGCAGGACGATGGGAATCGCCTTGGCCTGGATCGGGGTCGGATGCACGTAACCCTGGTCGGTGAGCGCGCGCAGGATCTCGGGCGCAAGGCCGAAGTCGGCAAAGCGCACGGTGGGCGCGCTGTCGGCTTCGATGGTAATCGGGGTATCAGACATAAATCTTCCGGGCGAGTAATCGGATGCTCTACGCCCGAATGAGGGCCGGCGCGGGTAACTCCAGGAGGTCGCCAGACGAGCCGGGCGTTGGCAAACCGGGGAAGCGCGGCACTGAAATGGCCGGGCGCACGAACGTAGATGCAATGCTAGTGCCGTAAACGATACCCTAATTCCCGGCCACTGTATATGGAATACTGAATTGAAGCGGCCCTGGCCGCGTAGATAAGTGTCGATAACTGGTTTACACTGCCGCTCACCGCCATATTTCCGGAAAAACAATGTTGGCTGATTTGATAGGCCGGCGTCCGCTGCGCCAGCTGTGCATACTGGTTTGCCTGGCTGCCGCGGCCGCGCCCGTGCCGGCCACGCCAACCTCCCCCCTGCGCTTCAAGCCGCTCGGCTCGCTCGATGCGGCCGACCTGTCGATCCTGGCGCTGCTGCAGGACCGCCAGGGCTTCGTGTGGATCGGCACCCATAGTGGCGGGCTGTACCGCTACAACGGCTATGAAGCGGTCAAGTACACCAGCAGCGCGAACGATGAGCGCAGCCTGCCGCACGACCGCATCTCCACCCTGTTCGAGGACAAAAACGGCACGCTCTGGGCCGGCACCCAGGACGGGCTGGCGCGCTTTAATCCCGGCAGCAACGACTTCACCCGCTACGCGCCACCGCCGGGGCCGTCGGCCCAGCGCATCATCAAGAGCATCGTCAGCGACGGCAAGGACGGCATGTGGCTGGCCACCTGGGGCGGGCTGCAGCATTTCGACCCGCTGCGGGGCACCTTCAAACTGTTCCGCCACGATCCCGCAGTGGCCGACAGCCTGGGCAGCGACGACCTGAACGCGCTGGCCATGGACGATCAGGGCGGGCTGTGGGTAGCCACCTGGCCGGGCGGGCTGGACTACCTGCCGGGCGGCAGCGAGCATTTCGTGCACCACCGGGTCGACCGCGCCGACGCTCCGGACGCCAAGCTCAACATCGTGCGCGCCCTGCATTTCGCGCGCGACCGCACGCTGTGGATCGGTACCGAAACCGGCATCGTGACGTGGAACGCGAGCGCCAAGTGGGACAGCCGCCGGCGGCTCGATTCGCCGGCTTCGCGCGTGACCTATCTGTACGGCGACCGCAACGAGACGGTCTGGGCCGGCACCCTGGCGGCCGGCCTGCTGCGCTACGACCGCGCCAGCAGCACTCCGGTGCATTACGTGCATCGCGCCAACGATTCCAACAGCTTGCCATCGGATAATATTCGCGCCGTCATGCACGATCGCGGCGGCATGCTGTGGATCGGCTCGTTCACCGACGGCATCAGCCTGGTCAACCTGAACAGCCAGGGATTCCAGCGCTATATCCCGTTCGACGTGGAGGCGCACAATTTACGGCCGGACAATTCACTCAAATACATCGAGGGCGCGCCCCAGGGCCGCCTGTGGCTGGCGCGCAATTCCGGCCTGTCCCTGTTCGACCCGACCAGCGGCGAGGTGGAACGCATCTGGCGCGCCAACGGCACGCCCGGCTCGCTCAGCAACGACATCGTCTACAGCCTGTACCAGCAGCCGGGCGGCGCCTTGTGGGTCGGCACCTCGGCCGGGCTGAACCGGATGGACAGTCCCGGCCAGCCGTTCAAGGTGGTGCATTTCAATCAGGTCGGCGCCGACTTCATCAACGTGATCGCGCCCGGCAGCGGCGCCACGCTGTGGCTGGGGACCGGCCTGCAGGTGATCCGCTACGACACCGTCAAAGAGACCTGGACCGATTACGCGCCCGATCCGGCCGATCCGCACAGCCGCAGCGTCAACAGCACCACCACCATTCTGGAAGACCGCCAGGGGCGCGTGTGGATGGGCTCGGAATGGAGCGGCGGCGGGCTCGACCTGCTCGATCCGCCCAGCGGGCGCTTCCGTCATCTGCGCCACGATCCGGCCGACCAGCAGTCGCTGTCGGACAACAATGTCGGCGCGCTGTATGAAGATCCCAAGGGGCGCCTGTGGGCCGGGACCGCTTCCGGCCTGAACCAGGTCCTGGCCGGCGCGGACGGCAGCATCCGCTTTCGGCGCTACGACGCGGTCGGCCCGCACAAGATCCTGGCCATGCGCAGCGACGCCAGCGGCCAGTTGTGGATGAGCATCGCGACCGGCCTGGTACGGCTCGACCCCGTCAGCGGCAAGGTCAGCCGCTACACCAGCGCCGACGGCCTGAGCGAAGGCTTTACGGTCGGTTCCAGCTACGCGGCGCCGGACGGCCGCCTGTATTTCGGCGGCGTGAAAGGCATGACGGGGATCGACCCGGCCATCGTGCGCAGCAGCTCGGTGGCGCCGCAGGTGGCGTTTACCGATATCAGCGTGTTCAACCGCTCGCTCAGGGATGGCAAGCTGGCCGACGGCATCACGCTCGACGGCCACGTGACGGCGCCGCGCGCGCTGACCTTGTCCCTGCAGGATCTGGTGTTTTCGATCGAATTTGCGGCCCTGCACTACACCGACCCGGCGCGCAATACCTACGCCTACCGCCTCAAGGGCTTCGATCGCGACTGGGTCAGGGCCGACGCGGCGCACCGCAGCGCCACCTACACCAACCTCGACCCCGGCACCTACGAATTCGAAGTCAAGGCGGCCAACCACCAGGGTGTCGCCAGCGCGGCCCCGGCGCGCCTGACGGTCACGGTGCTGCCGCCATGGTGGAAAACCTGGTGGTTGCGCGTGCTGCTGGCGCTGCTGGCGTGGTGGCTGCTGAGCGAAGCCTACAAGGCGCGGGTGCGCCGGCTGACCCGGCGCCAGACCCAGCTGCAGGCCATGGTGGCGGCGCGCACCAGCGAGCTCGAGCGCAGCAACGCCAAGCTGGCCGAGCTGTCGGCGACCGATGGGCTGACCGGCATTTACAACCGGCGCGGCTTCGACGCGGCCATCGATAGCGAGTGGAAGCGCGCCGGGCGCAGCCACCATCCACTGGCGCTGGCGATGCTCGATGTGGACCATTTCAAGAGCTACAACGATCTGTACGGACATCAGGCTGGCGACGAGTGCCTGCGCACGGTGGCCAATCTGATCGCGGTGCACGGGCGCCGTACCGGCGATGTGGTGGCGCGCTATGGCGGCGAAGAATTCGCCCTGATGGCGCCGGGGCAGGACGCCGCCCAGGCGCTGCTGGTGGCGCAGGGCATTTGCCTGGCGCTGCAGTCAATGGCCTTGCCGCATGCGGGGTCGCCGTATGGCGTGGTGACCATCAGCGTCGGCGTGGCGGCGCAGGTGCCGGGCGCGGACGAGGAGACCGCGGCGAACCTGATCTGGAGTGCCGACCGGGCGCTGTACCGGGCCAAGCTGGAGGGGCGCAACCGGGCAAATCTAGCCAGCTGATGTCTTTGCGCGCGTGCCCGTGCAGGCTAGCGCTTCCACCCTTTGTCACGCGCCGCCTGTTCCTGGGCGATATCGAGCGCCTTGCCGGCGATGCGCTGGTCGATCGCGTCGAGCACCGCATTGGGCAGGCCGCTGCTGGCCTGGCGATAGGTGCCGGTGCCGTCGCTGCCGCCGTCGGCCAGCACCGGCACGGTCCAGCCGCTGCCGCTGCGGCAGGCCAGCCCGGACTGCTTGGGCAGCATGAAGCTGCGGCAATACACCCCGTCCTTGGCCAGGAAACTCAATCCCACCCGCACGCTGGCCTGCCTGGGTCCCGCGCTGGCCAGCTGGGTGCTCAAGGCCGCCGCCAGGTCGCCGTGCGCGTTCAGGCTGCCGTTTTCCATGGCCAGCTGGGGCCGCTCCTGCGCGGCGCGCATGGCCAGCGCGCCGCCGCCCAGGCCGAACACCAGGCTGGCGGCAATCGCGCCCCACTCCGGCCATGACCACGTCGGCTTGCTCGGCGCGGGGGGCGGCTGGCGCATGGCGCGCACCGTGTCCAGATGCACCACCTTGGGCGAACGCAGCGCCGCGCGCAGGCGCTGCGGCACCGGTTCGTCCAGCGCCGGCGCGAACGCGGCAAACACGTCGCTGCGCAGCGACTGGTGACGGCGCACCCGCGCCGCCAGCGCCGGGTCGTGCCGGATCGCCTGTTCGACCGCGCGCCGGGTCGCCTCGTCGACTTCACCGTCGGCGTAGGCCATCAGGGTCTCTTCTGAAATGCTCATGCCATATTCCTCGCTTGATCGGATAAGAAACCTTGCAGGGCCTCGCGCGCACGCGCCAGCCGGCTCATCAAGGTGCCCAAGGGAATCTCCAGGACCGCCGCCGCTTCCTTGTAGGGCAAGCCATCGACCAGCACCAGGCCGATGACGATGCGGTGATCTTCCGACAGCAGACTCATCGCCTTGTGGATCGCCATGCGCTGCTGGTGCGCGGCGGCGCTGTCGTCGCCGACCTGTTCGCCCTCTTCCTCCGGCGCAAACAAATGCTCGCGCCGCGCGCGCGCACGCACTTCGTCGATCCAGACGTTCTTGATGATGCGGAACATCCAGCTGTCGAGCCGGGTGCCGGGCTCGTACTGCGCACTGCGGTTCATGGCCCGTTCCAGCGCGATCTGCACCAGGTCGTCGGCGTCCTCGCGGTGGAAGGTAATGGACCGCGCGAAACGGCGCAGGCGCGGCAGCAGTGCGGCAAGTTCAGCATGCAGTGGCGTATGAAATGTCATGGATAGTCAGTAAACGCTGCGGTCATGGAATTTAATCCCTGCCCCCATCGTTAATTCATCATGCTTTCTGATTCCCTATATTATCATCCGACCATGCTGCCATCCCGACGTTCCCGTGCGCTCCGATTTTTTCGTTCGGTGTTAGTACTCACTATCGCGCTAAGCGGCATAAACGCGCATGCGCAATTGCGTCTACCGAATTTAAATTTACCGTTGCCCCAGCGCATAGGGCCACTTGACAACGATTTCATCCGCAATCCGCAGCGCTTGCTGGACGATACCGGGATTGGCGATCTGAGCGCTGTACGCGGTAAGCTGGTTGGCAATTTGTTGCGCCAGCATCAGCAGGCGCTGGAAGCCGATCCACGCGGGGCGCCGGCCATGCGCGGCGAAATCCTGGCCTGGTCGCCCAGTCCCGCAGCCGTGACGGCAGCCGTGCGCGCCGGTGTGCGCGTGCTGCGCGAGCGCCGCCTGGAAGGACTGGACGAGACCGTCGTCGTGCTGGGCGTGCCGCCCGACACCGGTACCGCCGCCATGCTGGAACGGCTGCGCGCGCTCGACCCGGACGGCAGCTACGATTTCAATCATCTATATCAGGGAAGCGGCGCGGGCACCGCCCTGCCGGCTCCGGCCGGGCCCGCGCCGGCCCACCCGGTCGGCCTGATCGACAGCGGCGTCGACACCGCCCATGACGTATTTGCGGCGGCCAGGATTACTCGATGGGGATGTGCCGGCGCGCCGTATCCGAGCGTGCACGGCAGCGCGGTGGCGGCGCTGTTGGTCGGCCGCTCGCCGCATTTTTCCGGCGCCGCGCCCGGCGCCACCCTGTTCGCGGCCGATGTGTATTGCGGCAGCCCGACCGGCGGCGCGGCCGAGGTCATTGCCGCGGCGCTGGGCTGGATGGCGGCGCGGCGCGTGCCGGTGGTGAACCTGTCGATCGTGGGGCCGCCCAACCGCACCCTGGAACGGGCCGTGGCGGCCATGGTCAAGCGCGGCCATCTGCTGGTGGCGGCGGTCGGCAACGACGGTCCGGCGGCGCCGCCGCTGTACCCGGCCAGCTATCCCGGCGTGGTGGGCGTGAGCGCAGTGGACCGGCGCGGCAAGGTGCTGCCGGAAGCGGCGCGCGGGGCGCAAGTGATGTTTGCCGCGCCGGGCAACGACATGGTCAGCGCGGCGCCGGGCCAGCCGCCCTACCGGCGCGTGCGCGGCACCTCGTTCGCGGCGCCGATCGTGGCGGCCCTGCTGGCGAACCGGCTCAGCCGCCCCGATCCGGCACTGGCGCGCGCAGCGCTGGCCGGCCTCTGCCGCGAGGCGACGGGCGCGGTGGATGGCGAAACCGGCCGCGGCATCGTCGGCATGGCGCAGCGTACCGATCCGAATATTTTTCGCCGCATGGATTAAACCGCCGGGGCCGCTCGTTTTCCTTGCATAGGCGGCGGAAATGGTTCCGCGCCAGTCAAGGAGACCATCATGAAAGCAACTCACATCGCCCTCGTCATCGCCCTCGGCCTGTCCGCTTCGGCGCACGCGCAATTACTCGGCGCACGCGGCGCGGTCGGCGGCATGCTCGGCGGCGGCGGCGCCCTGGGCGGACAACTGGGTGGCATGGGGTCGATCAGCCGCAATGTGCCGGTCATCGACGACATGCGCGCCAGCCGCGCCGCCGAGCGTGAAGAAGTGCAAAAGCCGGCCCAGGCGGCCCCGGCCGGCAATGGCAGCCTGCTCTCGGGCAGCGGGAACGGCAACGCATCAGGCAGCCTCGACACCAATGCGGCCGGCAATGCGCGCGGCGCCGGCGGCGCCGTGGCCGCGGGAGCACGCCAGCAAGGCGCGGCCACGCGCGACTTTGCCAAGGACAGCGCGGCCAACGCGCGCGGCACGGCGGGCGCGGCCAGATCGGCGGCGGCCAACACCCAGGCCAACGCCAGCGGTTCGGCCAGCGGCAACGGCAACGGCGCCGTGAACTAGGAAGTGATCAGCCCGTGCTCGTCGAGCACGTCGTGCATCAGTTCGAGCCGGATCAGCGGATTGTCCAGCATGAGCAGGCTGTGCTTTTGCACATTGGGCAGCGGCAGCAGGTCGCACCAGCGGTTGGCGACCCAGCCGCAATCGTCGAGCCGGAATGGCGGCGCCACCGGCCAGCGTTGCTCCGGCACGTCCTGCAGCGAGGCCAGCACGCGGTCGAGCGCGTCGGCCGCGCCTTGCAGTTCGGAGGGAATGGGAACGGCGAGATCGGCTTCCAGCAGTTCGGTCTCGCCCATCCACAGGCCGTTGGGACGGCGTTCGGCGGCGTGCAGCTTGAAGCGGGTGCCGCCGCGGCACACCAGTTGCAGCAGGCCGGGCGCGGCGCTCGTCATTTCCTGCACCGAGGCCAGCGTGCCGGAGGTGGTGAAGGTTTCGTTGGCTTCGGGCTGGCGCACTTCGCTGCCCTGCGTGAGCATGACCACGCCGAACGGGCTGGCGTCGGCAATGCAGCGGTTGATCATGTCGAGATAGCGGACCTCGAAGATCTGCAGCGGCAAAACGCCGTCCGGGAACAGCACGGTGCCAAGCGGGAACAGGGGAAAGGTCAGCGTCTCCATGGTGGCCCATCATGACAGAATCGCGCTCCCGGGTGGAGCACGATTGTCATGAGCATCCTAGACGGTCAGGCCCAGCTCGGCGAGGATCTCGTCCTTGAGCTGCTGCAGTTCCGGCTGCGACAGCTTGCGCGGGTGCGGCTGGGTCACGGTGAAGCTGGCCTGGATCGTGGTCGGGCGCGGCGACAGCACCATGATGCGGTCGGCCAGGTAGATCGCTTCCTCGACATCGTGGGTGATCAGGATCACGGTGTGGCGCTCTTCCTGCAGGATGCGCAGCAGTTCATTGCGCATCTTCAGGTTCATTAAGGCGTCGAGCGCCGAGAACGGTTCGTCCATGTACAGGATTTCGGGCTTGACCACCAGCGCGCGGGCAATTTCCACGCGCTTGAGCATGCCGCCCGACAGTTCGCGCGGATAGGCTTTCTCGAAGCCTTTCAGCCCGACCAGGTCGGCATAATGGTCGGCCAGCGCGGCCTTGTCGCCGTGCTCGTCGCCGTTCAGGCCGAACATCAGGTTCTGCTGCACCGTCAGCCAGGGGAACACCGAGCCGTGCTGCGAGATGACGATGCCCTTGGCGCTGGGCCGCCTGACCGGCTGGCCATCGATGCGCACCGCGCCCTCGTCGGGCTGTTCGAAGCCGGAGATGATTTTCATCAGGGTCGACTTGCCGCAGCCGGACGGCCCGACGATGGCGACGAATTCGCCATCCTTGACATCCAGGCTGACACCGCCGACCACCGGCAGACTGGCGAATTTTTTCTTGATATTGTCGACGACGATCTTAGCGTCCATAGCGCCACCTTACCGAGTTGAGACCTTCCAGAAGCCGCATCAGGCCATCGAGCAGCAGTCCGATCAGGCCGATGATGATCATGCCGGCGATGACCAGGTCGTAGCGGTTGCCGGCATTGCGCGAATCGATGATCAGGTAGCCCAGGCCCGAATGCAGGGCGATCATCTCGGCCGCCACCACCACCAGCCAGGCCACGCCCAGGCCGATGCGCATGCCGACCACGATTTCGGGCAGCACCGCCGGCACGATCACCTGGCGGAACAGCCGGGCGCGCGAGACGCCGAAGTTTTCGGCCGCGTTCAGGTAGCGCCGTTCGATGGTGTGCACGCCGGCGGCGGTCTGCACGATCATGGGGAACACGGCGGCGATAAAGATCAGGAATACCGGCGAGGTGTCGCCCACGCCGAACCACAGGATGGCCAGCGGAATCCAGGCGATCGGCGAAATCGGCCGCAGGATCTGGAATACCGGGTTGAGCGTGTTGTAGGCGGCGTTCACCCTGCCCATCCACAGGCCGAGCGGCATGGCCACCAGCACCGCCAGCAGAAAGCCGGTCGCCACGCGCGAGAGCGAGGCGACAATATGCTCCCACAAGGTGCCGTCCTCGGCCAGTTCCAGGGTGCCCGTGACGACCTGCGCGGGGGTCGGAAAGATCAGGCTGTCGGTTTGGATGACGACCACCCACCAGATCGCGATCAGCAGCGCCAGCAGGAGGATCGGCGGCAGGATTTTCTTGAGTTTTTCCACGAACGGCGGCTTCCTTGATCAGACGGGTTTGAGGTAACGCACTGCGTGCGCCAGCGCGGCAAAGCGCCACTGCAGCCGCGCCAGGCCGGGATTGGGCATGGCGTCGACGATCACTTTCATTTGCCCGCTGGCGTGCGCCGTGCAGGCAAATTCGTTTTCCGACACCTGCTCGAACGGCAGGCGGAAGTCCTGGCCGGGCATGATCAGCACGGGCCCGAAGATCTGCGGCACGGTGTCGCGGTTACGCAGCAGCAGCACGTCCTTGACGCCCAGGGTCAGGTGCACGGTGGACGGCAGGATCTCGATCCTGTCGCCGGCCATGCGGCGCTGCCAGGTACCCTTGGGGATCTCGAACAGCATGTCGCGGTCGCTGCCCGAGAGCGGCGCCAGTGCGCCCCACAGCAGCGCGCACAGCGCGCAGGCGAGCAGCAGCCAGGAGCCCCAGTGGCGGCGCAGCGTCGTCATGGCCTATTGCTTGAGCAGCAGTTGCAAATCGTGCGCGATGTCGGCGGCCGGGCGGCCGAACGGCATGAGGGCGCGCTGCATGCCCTGGCGGTCGATGAAGTACAGGTAGGACGAGTGGTGCATGGTGTAGTCGGTCTTGCTGCCGTCGACCATGCGGCGGGTGGCGCTGATGCCGTAGGCCTTGAGCAGCGCCTCGATCTGCGCCTGGCTGCCGGTGATGCCGATGAAGCTGGGGTCGAACTGGGCCAGGTACTGGCGCAAATGGGCGGCGTCGTCGCGCGCCGGATCGACGGTGATGAACAGCACCTGCACGTCGCGCGCGGCGGCGCCGAGCAGGCTGCGCGCCTGCGCCAGCGCGGCCAGCGACACCGGGCAAACGTCCTGGCAGTGGGTGTAGCCGTATTCGAGCACCACCACCTTGCCGCGCAAGCCGGACAGCTTGAACGGTTTGCCGGTCGAGGCCGGCAACGCGATCTCGGGCGCGGCGCGCGGCGGATCGAACACGCCGGCCTTGAAGCTGCCGGCGGCGGCGGCGACGCCAGAACACAGCAGCAGTGACAGCAGGACGGCCTTCACAGCGCGATCTGCACCGGTTTGATGGCCTTGACGAAGCTCTCGTCGACGTAGCGCTCGTAGGCCACCGGGCGCGTGAGCGTCCCGGCTTCGATCGACAGTTTCATCAGTTCGTCGAATTCGGCGCGGATCATGCGCAGGTCGCCGTAGGTGACGCGGTCGGCCGGATTCTCCATGACGAATCTGATGACGTTCGGGTCCTGGTTGAAGAACTTGCGCCCCGCCGCGATCTGCGCGGCCTTGGCGCGGTTGGCCGCGCCGCCGTCGAGCCAGGTGCCGGCCGACTGGACATGGTTGACCAGTTCCTGCACCAGCGGGCGGTTTTCCTTGATCAGTTCATCGCGCACCGTCAGCACGCAGCAGATGTAGTTGCGCCATTGGTCGCGCGTCATGGCCAGCGGCCGGGCGTAGCCGGCCTTCTGCGCGGCGGCGCCGAACGGCTCGCCGGTGCAGTAGGCGTCGACCGCCTTGGCGTACAGCGCGGCCGGCATGTCCGGCGGCGGCATCTCGATGATGGTGATGTCTTTCGGCGTCATGCCCTCGCGCGCCAGCATCTTGCGCAGGAACAGGAAGTCGACCGCGAAACGGCTGGGAATGGCGATGCGCTTGCCGCGCAACTCCTTGAACGTTTTGGTGGGCGAATCGGTGCGCACCATGATCACGGCGCCGGAGCGGTGTCCGAGCGAGACGATCTTCAGCGGAATGCGCTTGTCGGTCAGGTCCATCACCAGCGGCGCGAGCATGTAGGCCGCCTGGATGCGCCCGGTCATCAGCGATTCCTTCAGTTCCGGCCAGCCGCTGTATTTATTGTAGATGAAGGGTGCGGGGCCGGCGCCCAGGCGCGCATTGCTGTTGGTCTTGGCGACGCAGGCCACCGGCAGGGTCAGATTGCAGGTGACCGGCAAGCCACCGACCACCAGCGGGCTATCGGCCGCGCGTGCCAGCGATGGCAGCGCCAGCGGCGCAGCGCCGGCGAGCGCGGCTTGGAGCAGCAGGCGGCGGCGCAGCAGCAGGGGATCGTCGGTGTTCATCGGCTCTCGGGATGGGTTGGTGGCGCGATTCGTCGTGCGATTGTACACCAGCACACCACAGTGTAGTTTGGCTACAACTCAGGGATCGATCACGGCCGCACAGGCATCGGTCGGGAGGGCGGCGGCATGGCCGACCACGGGCACCATCTTGACAACGGCCGAGGTGACCCGGCAGGGCGCGGCCAGCACGCCGCAGCCGCCGGCGAACAGGGGCGGCAGCAGCGCGAGCGAAATCTTGAGCAGGAATCGGGGAGTCATGGTGCGGTACCGGTATGGATGGGCAGATTCGATTGTAGAAGCGCGGCTGGCGGACTCACAAGGAAAAAGGGGTAAAAAGGGGGAACAAGCCGTGCTGCGGGGCGCTCGCGCAACACTGCTGTACTGACGGGTCTGCCGCCGCTGCCCCGGCCTGGCCCTTACAGCTTCTGGCGCGCGACCCGCTCGCGCCGCGCGTCGGCCAAGCCGGCGACATCCTTGATTTCCAGCCGGCTTACTTCACGCAGGTCGAGTAGCGGATTCTGATCCACCCGCTGCGTGCGCACCCGTTCGAGCAGCGCGCCGTCGATGGCGTGCAGCACCAGCGCCGGACGCAGGTCCGGCCTGGCGGCGACGACATTGACGTGATGCAGTTCCAGATTGTTCACATGGCGGGCGAACAGGCCATGCGCCGAGGTCACGCCGAACATGCTCGGGTCCGGGTAGCTGGCTGCGTTTTCGGGCATCTCGCGCTCGCCATCGGCGCGCGTGCCGCCGCCCTGGTGCAGCACGTGCAGATTGCTGATGCGCACATCCTCGACCGGGTGGCCGGGCACCCCGGTGACGCTGGAGGCGAAGCGCGCATCGGCGTTGGACACCACGACATTGCTGATGTTGATGCGGCGGATCGCGCCTACCGGCGTGCCTTCCGGCGCGCGCATGCGCCGCCCCAGGCGCACGAACAGCGGCGCGCTGGTCAGGTCGCGCATGCTCAGATTGTCGACCGTGATGTCTTCGATCACGCCGCCATCGACGCTTTCGATGGCCAGGCCGCGGCAGCGCTCGAACACGCAATTGCTGATGGTGATGTTGCGAAAGCCGCCGTTCGATTCCGTGCCGAGCTTGATGCGGCCGGTCACGCCATCCTGGTCGGGCGCTTTCAACTGGGTGCGCTGGTAGCTGCCATCGAGGAAGGTGCCCAGGTCGAAACCGGACACCTGGCAATTGGTGATGCTGACGTTTTCGGTAAAGCGCGGCGCGCCCAGCGCGTAGGAGCTTTTCAGGCAGATGGCATCGTCGTTGGGTGAATTGACGACGCAATTGGCGATGCGCACGTTGCGGCAGCAATCGATGTCGAAGCCGTCGCGGTCGGTGTCGACCGCCAGGTTGTCGATGGTGAGGTTGTCCACGCCGGTGGCCAGCAGGGCAAAGTGGCCACCGTTGAGGATGCTGAAGTCGCGCAGCAGCACGTTGCGGCAGCCGCGCAGGGCGATGGCCTTGTTGCCCTTGCCTTCCATGTCGGCGCCGAATTGCTTGCCGGCGCTGTTTTCGCCGTGCGGATCGGTGCCGCGCAGGCTGAGCGGCATGTCGCCGGCCTTGGCCGGGCGGCGCGGTCCCGGTCCGCTGTGGGTCAGGCCCTTGCCGTGGATGCGGCCGCGTCCCGTGATGCCGATATCGACCAGGTTCTCGCCCCAGACCAGACTATTGTGCCAATGGCTGTGGCCGAAGTCCTGGTACATGTCCCAGGGATTGGGCTCGGCCAGGTCGTACGCGCCGGCGTGCACGGCGGGATCGGCGCCGATCAGGGTGGCGCCGGCGTCCAGGTGCAGCACCACGCGGCTTTGCAGGCGCACCGAAAAGCTCAGGTATTGCCCGGCCGGAAAGTGGACGGTCCCGCCGCCGGCCGCCGCCGCCGCCGCGATGGCCTGGTTGATGGCGTCGGTGTCGAGCGTGCCGCCGTCGCCGCGCGCGCCGAAACGGCGCACGTCGAAGCGGGGCGTGGTTTGCTGGGCGAAGGCATCAAGGGTGGACAGTGGCATGGACGCAACAATAGCGGCCTGGAGCAGGGAACGGCGCCGCGCAAGGAGGGGGAAAGACATAGGATAATCAGGCATGGGCTGAACGGAAAGAGCTGCAAGGCTACCCCAAAAGCAGGCTCGGCCCGGACGCGGACGCGCGCAACTTGGTGATTAGTTGTTTGCCTAGCGAAAGTGTTGACGTAGTGAATGCATGAGACGCCACAAAGTCCGCCCCGGTAGCCCGTACTACCCTGCCTCTAGCGTTACAAAATGTCTCGGCAGCAACGTTCCCGTCACGTCCGAATTACTTTGATTATATTGACTGTGAGCAATAAATGCGATCTACTTAGGGGCGCGCGACGTTTCGCGTTATCATCACGCTTATGGAAAGCAGAACGTTATGTCGAACGCCAGAGTACGGATCAGTCCGGAACTGTTAAATGCGGTGGTCAAGGATGTGTCCAAGCACGTCCGTAAGAAACTGCGGGCGATGGAAATCGATGTCACTGAGCTGGAACTGCACAATTCGACGCTGACCAAGACCTTGCGGTGCTATGTGACACTGAGCCGCACCACCAATCTGAAGGCGCTGTACCTGGCCGAGCAGATGGTGTGCAAGGAATTGCAGGAAGCGTTCGGCCTGCACCCGCATGCGTTTTACTGGCGTTATTTGCCCGAAGACAAAGATAAGCAAACCGATGCCAAGCCGGCCGAGGCCGCCACAGCATCCTGAACAAGCGCACAATGGCACTCCAAAAAATTCTCGTGGTTGACGATTCGCTGACCCAGCGCCTGGTCCTGTCCAAGCTGCTGACCAGCGTGGGACACACTGTCATTCTTGCCTGCGATGGCGCCGAAGCGGTCGTCAAGGCCAAGGCCGAATTGCCGGACCTGATCATCATGGACATCGTGATGCCGGGCCTGAACGGCTTTCAGGCCACGCGCGCCATCACCAACGATGAGACCACCTGGCACATCCCGGTGATCCTGCTGACCAGCAAGGACATGGATTCGGACCGCATCTGGGCCTTGCGCCAGGGCGCCACCGCGTTCCTGAACAAGCCGGTGCCGCACGACGAGCTGCTCAAGCTGGTCGACACCCTGGCCTGAGCCCTCCCCTCTGGCGTTCAGCCGGCGAAGCTGCGCAGCACAACGCCGTGGTAGCGGCGCCGGTGCAGCACCGCGCCGAGCGCCAGGCTGATCACCACCCCGATCAAGGCCAGCAATTCCTTGCCGCCGCGCGCCACCACCGGCACCGCCGCCGAGCTCATGGTGGCCGCATCCATCTTGCGGCTATAGGTCGCCCCGATCACCTGTTCGCCATCGTTGATGGCATTGGTCAGGTACAGGCTGTGGCCGCCGCGGTGCACGCTCATCTTGCCGTCGCGCCAGACGAAGGATTGGCGCTCGTCGCCGATCAGCACGGTTCCCACCACGTGGCCGGCGCTGTTGATGGCGGTGGCGTAGCTGCTGCCGTAGCCGATCAGGGCGCCCAGGTCGACCATCTTGCCGCGCTCGACGACGAAGGCATGCCAGCGGCGGTTCGGCATTTCCGACGCGCCCACGATCACCCCGGCATCGTTGATGGCCGAGGCCGCGCTCTGGCGCCCGCCCAGGGTGCCGAGGTCGCGCATGCCCTTGGCGGCATCGTAGACAAAGGCGTGGCGGTAGCCGTCGGCGGTGGCGGCGGTGCCGACCACCTGGCCCGCATTGTTCAGTCCACTGGCGTAGCTGATCTTGCCGCCCAGGGTGCCCAGGTCGGTCATCTGGCCGTCGCTGTGGAAAAAGGCGTGGTAGTCGCCGCCGGCGGTGTCGGCGAAGCCGGCCGTGTCGGCGGCGCGGTTGATGGCCATGCCGTAGCTGCTGGGGCCGCCAAGCGTGCCGAGGTCGCGCATGCCCTGCCCGCGCTGGTACAGGAAGGCGCGCCAGTGGCCGCCTTTATCCTGGGCCGAGCCGACGATGGCGCCGCTGGCGTTGATCGCCTTGGTATTGCTGAAGGCGCCGCCCAGCGAGCCGAGTTCGGTGATCTTGCCATGTTGAAACAGTACGCCGCGCTGGTTGCCGTCTTCATCCTCCAGCACGGCGGCGACCTGGCCGGCCGCGTTGATGTCGTAGGCGATGGTCGATTCACCGGCCGGGCCGACGATGCCGATCGAGCGGGTGGCCGCGCCTGCGGAGGTGGCGGCGAACAGCAAAAGCAATAGAAAACGCGGCATGGGTACGTCCTTTTCGTGTGGGTCAAAGGGCCGGTGCACCGTTCGGGCGTACGCCGCACCGTACAATTACTATACAAGATTAATAGTTGATTAAGTCCATACTAGCGGCCGACTGGAAAAGAAATGGATAAAATAGTACTATTGCAGCCCGCGAAATCAATGACATCTCCCATGACGTTCACAACGCCGCCGTCGGCTTGGCATCCATGAGGCCGACCGTGTCGGCCGTGCGCCCTTCCCCGCCCCCCGTCAGCGCCGAAGTTCCGGCTCCCGCGTTGCGGCGGCGTGCGCGCGCGCCGCTGCTGCTGACCGGCGCGGCGCTGGCCGCCGTGGTACTGCTGGTGGCCTGGAAGGCGCTGCACCTGTCCGGCTATCCGCTATGGGTGCCGCTGAACTATCAGGAAGGCGACGTGATCGTCATGCTGATGTACATCAAAGGCGTGGTCCAGGATGGCTGGCCGCTGACGATCTCGCATCTGTCGGCGCCGTTCGGCTATCCCGGACCGGCCTTCCCCATGCAGACCAGTGTCGACTGGCTGCTGATCAAGGTCATGTCGCTGTGGACGCATGAACCGGGCCTGCTGCTGAACGCGTTCTGGCTGTCGACCCTGGTGATGAGCGCCTGGGCGAGCGCCTACGCCACCTGGCAACTGCGCCTGTCGGCTCTGCTGTCGTGCGTGGTCGGTGTGCTGTACGCGTTCCTGCCGTTCGCGCTGATGCGCTTCACCCACCATTTGAACCTGGTGTACTACATGGTGCCGCTGCACTGCCTGCTGGCGGCGCTGATCGCCGGCGGACCGGAGCTGCTGCGCAAACCGGCGCAGGCGCGCGCCATTGGCCTGATCGCCTGCGTGCTGCAGGGATTCGACTACGTCTACTTCAGTTTCTTTGCCGTCCTACTGTTCGGCATCGCCGCCATCATCGCCTGGCGCCGCGGCGGCCTGCGTCAGCTGCGCCTGCCCATCGCCGCCGCCGCACTGGTAAGCTGCGCCACCGTGCTCAACCTCGTGCCCTCGCTGCTCGTCTGGAAACACGAGGGCCGTCCACCCGAGATGGGCTATAAGTATGTGGCCGAAGCCGAAGCCTACGGCGTCAAGCTGCGCCGCCTGGTGCTGCCGCACGCGGATAATCCGCTCAAGCCGCTGGCACGCTATGCGGCCAAGGACGCGGCCGCCAACTTCCCCCTGGAGAACGAGAATCAGACCGCGCGCCTGGGGCTGTTCGGCGCCTTCGGCATGCTGCTGATCCTGCTGCTGCGCTTACGCGCACGCACCGCCGGCGCGCATGCGCGCGCGCTCGACATCGTCAGCGCTCTGGGACTGGCCACGTTCCTGGTGATCACGGTGGGCGGCTTCGGCGCCGTCATCAATCTCCTGACCGTGCCGGACATTCGCGGCTACAACCGGTTCTCGGTGTTCCTGAGCTTTTTCGCCATCGCCACCGCCGCCTTGTGGCTCGACGCGCGCCTGCCTCCGCCAGGCCGGCGCACACGGATCGCGGCGCTGGCTGCGATCGTGGTGTTTGCCCTGTTCAGCCTGCGCGACCAGTTGTACGACGCGCGTCCCGCCCTGCGCAGTCTGTCGGCCAACGTCGAGCGGGCGCGCACCGAGCGCGCCGCGGTCGAGCGGCTCGAACGGCTGCTGCCCGCCGATGCGGCGGTGCTGCAATTGCCCTTCACCGGCTTTCCGCCGATCTACACGTTCGAACACATGATGTCCTACGACCATGGGCGCTATTCGCTGTGGTCGCAGCAGTTGCGCTGGAGCTGGCCATCGTTCAGCCAGCAGCACCGCATCTGGCAGAAGCGCCTGGCGCCCCTGCAGGGCCAGGCATTGCTGGACGCGGCCACCCTGAGCGGCTTTTCCGCCATCTGGATCGACCGGCGCGCCTACAAGGACCGCGGCGCGGCCCTGATCGCCAGCCTGAGCCAGGCCGGCGTGCGCGCGCTCGATGTGGGCAATGCCGACATTGCCGTGCTTGACGTACGCGCCGCCACGGCGCTGCAACGCCAGCGGCTGGGCACGGCGGCGTTCCAGGAACAGGCCCGCCAGTTGCTGCAGGCCGGCGCGGTGCCGGAATGGAGCGCCGGCTTCTATGGCGAGGAAATGTCGCCGGCAAGCGCGCCGTTCCGCTGGTCGCAGGCCCAGTCCACGCTAAAGCTGCGCAATCTGAACCCGCGGCCGATCGCCGTTTGCGTCAGCTTTCAGCTGGCCGTACCCAATGGTGGTACTGTACGCGTCGCCGGCCGCGGCGTATCGCAGGCATTCACGGCCGATGGCAGCGCGCGCCCGGTGCGCCTGCCGGTACAGCTCGATGGCGGCGAAGTCATGCCGCTGCGCTTTAGCACCACTGCCGCCGCACTGAGCGCGCCCGGCGATCCGCGCGACATGCACTTTTATGTGATGGACCTGAGCGTCGGCGCTCCGCACAGCGGACAAGGTCCCGCCTGCACACCTGAATAAACCTGGAGAATCATGGATCTGAAGTCAAAGAAAGTACTGGTCACGGGCGCCGATGGGTTCATCGGCAGCCACCTGGTGGAAGCCCTGCTGGCGCAAGGCTGCGACGTGCGCGCCTTCGTGTACTACAACTCGCTTAACAGCTGGGGCTGGCTCGACACCCTGGCGCCCGCCGTGCTGCGCAACCTGGACGTGTTTGCCGGCGACATCCGCGACCCCAACGGCGTGGCCGAAGCCATGAAAGGCTGCGACGTGGTGTTCCACCTGGCCGCCCTGATCGCCATCCCGTTCTCGTACCACTCGCCCGACTCCTACGTCGACACCAATATCAAGGGCACGCTGAACGTGCTGCAGGCCGCGCGCAAGCTCGGTACCGAGCGCGTGCTGGTGACGTCCACGTCGGAAGTGTACGGCACGGCGCAATACGCGCCGATCGACGAAAAGCATCCCTTCCAGGGCCAGTCGCCCTACAGCGCGACCAAGATCGGCGCCGACCGCCTGGCCGAATCGTTCTACCGCTCGTTCGAGACGCCGGTGGTGATCGTGCGCCCGTTCAATACCTATGGGCCACGCCAGTCGGCGCGCGCCGTGATTCCCACCGTGATCACCCAGCTGCTCGAAGGCCACACCGAACTGCGTCTGGGCAGCCTGACGCCCACGCGCGACTTCAATTACGTCAAGGACACCGCGGCCGGCTTCATCGCCCTGGCAAAAGCCGACGCGGCGATCGGCAAGGAGCTCAATATCGCCACCGGCACCGAGCACACCATCGGCGATGTGGCCAACACGCTGATCGCCGAAATCAACCCGCAGGCGCGCATCGTCACCGACGAACAACGGCTGCGCCCGGATGCATCGGAAGTGTTCCGCCTAATTGGCGACAACACCCAAATCACCACGCTGACCGACTGGCGCCCGCAATACGACCTGGCCGCCGGCCTGGCCGACACGGTCGCCTGGTTCCGCCAGCCCGACAACCTGGCGCGCTACAAAGCCTGGCTGTACAACCTGTAAAGCAAGGACGACGCGATGAGAGCCATTATCCTGGCCGGCGGCAAAGGCACACGCCTGCGCCCCTACACCACCCTGATTCCCAAGCCGCTGGTACCGCTCGGCGGCAAGTATTCGATCCTCGAAATCATCCTCATGCAGCTCAAGCGCGACGGCTTTACCCACGTCACGCTGGCGGTCAATCACTTGTCGCAGCTGATCATGGCTTACTTCGGCGACGGTTCGCGGCTGGGCCTGAAGCTCGACTATTCGCTGGAAGAAGGCGAACTGAGCACGATCGGCCCGCTGACCCTGATCGACGACTTGCCCGACAACTTCCTGGTCATGAATGGCGACATCCTGTGCGACCTTAACTACCGCGCCTTTTACCAGCGCCACGTGCAGGCGGAAAGCCAGATTTCGGTGTCGGCCTACCGGCGCCAGGTCAAGATCGACTTCGGCGTGCTGCGCTACAACGACGCCGGACGCCTGACCGAGTTCCAGGAAAAGCCGTGCTACGACTTCGACGTCAGCATGGGCATTTACTGCATCAACAGGAAGGTCATCGAGGCGTTGCCGCGCGGCAGCGCCTACGGCTTCGACAATCTGATGGTCGACGGCCTGGCGGCCGAGCGCCGCATCGACATTCGCCCGTTCGACGGCTACTGGCTCGACATCGGCCGGCCGGACGACTACGAGTACGCCGACGAGCACTTTGCCGAGCTGGCGGTCAAGCTCGGCATTCCATGATGAACAAGGTGCTGGTCACCGGCGCGGCCGGTGCGCTCGGCCGCGCCGTGGTGGCGCGCCTGCGCGCCGGCGGCCATACGGTCCTGAGCGCCGGACGCGCGCCTGTGCACGACGTGCGGATCGACCTGTACCAGCCTGCCGCCAGCGCAGCCGCCCTGGCCGATGCCGGGGCCGATTGCATCCTCCATCTGGCCGCCAGCTTCGGCAACGAGCTGGACGAAGCGATCGCCATCAATGTCGCGGCGCCGCGCGCCCTGCTCGACGCGCTGCTGGCCCGGGGCAGTGCCACCCGCGTGCTGCTGATCGGTTCGGCGGCCGAATATGGCGTCGTGGAGCCGGAGCAAAACCCGCTGCGCGAAGACTGCGTGCTGCGGCCGGTGTCGGTGTACGGCATGACCAAGGCGTGGCAGACCCAGCTGGCCAGCCTGTACGCGGCGCGCGGGGCCGATGTGGCGGTGGCGCGGGTATTCAACCTGGACGGCCCCGGCCTGTCCGAGCGCCTGTTTGCCGGCCGTCTGCAGCGCCAGATCGAACTGGTGCTGGCGGGCCAACAATCGATCATCGAACTGGGCCCCTTGGGCGCCACGCGCGATTACCTGAGCACCGCCGACGCCGCCGAACAATTGCTGGCCATCGCGGCGCGTGCCCCGGCAGGTTCGGTGCATCATGTGGCCAGCGGGACCGGCGTGACCATGCGCGAGTTCATGCTGGCCAAACTCGCCACGGCCGGCCTGGACGCGGCCATCGTGCGCGAAGCGCCCGCCCTGAGCAACCGCAGCGGCTACGACGTGCCCAGGATTTACGCCGATATCAGCCGGACCCGCGCGCTGATGGAGCAATGGAGAAACAAGTGAAACAGCTTAAATTGACGGTGGTGGTGCCGGTCTTCAATGAAGAACAGGTCATCGCCCATTTCCACGCACGCACGCGTGCGGTGCTGGACGGCCTGGCCGGGGTGGATGGCGCGCTGCTGTACGTGGTCGACCGCTGCCCCGACAACACCTTGGGCGTGCTGCGCGGCATCGTCGAGCATGACAGCCGCACCAGGGTGCTGGCCATGTCCTCGCGCTTCGGCCATCAGATGTCGCTGCTGGCGGGCATCGAGCACGCGCTCGACGCCGACGCCATCGTGATGATGGACAGCGACCTGCAGCATCCGCCCGAACTCATCGCCGAACTGCTCGACCAGTTCCGCCAGGGCCACGACGTGGTCTATACCGTGCGCAAGGATACCGAAGCGATCAATCCGTTGCGCAAGATGGCGGGCAACCTGTTCTACCGCGTGCTGGGCAGGCTGGCCAACGTGCCGATCAATGCCAACGCCGCCGATTTCCGCCTGATTTCGGCGCGGGTGGCGCGCACGCTGTCGACCAGCTTCCAGGAACGCAATATGTTCTTGCGCGGATTGTTCTCGTGGATGGGCTACAGCCAGACGCAGGTGGAATACGTGGCCGAGAAGCGCTTTGCCGGGCAGTCGAAATACTCGTTCTCGAAAATGATTCAGCTGGCCACGGCGGGCATTCTCTCGTTCAGCACCAAGCCATTGCAGATGGGCATCTTCGTCGGCATGGGCTTTGCGGCAATCGCCTTTTTGTTCATGGCTATCGCGGTCGGCAACTTCTTTATCGACCGGCAATTGCCCAGCGGCTGGACCACGATCGTCTCGCTGCTGCTGCTGTTTAACGGCGTGCTGCTGATTGTGCTGGGGATTGTCGGCGTGTACGTCGGCGCGATTTACGAGGAAGTCAAAGCGCGTCCGCGCTACATCGTCGAAGAAGTCATTGCCCAGGACGCTGGCGGCGTGCAGGAAGCGACGCCGCTCAAGACGGCCGCGCGGTCCTGAGCTAGCGGGAGCCGGGCAGCGCCGCGCGCTGCCTGAACACATAAAATTTCTGCATCACGAAGGACGCGCCGACGTACACCACGCCGGCGACGATCTGCGCCGCGCCCTCGTGCGCGTCAAAGCGGTGGATCAGCAGCATCAGGGTGCCCAGGTTGAGCAGGTAGGCCACCGCAAACACCGCCACGAAGCGCACCGCTTCCGTATCGCGCCGCTGGGTGCTGTTGAAGGTGAAGTTGCGGTGCATGGCGTATGAAATCACCAGCCCCAGCCCGTAACCGATCACATTGCTGAGCTCCGCGCTCAGCCCGAGCAGGTACATGCAGGCGAAAATGATGGCATACCCGAGCAGGGTGTTGGCCACCCCGACCAGCAGGTATTTCAGCAGCTGGATCATGGCGCGCGCGTGGCCTGCACCCAGTATTGCCCGCCCAGCGGCAACCAGCCCAGCTTGCGTTCCAGCGGCAGCAGCGCCGGCAGACTGGGCGGAATGAACAGGCAATATTGCTTGCGTTCCACAGCCAGGCCCGCAGCGCGCAGGCGCCGCTTCAGCTCGGCCGGCTTGAGCAGGACCGCGTCGGCGTCGTAGGGACAGGTGGACACGATGCGGCGGGTGACCGGGTTGTAGGGATTGTGTTCGAACACGAACAGGGTGCCCCCCGGCGACAGACGCTGGCGGATCGTGGCCGACACCATGTCGCGCCGGGCCGGAGGAATGTGGTGGAACACACCGGCCACGAAGATCACGTCGAACTGCCCCATGTCGCGCGCGGTGCCGTCGTCGTGGAGGAAGGCGACGTCCGGATTCTCGCTGCGCGCGGTCTCCAGGCTCGCCAGGGAAATGTCGGAGCCGACGATGGCGGCGCCCGGAAAGGCTTTCTGCAGGAAGGGGATGTTGCGCCCGATGCCGCAGCCAAATTCGAGGACGCGCTTGACCGGGCGGCCAACGCGCTGGCGCACGATATCGACTTTGTACTGGGCGAAATAAACTTCGCTGGAAGAGAAAAACTGGGTCTTTTCCTTCAACAGGCGATTGTAGTCGCCGGTGTAATCGTCGAAGTCGACTGGATCAGCCATGGTATGCAATGCCCTCTAGAATCAGGAGTCTTGGTGGAGCTCGAACCAGACCTGAACCAGGGGCCGATACGAAGTGGCGAGAGCATAGGTCCTTGTTATCAGGGCGTCAAGCCTGCACGGTATCGTGCGCCACATTGCCTTTGCCGACTTGGGGATCAGGCGCTGGACGAAGGTCATTCCGGACCGAGCACACGGAACACTTCTTCCGGCGTCGTCAGGCCGTCGACCACCTTGGCATAGCCATCGTCGCGCAGGGTCCGGAAGCCCTGGCTGAGCGCGTACTCGGTAATCTCCGTCACCGCTGCCTGGGAGGCGATCAGGTGGCGCATGTGGGCATCCGGCGCCAGCACCTCGTACAGGCCGATGCGTCCCTTGTAGCCGCGGCCCTGGCAGGCCTCACAGCCGCTGCCGCGAAACGGCTTGACGGCATGCGCGGCGAAATCGCCACCCAGCCGCAACAGCATTTCGGAATCGGCCGCGACCGGTTCGCGGCACTGCTGGCAAATCTTGCGCACCAGCCGCTGCGCTATCACCGCCTCCAGTCCGGTGGCGACGACGAAGGGTTTCAGGCCAAGGTCGAACAGGCGCGAAATGGTGGCGATCGCGGAATTGGTGTGCAGGGTCGAGTAGACCTGGTGGCCGGTCAGGGCCGCATGGAACGCGACCTCCGCGGTTTCGATATCGCGGATTTCGCCCACCAGCAGCACGTCCGGGTCCTGGCGCAGGATCGCGCGCAGCACCAGCGGAAAGGTCAGCCCGATCTTTTCGCGCACCACCACCTGCCCCGCCGAATCCAGGTAATACTCGACAGGGTCTTCGATGGTGATGTAATTTTTCTCGGGCGTCGCGTTGCTGTGCAGCAGAGAATACAGGGTGGTCGTCTTGCCGCTTCCGGTCGGCCCGGTGGCCAGCACGATGCCCTGCGGCTTGTCGGCCGCATGCGCGACTTTCGCCAGGTCGGTGGCCGAAAACCCGATCGCTTCGAGCCGCAGCACCGCGGCGTTGCGGTCGAGGATGCGCATCACGATCTTCTCGCCGTTGATGGTCGGCAGGGTTGAAATGCGCAGGTCCACCACGCGCTGCGGCGTGCGCACCGCCAGCCGCCCATCCTGCGGACGGCGCCGTTCCGAGATGTCGAGTTCGGCCATGATCTTGATGCGCGAGACGATCGACTGGTGCATATTGTGCGGAATCTGCATCTTGTCGACCAGGACGCCGTCCACGCGCAGGCGCACCATCACATTCTTGGCGCGCGGCTGGATGTGGATGTCGGAGGCGCCCAGATGGATCGCCTCCAGCAGCACGGCGTTCACGAGGCGGATGGCCGGCGGTTCATCGGTGCCGCGCAGCAGGTCCTCAAGCGACTGCTGCTCGTCTTCCTCGATGACGATCTCGACGCCTTCGTACGGGTCGGGCGAGCCGTATTCGCTCAGGTCCTCCAGGCCGGTGCGGGTGGCGGTGCCGTAGACCTGGGCGACTTTGGCCTCGATGGCCGCGACCGTGGCCAGCACCGGGGTGATATCGAGGCCGGTCACGAAGCGCAGGTCATGCATCAGGCCCTCGTCGAGCGGGTCGGCCATGGCCACCGTCAGGCGCTTGTCGTCGATGCGAATCGGGACCAGCACGTGGCGCTGGCACAGCGTGGCCGGGATCAGGGCCGCGACCGCCATATCGACGGGTATCTCCTCCAGGCTGACCTGCTGCAGTTTGAGCTCGTCGGCAAGCAGGTCGTGGATGGCCTTTTCGCTGGCCCAGCCGCGCGTGAGAATTTCCTTGACCACCGGCTGTTGCTTTTGGGTCTGCTGCAGCCGCACCAGTTCCTGCACCTGGCCGATATTGAGCAGGCCGCGCTTGTGCATCACGGTCGCCAGCCGGCTGCGGCTGCTGACATTGAACTTGGCCAGTTGCTCGATCTCGCGCGACTTGCGCTCGTTGTCGCGCGCCAGCGTGCGGTTGCTGCGGTTCAGTTCCTGGCGCTCCAGGGCCAGCGCGACGGTCACGCGCAGGTCCTCGTCGTTCCAGGGCTTGAGGATGAACTTGTAGACGGCCCCGGTCTTGACGGCGCCGACGACGGCGTTCACGTCGGCGTGGCCGGTGAGCATGATGCGGATCAGGTCCGGCTCGATCTGGCGCGCCTGGCGCAGCAGCTCGCCGCCATCCATGCCGGGCATCATGAAGTCGCTGATGATGACGTTGAACGGCTCGCGTTTGAGCAATTCCAGCGCTTCGCGCGGCTGCTGGCAGGTGACGACGTCGTAGTTCTCCTGGCGGAACACGCGCCGCAGCGCGGACAGGACGTTCGGTTCGTCGTCGACCAGCAGGATGCGGTAAGCCTTGGCTTGCGGCGCAGTGGTCTCATCCGGCGCCGCGCCCCCTGTGAACAAGTGTCCGTAGCTCATGCGCTGCCTCCACCTGCGCGTGGCAGGCGCACCGTGAACGTGCTGCCGCGCCCCGGCGCCGACTCGACCGCGATGTTGCCGTTGTGCGCGCGCGCGATGTCCGAGGCGACCGTCAGGCCGAGGCCCACGCCGCCGCCCACGTCATGGGTGGTGAAGAATGGATCGAAGATCTGCGGCAGGACTTTGGCGTCGATGCCGCAGCCCTCGTCGGCCACGCGGATCAGCAAATGCGTCGCGTCCAGTGCGGTGGATATGTGGACTGCGCCGCTGCGCCCGCGCATGGCGGCCAGCGCGTTGGCCAGCAGCGCCAGCACCACACGGTTGAGACCGGCGGTGTCGCACAGGATCGGCGGCAGCGGCTGCAGCCCGATCTCGATGCGCACGCCATGCGGCGGCTCACCCACCATGCGCAGGGCCGCGTGCACCACGTCGTTCAGGTCCGCCTGTTCGCGCAGCACCACGCCGGAGCTGGCGTAGGCCTTCAGGTCCGCCACAATCCGCGCGACGCGGTCCGCACCGGCCAGCGATTCGCCGAGCAGGGCCTGGAAATCGTCGAGCAGTTCGGTAAGCTGGAGCCGGCGCGCGCTCTCCCATTGCTGGCTTTCGATTGCCTGCGCCAGCGCGGCGACATAGCTCGTGGCGGTGGTCAGGTTGCTGCGCACGAAACCCATGGGGTTGTTGATTTCATGGGCCATGCCGGCGGCCAGGTTGCCGATCGACGCCATCTTTTCTGCCTCGTACATGCGGCGCTGGCTCTGTTCGATCAGCGCGACCTGGCGCCGCACGCGCTCTTCCAGCTCGGCCGACAGGGTGCGGTAGCGCTGCTCGGACTCGGCCAGCGCGGCGTGCTTGGCCATCAGTTCGCGGTGGTCGGCATGCACGGCCTGCAGGTGCAGGTCGGCCGCCATCCGGTAGCGGTTGGCGGCGCCGAGCAATAGTTCGATCCACTTGGCGGCGCTGTGCAGCCAGGGCTGGCGCGCCTGCGGCAGCGCGAGCGTGCCGACCTCGTCGAGGTCGACCACCAGGGGGGCGGTGAGCGCCGCGCCCTCGATGGGGGCGGGGCCTGCGCGCAGCAGCTGGCCGTCCACATCCAGGATCTGCCAGGCCGGACCGGCGCTGCGCTCCATGGCGCCGTCGAGCGCGCGCTTGGGCACGCCGCCCAGCATGTCGGACAGCGCCATCTGGCGGTCGAATTCCGGCGGCGCCTGGTTCATAGCACGCCCCCGGCCGCCGCCACGAAGCGCTCGCGCGTCAGGCCATGGCTTGCCGTCAAGGCGTACTCCTTGTCCGCCCGGTCGTACACCTGGGCCAGCAGATGGCCGAAGGTTTCCTTGACCCCGTCGCCCTGCAGGGCGCTGGCCATCACCACCGGCCAGGGCGCCTGCTTCCAGCGCGCGCGGATGTCGTCCTCGGCCACGACATCCGGCAGGTCGCGCTTGTTGTACTGGACCACCAAGGGGAAGGACGCCACGTCGATGCCGACCGTGGCCGCATTGGCCACCAGGTTGTCGAACGAGACGGCGTTATTGGTGGCCTGGTTGTTTTGCGAATCGGCCACGAACACGGCACCGTCGGCGCGCGACAAGACCGCCTTGCGGGTGCCGTTGTGGGCCACCTGGCCCGGCACGGTGAACACTTTGCATTTGATGACCAGACCCGACGGCGTGGTAAAGCCGAGCGGCAGCAGGTCGAAGAACAGGGTGCGGTCGCCCTCGGTTTCCAGCATCATCATGTCGCCGACCATCTCGGCCGCGAGCAGATCGTGCAGCCGGGTCAGATTGCTGGTCTTGCCCGACAAGGCCGGTCCGTAATAGACCAGCTTGAACGTCAACCGCTTTGCTCTTTCGTCAAGTTCGGCCATTTCCCACTCCCTTTATCCCGTTCCACGCATCCTCATACACAACAGGTTACAGGTTTTGAAAATTTATGGGGCATCTGTGGTGTTCGCTCGCGCGCGCCGGGTAATTCAACATCCAGTGGTATTGATTTTGACGGCGGGAGTTCCGCTGCCGTTATACGTGTACTGCACCGAGCATTGCATCGGCGTGGGCGCGTTCTCAATCCGCCATCCTGCGTCCCCATTGGGTATCTTGGTATTGCCAAAGCCGTAAAACGTATAGCCGTCGACTGGAACCGCTGCCGAGGAAAGGTAGCAGCCACCGCTCGGGACGGTCATGCCTTCCACGATGACACCGATACCGTCGCACCACCGATCGGGGTAGCCACTCCAGACGCGCACCTGGGTGGTGGGTGTCAGGTTGACGAATGTGATGTTGGCGATCGCGCTCGCTGTGCCCGCTCCTTTTACCGCCGTGACCGCCTTCACCATCCCTACCGCACTATTTACCGATCCGGCCAGCGCCCGGATCGAGGCGACACGGGCTGATGAGCCAAAATCAAAGAATTTCGGAAGTGCAACCGCCGATAAGATTCCGAGAATGACTATTACGACAATCAATTCGATCAGGGTAAAGCCCTCGGCCGGCTTGGCGCGGACAGTATTCATTCCTTTTGGATACCGATGCATAGGGAAATACCAAATCTAAATATAAAGAGGTCAAGAGGAAACGCTTAAAATTCCCCCTGGGAAACGGTATTCCAGTATATCCACGTTTCAAGACTATGACTACGGCATAATTTCAGCGGTGTTGTAACCGTGAAAGAAGTCTTGATTGGCCCAGGGATCGCCAAAATGGAAAAAGCCAACCCCGAAGAGTTGGCTTTTCGATGTCTGGTGGGCCTCCCGTGAGTCGAACACGGCACCAACGGATTCTGGTTTGCGTGACTTTCGCCACTCCCTGGACTATGCCTTCACCATAGCCTGCGCCTTAGGTGGGTGCCGTCTAGTCTCTACACCTTCAACAGCGCTTTCGCACTGAAGCTTGGCTCGGCATTGCCTTACGCATCGCTGCGCTTAGGTTTCACCGAATTTGACACCATCCCTTACGCGGTTTCCCGTCGCAAGGCACATTTACATATGAGTCCGCTGCTCTAACCAAGCATGAGCTAGAGGCCCGCATTCGTGATGCGGCATTGATGGCTGGCATCCAAACAAACTCGCCACCCGTTCGTTGCCGATACGAAGTGGCGAGAGGATAGGCCGTTTGGTGTCAGGCCGTCAAGCCTTTTTGCCGATCAACTTCCTTCCAGAAAGCTCTTCAGCTTGTCGGAGCGCGATGGGTGACGCAGCTTGCGCAGCGCCTTCGCTTCGATCTGGCGGATCCGCTCGCGCGTGACGTCGAATTGCTTGCCAACCTCTTCGAGCGTGTGGTCGGTCGACATTTCGATGCCGAAGCGCATGCGCAGCACCTTGGCTTCGCGCGGGGTCAGCGAATCGAGCACGTCCTTCACCACGCCGCGCATCGAGGCGTGCAAGGCCGCGTCCGATGGCGCCAGGGTATTGTTGTCCTCGATGAAATCGCCCAGATGCGAATCGTCGTCGTCGCCGATCGGCGTTTCCATCGAGATCGGCTCCTTGGCGATCTTCATGATCTTCCGGATCTTATCTTCCGGCATTTCCATCTTGACCGCCAAGGTCGCCGGATCCGGCTCGGCGCCGGTCTCCTGCAGAATCTGGCGCGAGATGCGGTTCATCTTGTTGATGGTTTCGATCATGTGCACCGGAATGCGGATGGTGCGCGCCTGGTCGGCGATCGAGCGCGTAATGGCCTGGCGGATCCACCACGTCGCATAGGTCGAAAACTTGTAGCCGCGGCGGTATTCGAACTTGTCCACGGCCTTCATCAGGCCGATATTGCCTTCCTGGATCAGGTCGAGAAATTGCAGGCCGCGGTTGGTGTATTTCTTGGCGATCGAAATCACCAGACGCAGGTTGGCCTCGGTCATTTCGCGCTTGGCCTTGCGCGCCTTCATTTCGCCGGCCGCCATCTGGCGGTTAATGTTGCGCAGGTCCGGCAGCGGCAGCACGACGCGCGCTTGCAGGTCGATCAGGCGCTGCTGCAGTTCCTTGATGGTCGGAATGTTGCGGCCGAGGATGGCGGAGTAGGCGTGCCCGGCATTGACTTCGGCGTCGACCCATTCCAGATTGGTTTCGTTGCCCGGGAAAACTTTGATGAAGTGGGCGCGCGGCATGCCGCACTTGTTCACGGCCACGTCGAGAATCTGCTTCTCGATGTGGCGCACTTCGTCCACCTGGCCGCGCAGGGTGTCGCACAGTTTTTCGACAACCTTGGCGGTGAAGCGGATGCCCAGCAGTTCGTTGGAGATGGCTTCCTGGGCCTTGACGTAGGCTTTGGAGTTGTAGCCGTCCTTCTCGTAGGCTTTGCGCATCTTGTCGAACTGCACGGAGATGACTTCGAATTTCTCCAGTGCCGACTGCTTCAAGGCTTCGAGCTGCTCGGCCGAAAAGCCGGCGGCGCCCGATGGGCTGCTTTCTTCTTCCTCTTCGGCTTCTTCCTCGTCGCCGTCGTCCTCGTCCTCATCGTCGTCGGATGCGGACGGGGCAGCGCTTTCGACCGCCGCCTCTTCTTCCGGATCGACCATGCCGTCGACGATTTCGTCGATCTTGGTTTCGTCGTTCTGGATGCGGATGGCGGCGGAGATGATTTCGGCGATGGTCACCGGACAGGCCGAGATGGCCTGGATCATGTCCTTCAAGCCATCTTCGATGCGCTTGGCGATCTCGATTTCGCCTTCGCGCGTGAGCAGTTCGACCGAGCCCATTTCGCGCATGTACATGCGCACGGGATCGGTGGTGCGGCCAAAGTCGGAGTCGACCGTGGACAGCGCCGCTTCGGCGGCGGCCTCGGCTTCGTCATCGCTGGTCACGGTGGCGACATTGTCGGACAGCAGCAAGGTCTCGGCATCGGGCGCGTGTTCGTACACGGCAATGCCCATGTCGTTGAAGGTGCCGATGATGCCTTCGATGGCTTCCGGATCGACGATGTTTTCCGGCAGGTGGTCGTTGATTTCGGCGTAGGTCAGGAAGCCGCGCTCCTTGCCCAGCTTGATCAGGGTCTTGAGCTTTTGCCGGCGCCGTTCGAGTTCTTCCTCCGACGCCTCGGTGTCGGACGAGAACGCGTCTTTCAGCAAGGCTTTTTCCTTGGCCTTGCGATCCTTGGCCTTGGCCTTGTCGACCGCCTTCAGCTCGGCGCGTTCGACCGCATTGAGCGCGGCCACTTCGTCGTTCTCAGGCTGGAATTCCTTCGGCTTGCGCCCGCGCCGGCCCGGCACCTTGACCGACGGCAGCACGTAACCCGAGGTGTCGATCGCGGCGAGCGCGGCGGCATCGGTGGTTTGGCTGACGGCAGGCGGCTGGCTCGCAGTGCGCGACTCGGCCTTGTCTTGCGCTTTGTCCGCCTGGGCGGACGTTCTGGTCGGCTTCTCAGCCACGCTGGTTTCGGGTTTCTTGATTGGCACAGGCGCTTTCGATGTCACAACGACTAGCTTTACGGTGGTTAAATAAAGTCTTGTTGCAGCCAGGTTGCCCCGGCGATACTGCTCTTTGCACTCGAATACTTCACTACGTTACACCAACATTACCAAAGACCACGATTGCCAGGCCCGGGGTTTCCGCGCGGCTCGATCGCCTCTTCGGCAGTAGTCTACTGCAATACAACGGCGGTTGGAGGCGCGAGCCGCTTGTGGTTGTTTTGCAAACGATTGAAATCGCCCGGCCGCGCTGCGCGCCGCCTCAACCCATGCCGGCCCTGCCGCCGGCGTCACCCTGTTTTGCGCCGGTCAAGAGCCTGTCTGCTGATGAAAATGCTCATTTCATCACTAAGAAAAACTTACCGCGGACACAACACTTAGCGTTTTATTATAGCACGCACCCCAAGTTTTTCCAGTCGTAAAAGACCCGCCGAGGCGGCCTATTCAAACCGGTTAGCGCGGGGTCATTTCCGCTTGTTGCTCGCGTAAAAGTCGATCTTGCTCGGCAGTTATTTCACGGTAACGCACGCCCAACTGATCCGAGGTCAGTCCGGCGGAAAACAACTGATTCAGTTCCTCCTTTAACGCATCCATCTTGATTTGGCGTACAGCGCCGGACAACCAGAGTTTGCAGCTGTCGAAGTCCGATTCCGACTCCGATGCGATCTCGGCAATCAAGCCGTCGTAGTCCGATCCCGTGTCCTTCAGATGCTGAGACAATGCGGCGAAGCTGCCGTTCGGTCCCAGTGCCTGTCCGGCTGCAATAAGTTGTAACAGCCGTTCTGCTGCCTCCTGGCCGAAGTATTGAAACGCGGTCAAGGCGGCCTCGTCGAGCTCCAGGCACAGCGGCGGGTGCGAAATCAGGTTGCGCATGATTTGCAGCTCCAGGCCGAGCGGTTGCGGCCGGCCCTGGCGCGGCGGGGCTTTCCTGGCCACCGACACGGGCTTGGACAACTCGAACAGGCTTTCGATCTCGGCCGGGCTCGATTCGGTCAGGCTGGCCAGGCCGCGCACGATCTGCAGGCGCAGCGAGGTCGGATGCATCGCCTGCAATAGCGGCTTGGCATCGAACTGGATGCGGGCGCGCCCTTCCGGCGTGGAATTATCGTGCTCGGTCGACACTTCACGCAGCAGGAATTGCGACAGGGGCATGGCTTCGTCAATTTCTTGAGCGAATGCATCGGCGCCGTAGGTGCGCACATAACTGTCCGGATCGTGTTCGGTCGGCAAGAACAGGAATTTGATCGTCTTGTCGTCCGTCACTTGCGGCAGGCAGGCTTCCAGCGCCCGGCGGGCGGCGCGGCGGCCGGCCTTGTCGCCGTCGAAACTGAAGATGACGGTGTCGGTCTGGCGCAACAGCTTTTGCACGTGGGTCGTGGTGCAGGCGGTGCCGAGCGTGGCGACCGCTTGCGCAAAGCCCAGCTGGGCCAGCGCCACCACGTCCATATAGCCTTCCGTCACGAGCACGTAACCGGCGTCGCGGATGGCCTGGCGCGCTTCGAACAAGCCGTACAGTTCCATGCCCTTCTGAAACAGCGGGGTTTCCGGCGAGTTCAGGTATTTCGGTTCGCCCTGGTCGAGCACGCGGCCGCCGAAACCGATCACTTGTCCCTTGGTATTGCGGATCGGGAACATGATGCGTTCGCGGAAGCGGTCGTAGCGCTTCTTGTTGTTGCCGTCCTCGTCCACCTTGTCGATCACCAGGCCCGATTCGACCAGGGCCAGTGCTTCGTAATCGGGAAACACGCTGCGCAGATTGTCCCAGCCGGACGGCGCGTAGCCCATGCCGAAACGGGCCGCGATTTCGCCGGTCAGGCCGCGGTTCTTTAAATAGGCGATGGCGTTCTGGGCGCCGCGCAGCTGGCCGCGGTAATAATCGCAGGCGCGGGTCATGGCGTCGGACAGGGCCAGCGCCTGGGCCTGGTTCTGGGCGCGCTGCAGTGGGGGAATCTTGTCGTCCGCGTCCGGCACCACCATGCCCACGCCCTGGGCCAGGTCCTTGACGGCGTCGACAAAGCCCATGCCCGAGTATTCGATCAGGAAACCGATCGAGGTGCCGTGCGCGCCGCAGCCGAAGCAGTGATAGAACTGCTTGGTCGGGCTGACGGTGAAACTGGGCGATTTTTCGCTGTGGAAGGGGCACAGGCCGCTGTAGTTGGCCCCGCCCTTTTTCAGCTGGACATAGCGTCCGACCACGTCGACGATGTCGACCCGGTTGAGCAAATCGGTAATGAAGGTTTGTGGAATCACGTCGAATGAACAGTCTTTGCTTCAGGTCAGACTATACCGCCGGGCTCGTCATAGATTTGATCTGCGACAAGACCCGGCGCGCGGCGTCACTCAAGCCGGGTTCAAGGCTTTCTTGATCAGGGCCGAGACGGCGGCCATGTCGGTGCCCTTCGGCATTTTCGGCTTGAGGATGGCCATCACTTTACCCATGTCGGCCGGACCGCTGGCGCCCGAGGCGGTCACGGCGGCGGCCACTTCGGCGGCGATCTGCTCGTCCGACAGGCCGGCCGGCATATAGGCCGTCAGCACGGCCAGTTCGGCTTTTTCGATGTCGGCCAGGTCCGCGCGGTTGCCGGCTTCAAATTGCGTGATCGAATCCTTGCGCTGCTTGATCATTTTTTCGACGATGGCGAGGGTTTGCTCGTCATTTAATTCGATGCGCTCGTCGACTTCCTTGCGCTTGATGTCGGCGATGATCAGGCGGATCGTGCTCAGCTTGCCGGCTTCCTTGGCGCGCATTGCCGTTTTCATGTCTTCGGTGATTTGTTCTTTCAAGCCCATGGCATCCTCGTGGTGAAATTGTTAGCGTAGAAATGGCAAAACCCGCTGCGGACGACCGGAGCGGGCTTGCGACTTCAGCATCGGCGTGATCCGGACAGCGCGCTGTCACCGGATCAGACTCGACTGGACAGTCTTAGAATAATTTCTTAGGCAGTTGCTGGCTGCGGATGCGCTTGTAGTGACGCTTCACGGCAGCTGCCAGCTTGCGCTTGCGCTCAGCCGTTGGCTTTTCGTAGAACTCGCGGGCGCGCAGTTCGGTCAGCAGACCCGTTTTTTCGATAGTGCGCTTGAAGCGACGCATAGCGACTTCGAACGGCTCGTTTTCTTTAAGGCGAATAGTGGTCATGTAAAAATCAAACCGTTAGATTTAGGGAAGAACGAGATCATAGCAGCCTTCCGCCCGGAATGGAAGCTTTTCGCATTGACTGTTTCGCAAGCGCGACAGTACCCCTTAGACGGCCGATCCGGCCGCCACGCCCGACGCCCACGCCCACTGGAAATTGTAGCCGCCCAGCCAGCCCGTCACATCCACCGCTTCGCCGATGAAGTACAGTCCCGGCACCTTGTTGACCATCATGGTTTGCTGCGACAACTCGCGCGTGTCCAGCCCGCCCAACGTCACTTCGGCTTTGCGGTAACCTTCCGATCCGGTGGGCACGATGGCCCAGCGGTTGACCGCGTCGCCCAGCTTGCGCAGCTTGGCGTCCGGCAAATCCGCCAGCCGCGCATCCAGCGCCAGGCCGTTGACCGCCAGCAGCACTTCCGCCAGGCGTGACGGCAGCCATTGTGCCAGCACATTGTCCAATTGCTTCTTGAACACGCCCTTGTTGGCGATAAGTTCTTCGGCCAGATCCATTTCCGGCAACAGGTTGATGGTAATGGGCTGCCCCTCGTCCCAATAGCTTGAGATTTGCAGGATGGCAGGCCCGGACAGGCCCCGATGGGTGAACAGCAAGTCTTCGCGGAAATGGCCGCGCCTGGCGCCGCGGCCCTTGCCGCTGCCGGTGGACACCTCGACTTCCAGCGCCACGCCGGCCAGCGGCGCGAACGGTTCCCAGCCGGGACCGTCGAAGGTCAGCGGCACCAGCCCCGGACGCGGCGCGACGACGTTCAATTCGAACTGTTCGGCAATGCCGTAGGCAAAGCCGGTGGCGCCGATCTTGGGAATCGACAAGCCGCCAGTGGCGATCACACAGCTGCCGGCCAGGATGTCGCCCGTATCGGTCGACAACAGGAAACCGTCATCCATCTGCTCGAGCGAGGCGACCGCGCACGGCATGCGCCACTCGACCCCGCCGGCGGCGCACTCGGCCTTGAGCATCTGGATGATCTGCTCGGACGAGTCGTCGCAGAACAGCTGGCCCTTGTGTTTCTCGTGGTAAGCGATGCGGTGCTTGCGGATCAGCACCAGGAAATCCTGCGGCGTGTAGCGCGACAAGGCGCTGCGGCAAAAGTGCGGATTTTGCGAAAGGAATTGTTGGTGCGTGGTGTTGATATTGGTGAAATTGCAGCGACCACCGCCGGAGATGCGGATCTTTTCCGCCAGCTTGGCGGCGTGATCGATCAACACCACGCGCTTGCCGCGCTGAGCGGCCACGGCGGCACACATCATGCCGGCCGCGCCCGCCCCGATTACTGCGACATCATATTGTTTTGCCATGGCTGACGCGGTTTCCACTGATCACAAAAAACGTGATTGTAACTGCTTCACCGCAACAGCCATGTTTATGCAGAACGCTTGAGTTGTGCGGCAAATTTTTCCACCGTGGCACAGCGCACCACGTCGCCGATCACGATGATGCTGGGGCTGCCCAAACCCGACAGCGCCAGGTCTTCCGGCAGGTGCGCCAAGGTGGTCAGCAATTGATTCTGCGACTTGCCGGTGGCGGACTGCACCACGGCGACGGGCGTAGCGCCGGACTTGCCGCCGGCGATCAGCGCCTGCTGGATCTCGCGGCAGCGCGCCACCCCCATGTAGATGACCAGGGTCAGGCCGGTCTGGGCCAGCAAGGCCCAGTCGGGCGTGCGGGCCGGGCCGGCGTCATCGGCGCGCTCGTGCCCGGTGACGAAGATGGCGCCCGAACTCCAGTCGCGGTGCGTCAGCGGCACCCCGATCGACGAGGGCGCCGCCAGGCCGCTGCTGATGCCGTTGATAATTTCCACCTCGATGCCCTGCTCCATCAGGTGCGCGCGCTCTTCGCCGCCACGGCCGAAGACGAACGGGTCGCCGCCCTTCAGGCGCACCACGCGCTTGCCGGCCTGCGCTTCGGCAATCATCAGCCGTTCGATGAATTCCTGCGGGGTCGACTTGCAGCCGCCGCGCTTGCCCACGGGGATCACGCGCGCCGATGGCGACGCGTGCGACAACATCTCGGGATTGACCAGGTCGTCGACCAGCAGCACGTCGGCCTGCGCAATCGCGCGCACCGCTTTCAGGGTCAGCAGTTCCGGATCGCCCGGACCCGCGCCGACCAGACTGACTTTACCGTTGCTCTTCTCCATGCTGACCACCCGTCGTGTTTGCTCGTAATGCCTTAGCTACTAGCAAGCACTGTGCCACTTGTTCGGTGATCGAGGGCGGGATCGGCACTTCCCCGCGTAGCGCCTGGGCAATCCAGGCGGCCGTGGTAGCGGCGTCTTTCTCGGCGGGCATTTCCGCCAAGTCATCTGTTGGTGCGTCGCGCTGCACCAAAATGGTGCGAATTCCATCGTGGAACCAGTCGATCTGCTGGGCGCGGTTGGCATTGGCCACCGTTTCCCCCTCGGTGCCGCGCATTAAGAAGGCATCGCCGCGCTCGTGTGGTGCAGCATCAAGGAAATACTCACCCAGCATTTCCAGGTATTCGGGATGGGTGTAGGACACCAGCCGCAGGGCCGGGCCGTCGAAAGCTTGCAGGATCTTGACCAGGGTGTGGGTCGAGTTGCGCACGCCCAGGATGCGGCGCAGCGCCAGCAGGC
Organism: uncultured Oxalobacteraceae bacterium; assembly: GCA_946480015.1. The sequence goes on along the minus strand of CAMLIL010000021.1, from coordinate 20,061 downwards.
GCGCCATTTTCGGGGCCAGCAGGTCGATCGGCATGAAGCTCGGTTGGCGCTGGGCAAATGCGCGCGCGATATCGGCGTGCGTGGCGGCCGCCGCGATCCCCATGGCGTCGAAAATTTCCGCCGTGGTCACCCGGCCCGGATCGCGGGTCACGCCATGGACCAGCACCGGCACGCCTTCGCGCGCCAGCAGCAGGGCCAGCAGCGGCGTCAGGTTGGCCAGCTTGCGCGCGCCGTTGTAACTGGGAATGAGGACCGGGGCGTATTCGCCGCCTGGGGCCGCCACTTTCGGAAACGAGGCCTCGCCCGCTTCCAGGAAGCCGGCGATCTCGTCGACCGATTCGCCCTTGAAGCGCAGCGCCAGCACGATGGCCCCGGTTTCCAGGTCCGACACGCGCCCGTCCAGCATGGCCGCGTACAACTGTTGCGAGTCGGCGCGCGACATGCCGCGCGCCCCTTTTTTGCCGCGGCCGATTTCTTTGATGAAGGGCGCGGCGAGGAATGGTTCAGTGGTCGTAGTCATGGGCGCTAAGCTTACAACAAACGGTCAGCGAAACGCGGGCCACGCCACCAAGAAATAGTGTGTTCGAATGCAATAAACCGGTTTTCGGACTACACTCTCAGGTCCACGGAAACATTTCACCCATAAAGCGACCATGATCACGCCCGATATCGAAAATTCCAACGTCGTCTCGTTTGCGACGATGCCCACGCCGGAAGAACTGCATGCGCGCCTGCCGCTGTCCGATGCCGCCTTCGCCACCGTCATGAAGGGCCGCGACGCCTTGCGCAACATTATCGACCGCAAGGACAAGCGCATGTTCGTGGTGGTCGGGCCGTGCTCGATCCACGATCCGGTCGCCGGCCTGGACTATGCCCGCCGCCTCAAGGCGCTGCAGGCGGAAGTGGCCGACACCATGCTGCTGGTCATGCGCGTGTACTTCGAAAAGCCGCGCACCACCACCGGCTGGAAAGGCTACATCAACGATCCGGACATGGACGATTCCTTCCGCGTCAATGTGGGCATGGAAAAAGCCCGCCAGTTCCTGCTGGACGTGTGCGAACTGGGCTTGCCGACCGCCACCGAAGCGCTGGACCCGATTTCGCCGCAATACCTGGGCGACCTGATCGCCTGGACCGCCATCGGCGCGCGCACCACCGAATCGCAGACCCACCGCGAAATGTCGTCCGGCCTGTCGACCCCGGTCGGCTTCAAGAACGGCACCGACGGCGACATCGGCATTGCCGTCAACGCCATCCTGTCGGCGGCGCATCCGCACTCCTTCCTCGGCATCAACGGCCAGGGCAAGGTCTCGATCGTGCGCACGCGCGGCAACGCCTACGGTCACGTGGTGCTGCGCGGCGGCGACGGCCGTCCGAACTACGATTCGGTCTCGATCGCCATCGCCGAGCAAGCCCTCAAGAAGGCCGGCCTGCCGGCCAATCTGGTGGTCGACTGCTCGCACGCCAACAGCTACAAAAAGCCGGAACTGCAACCGCTGGTGATGTCGGACGTGATCCAGCAGATCCGCCACGGCAACCGGTCGCTGGTCGGCGTGATGATCGAATCGAACATTGCCGGCGGCAACCAGAAGATCCCGGCCGACCTCTCGCAGCTGAAATACGGTTGCTCCGTCACCGATGGCTGTATCGGCTGGGATGCGACCGAAGCCATGCTGCGCTCGGCCCACCAGGAGCTGCTGCAGCGCCCGCAGTAACCGGTGCTAGAAAACCGCTGGCGCGGCCACCGCGAAGGCCCCCGCCAGCGCCGCCTCGGCCCTGCTGGCCGGGGCCTTCAATTCATTCAAGTCGAGAAACACGCGCTTGTCTTCGATGCGCACGGCAAAGCGCTTGAGACCGCCTTGCAGCACCGCCGTCACCTGGTCGCCATCGCCGCGGCTCAGTTCGACACCGGGCAGTTCCTGCCATGCCAGGCCGCGCTGCACCACGCGCACCCCGTCGGTCGGCACGTCCTTGATCCGGCATACCGGTTTCCATTGTTGCTCCGTCATGTCGCGCTCCTTGTTGGTGTATTGGGTATATTGCGACCGCTCCACGCGGCCGGATGGATCGCATCGGCCGCCGCGTATGGCTCATGAATTAGCAAGAGCGATGCCAGCCGTAACGGCCATGGCGGGCCGGCGCCACGCACTCGCGCCATGCGCGGTGCTTTACAATGGCGCATTCTGCTCATCCCTTGCACTCCCATGATCGTTCTCGGCGTCGAATCTTCCTGCGATGAAACCGGCCTGGCGTTGTACGACACGCAACGCGGCCTGCTCGCGCACGCCCTCCACTCCCAAGTCGCCATGCACGAGGAATACGGCGGGGTGGTGCCGGAACTGGCTTCGCGCGACCATATCCGGCGCGCCATTCCGCTGCTGGAACAAACCCTGCACCAGGCCGGCATCGGGAAAAGCGCCATCGACGCCATCGCCTACACCCAGGGTCCCGGGCTGGCCGGCGCGCTGCTGGTCGGCGCGTCGATTGCCTGCAGCCTGGGCCTGGCGCTGGACAAGCCGGTGCTCGGCGTGCACCACCTGGAAGGCCATTTGCTGTCGCCCCTGCTGGCCAGCGATCCGCCGCAGTTTCCCTTCATCGCCCTGCTGGTGTCGGGCGGCCACACCCAGCTGATGCGGGTCGACGGCGTGGGCCGCTACACCTTGCTGGGCGAAACCCTGGACGATGCCGCCGGCGAAGCCTTCGACAAGTCGGCCAAGCTGCTGGGACTGGGCTATCCGGGCGGGCCGGCGATTTCCCGCCTGGCCGAATTTGGCGATCCGAGCGCGTACAAACTGCCGCGGCCGATGCTGCACACCAAGGATTTCAATTTCAGCTTTTCCGGGCTGAAAACGGCGGTGCTGACGGTGGTGAAGAACCACGAGGAAAAAGTCATCGCCAATATCTGCGAGCAAGACAAGGCCGACATCGCGCGCGGCTTCGTCGACGCGATTGTCGACGTGCTCACGGCCAAGTGCGTCAGCGCGCTGCGCCACAGCGGCCTCAAGCGCCTGGTGATTGCCGGCGGCGTGGGCGCCAACAGCCAGCTGCGCGCCTCGCTCAATGCGGCGGCGGCGGCGAAAAAATTCCGCGTGTTCTATCCCGAGCTGGAATTTTGCACCGACAACGGCGCCATGATCGCCTTCGCCGGCGCCATGCGCCTGCAGCGCGACCCGGCCGCCGCCAAGCGCGACTACAGCTTCAATGTGCGCCCGCGCTGGCCCCTGGAAGAAATCGAGGCTGCCTGACGCGGCGGTGAACTACCTGCCCTCCGACCGATCCTACCGTTTTCCGCCATTTTTCAATCAATGGCAATATCGGCATGATTTGTTTTTCCGGAGGTGAAGTATGCGGGTTGTAAGCTGGAATATTCACTGGGGCTGCGGCAAGGATGGACGCATCCGCATCCATGCGATTATCGATGTCCTCAGGAAGCTCAACCCGGACATCATCTGCCTGCAAGAGGTAGCTTCCAACCACGCTGAGCTGGAGGGCAATGCCAACGCCAACCAGTTCCGCCAACTCGCCGGCGCGTTTGGCGGCTACCAGCCGGTGATCGAACCGGCCAGCGAGATTTACCAGAACAATCTCCCTCGCCAGTTCGGCAATATGCTGCTGTCCAAGTATCGCATTACCCAGGTGCACAGGTATCGCCTGCCCTGGCCGCCCGATCCCGAGCACCCGCCCGGCATGCCGCGCGGCTTGATCGAAGCGGTGGTGGAAGCGCCCGGCGGCAAGATGCGCGTGCTGACCACACATCTGGAATATTACTCGCCGGTCCAGCGCGCCGCGCAAGTGCAGCAGATCCGCTATCTGCACTGGGAAGCCTGCGAGCGCGGCAAGATCTTCCAGCCGGACCCCTCGCTCGATCCGCCGTTTCAGCTGGGCTATCGGCCGGGCACGGCGATTTACTGCGGCGATTTCAATTTCACTCCGAACAGTCTCGACTACGAGCAACTGCTGGCGCCGGACGGCAATATCGACTTGCCGCTGGTCGATGCGTGGCGCTACCGGCATCCGGAAATTGCGCGCGCACCGACGGCCGGATTGCATGGGTTCAAGTGGCCCGAACGGGCCGACTGCTTCGATTACTTCTTCGTGACGGAGGATTTGCTGCCGCGGATTACCGAGGTGGAGGTGCAGTCGGAGACGGCCGCGTCGGACCATCAGCCGATTGTGCTGGATCTGGCATGATCTCGGCGTCCCCGCGGTCGCGGGGACGGCAATCAGGCCGCTTCCTTGTGCGGGCGCGCCTGGCGGTGATACAGGAACTCCAGCACGCGGGTACGGTACTGGACGTACAGCGGATCGTGCGCCAGGGCCACCCGGTCCCGGGGACGCGGCAGTCGCACCTGCACGATATCGCCAATCGTGGCCGCCGGACCATTGGTCATCATCACGATCCGATCCGACAGCAGCACCGCCTCGTCGACATCGTGCGTCACCATCACCACGGTCGAGCCGGTCTGCGCCACGATGCGCAGCAGCTCGTCTTGCAGATGCGCGCGGGTCAAGGCATCGAGCGCGCCGAACGGCTCGTCCATCAGCAGCACTTTCGGTTCCATCGACAGCGCGCGGGCAATCCCCACCCGCTGCTTCATGCCGCCCGAAATCTCGTTGGGCCGCTTGGCGCTGGCCGCCGTCAAGCCCACCAGCGCCAGCGCGGCGGCGCTGCGTTCACGCATCCGCGCGGCCGATTCCCTGGCGCCAAACACGCGCTCGACGGCAAGGTAGACATTCTCGAAACAGGTCAGCCACGGCAGTAGCGAATGGTTCTGGAACACCACGGCGCGTTCCGGCGACGGACCGGCAATCTCGCGGCCGGCGCAGATCAGCGCGCCTTCCGTGGCCGTGGTCAAGCCCGCCAGCAGATTGAGCAAGGTCGACTTGCCGCAACCGGAGTGGCCGATCAGGGTGATGAACTCGCCCTGCTCCACCGTCAGGTTGACATTGGTCAGCGCGTGAAAGCTGCCCTTGCGGGTGTCGAACACCATTTCGGCCTGCTGGACTTCGATGAATTTCGGATTTTTCATGATCAATTCCCCGCGTCTTCGTAAGTGAAGGCCTTGGCAACGGCCACCAGCGCCTGTTCGAGCAACAGTCCGACCACACCGATCACGACGATGGCGATGATGATGTGCGGCACGTTCAGATTATTCCACTCGTCCCAGACCCAGAAACCGATGCCCACGCCGCCGGTCAGCATTTCCGCCGCGACGATCACCAGCCAGGCGGTACCGATGGCCAGGCGGACGCCGGTCAGCATGTAGGGCAGCACCGAGGGCAGCAGGATCTTGGTGAAGATCTTCCATTCCGACAGGTTCAGCACGCGCGCCACGTTCATGTAATCCTGCGGCACGCGCTGCACGCCGGCGGCGGTGTTGATGATCATCGGCCAGATCGAGCAGATGAAGATCGACCAGATCGCGGCCGGGTGCGCGGCCTTGAAGACCAGCAGGCCGATCGGCAGCCAGGCCAGCGGCGAGACCGGCTTGAGCAGGCTGACGATGGGGTTGACCATGCTCGCCATGAATGTCGAGCGGCCGATCACGAAGCCGGTCGGAATGCCGACCGCGGCAGCCAGCCCGAAACCGACGGCCACGCGCTTGAGCGAGGCCAGGATGCTCCAGCCGATGCCCTGGTCGTTCGGCCCCTTCTGATAGAACGGATCGGAGAACAGGTGCACCGCTTCGTTCCAGGTCACCAGCGGCGATGGAAAGCTGCTGTTGTTGGCCGACACGATCTGCCAGACCAGCACCAGAAAGCCCATGCCCAGCAGCGGCGGCAGGATGGCCAGCAACAGGGCGCGCAGGCGCGACTTGCCGTTGGCCAGCGACACGCCCTGCCTGGCCAGGCGCTCGCTGCGCTTGCGCTTTTCCGGCTCGGCCGGTTTGTCGATCGGCACGATGGCCGGACTGCTCATGGTCGATTCGAGGACTGCACTCATCATTGGCTCCCGGAATTAAGCTTTGATCTTGAAGGATTCGGCGTAGGCTTTCGGGTTCTTGCCATCCCATACCGTACCGTCGATCAACTTGGTGGTGCGCATCGGCGACTTCGGCACGGCCACCTTGGCCATCGCCGCCGCGTCCTTGTACAGGCCGATCTGGTTGACGCTGGTCGCGGTGGCCAGGTAATCCGGCTCGCCCTTGTGCAAGCCCCAGCGCTTGTGCTGGGTCATGAACCACATGCCGTCCGACAGGTAGGGGAAGTTGACCTGGCCGTCGCTGAAGAACTTCATGTAGTTCTTGTCGTCCCAGGTCTTGCCCAGGCCATTCTGGTAGCGGCCCAGGATGCGCTGGTTGATCACGTCGACCGAGGTGTTGACATAGGATTTGTCGGCGATGGTTTCGGCCATCTTGAGCTTGTTCTGCAGGCTGGCATCGATCCATCTCGACGCTTCCAGCACGGCGGCCACCAGGGCGCGCGCGGTGTTCGGATACTTCTTGACCCACTCAAGCGAGGTGCCCAGGGTCTTTTCCGGATGATCCTGCCAGATGTCCTGGCTGGTCGCGGCGGTGATGCCGACGCCGTCGACGATGGCGCGGTGGTTCCATGGCTCGCCCACGCAGTAGCCGTCCATGTTACCGACGCGCATATTGGCCACCATTTGCGGCGGCGGCACGGTGATGACCTTGGCGTCCTTCATCGGATTGATGCCGTAGGTGGCCAGCCAGTAGTACAGCCACATGGCGTGGGTGCCGGTCGGGAAAGTCTGGGCGAAGGAGTATTCGCGCTTGTCGGTCTGCATCAGCCTGGCCAGCGAGGCGCCATCGACGCCGCCCTTGTCCGCCACTTTCTTCGACAGCGTGATGGCCTGGCCGTTGTGGTTCAGGGTCATCAGGGCGGCCATGTCCTTCTTGGGCCCGCCAATGCCTTCCTGCACGCCGTAAATCAGGCCGTAGAGCACGTGGGCGGCGTCCAGTTCGCCGTTGACCAGCTTGTCGCGCACGCTGGCCCAGGACGATTCCTTGCTCGGGATAATCTTGATACCGTATTTCTTGTCGAAGCCCAGCACCGAGGCCATCACCACGGAGGCGCAATCGGTCAGCGGGATGAATCCTACCTTGACTTCTTGTTTTTCTGGCTTGTCGGAGCCTGCGGCAAACACGCCGCCGCTGACCAGGCCGGTCAAGCCGGCGACGGTGGCGGTGGCGCCGGCTTTCAGCAGCGTGCGGCGGATTTCATTGGTATTGTTATCGGTTGTCATATCTTCCCTCGGTTAGCATTCGCCAGGTAAAAACTGTCGGTAGCCGTTGCGCTCTGCAGCGCGCCGCAGCCCTTGCCTTCCTTACAGCAATTGGCGTGCCAGCCTGCCAGGCATGGGAAAATTCAGTGCTTACGCGCCGTCCATGGCGGCCGATGGGCGATATTTCACCGAAGCTGTGCGCCGCACCAAATTGTTCATGGGCGGCGCTACGTATTGGTTCAAGGAAAAGATGGGGCGGGGAAACGGCAGCACCAGAACGGCGCTGCGCGGTGCGTTCAGGTGCGTTTCTTCGGTGCGTGCTTGTTTTCCGCAGCGGACTTGCTGCCGATCCGGCTTTCCTTGCCGGTCAGCAGATTCCCGATATTGCTGCTGTGACGCATCAGCAGCAATGCGCTCATGGCGATCACGGCGAACAGGATCACGTCCACGCCGAAGCGCAGGGCGTAGAAGAAGGGGGCGAAGATGGCCGCCACCAGCGCCGCCAGCGAGGAATAGCGGAAGGCGTAAGCGATGATGATCCAGGTCGCCAGCGTGCCCACGCCGACCCACAGGTCCAGTCCCAGCAGCACGCCGGCCGCGGTCGCCACGCCCTTGCCGCCCACGAAGCGGAAGAACACCGGCCACAGGTGGCCGGCGAACACGGCGATGGCCACCAGCGCGATGGCGCTGTCGGGCAAGGCCAGGCGCTCCTGCAGGAAAAGCGCCAGCCAGACCGCGAACCAGCCCTTGGCGGCGTCGCCGAGCAGGGTGGCGATGGCGGCTTTCTTGTTACCGCTGCGCAGGACATTGGTGGCGCCGGGGTTTTTCGAGCCGTAGGTGCGCGGGTCGGCCACGCCGAAGACCCGGCTCATGACGACGGCAAAGGAGATCGAGCCGATCAGATAGGCGGCAATGGTGGCGAGCAGAGTGTACATAGTGTCTTTGGTGTTCCTTCTTTATAAGGCGCTCAGGGCGCAGGCGACCGGCTTGGCCGACAGCAGTCCGGTCAGCACGGCGGGGACGATGCCGACCAGGTAGCCGCGCCGGCCGCCATTAATATAGATCTTGTCCAGGTTCAGGATGGATTGCTCGACATACACGGGCAGCGGCTTGCGGATGCCGAACGGCGAGGTGCCGCCGACCTGATAACCGGAATGGCGCTGGGCCACGTCGGGCTTGCACGGTTCGACCGACTTGCAGCCGATCGAGCGCGCCAGGTTCTTGGTCGACACGGTGCAATCGCCAAGCATCAGGACAATCAGCGGCTTGGCCGCTTCATCCTGCATGACCAGGGTCTTGACGACGGCGTTAAGGATTAGTTGCATGGTATGGACAGCCACTGATTATGTTCCAAAGCATGGACACGCTGGTAAGGTTCGCAATTCTACATCTTAAATTTCCTAAGCTCGCTGCTTTGGGTTGGGACACAGTGTTGACCGGCCGAAAGCATCGGGTCAGGTTTCTTGTCCCGTGCTGCCGCTCTTCTTGCTTCCAAACTGGCATCCCTGGGGTCAAAAGATGTTTTGCAAAGCAAACGAACCCCACCGAAATTGAAGCGAACAAACCCTTTGACGGTACTTATCCCATCTCCCTTCTCAACGCTCAGACCAGCCTTTTTCAGAACGCCGGGCAAGTCATCCTTAAGTATTTGGAAAGTGGACTCTTCATTGCTGTAGACACCGGTCACCTCCAAGACCATTGAAGAAACCGGCAAAAATGCAAACACTAACGTCATCATCAAATAGGACGAAAAAACCGTACCGTATGCCGCGATCTTGAAAGCTTTAGTGCCCCCCTCATGCATCGCTCGGATATTTAAATATGCAAATCCAGGAATTATTCCTAGAATTGAAACCAGAAAGCAAACTGCAAACGACACATAAGGATACTGGTTTGAATACTCTGGAACAACGGCCGCTAATTTTAGCGTAACAATTAGAGGAAAGATAGTTCCAGCCATCGAAAAATTCGCGCCAAATGTATTCGCCAATGAGCGAATAATCAATTTACAAAAGTGATCCAAACCTTGGGATGCAATATTTCTTCTCAGCTTCCACACTCCAACCGAAAAGGCGACAATAGTAGGCGAAGCAAGATAAACCAACATCGTAAATTCGAAAACAAGATTTGCAAATAATGCGAATGTCCATCCAACCAATGCCCAATAATATAGCACTACAGTTTCTTTAGACAATTTTAAATTTGAATTGAAAATATGAATTACGCCAATCATGAACAAAGATGGGATCAAGAAGACCACGATAACAAAAAATGCCATCATTATTGCTGCCAACACCAAAAATACTAGGCCGGTGCCGGATAGCGTTGATTCGCCAAACAAATCTACCCACTGAATCGTTCGAAGATAAGACCAAACCACGAATCCGGCGGGAAGAAGTGCCATCGGTGCCGATTTCCAAATAACTTCAAGAATGTCCTTTGCAAGTCCAATTATGTCTTTCGCAAACTGAATATCTATCAACGATTCAGCTCGACTATTTTTCAATTTATATTTCTCTTCAAATTTCATTCACAAATCTCTATAAATAACTTATCATTAAAACAAAAACAACATCGGAAATTAGAATTCAAACATCTCGCAACAAATATAACATTCAATCAACAGCAAGAGGCCACATGTGGAATTTCCAACGTTGGAAATGATATATTTATTTCACAACTCATTTAAAACCAACAAGATATTGACATAAAACTCTGATCCCGCTAATTTCTAACGTACTTGCGAAAATATCCACAATATTTCACTGATTCGGAGAAAGTTCTGACGATGGCAAGCCTTGAGTACATATCCTACGTTCCACATCGAGCCGAAATAACCGGTGATCAAGTCAAGTGGGTCCCGGTCGCAAACGCACGGAAAATCGATGGCCTGCCACAACTTATATGGAGCGACTCCACGCCCTGGCGCGAAGCCAATTTATGGGCCCTGGAGCGTGCGACAAGTCGAGACGTCAGCATCAAAACAGTCGAGGCCAATTGTACGGCGCTTCGAGCTTACTCCAACTGGCTGGAGGAAACTGGCGTAGTCTGGTGTTCGTTTCCTGCGAAAAAAGCTGATCGTTGCCTCGTCAAGTTCCGAGGTGCGCTTATCGATGCGCGTAACAAGGGGGAAATAGCCCCATCTACCGCATCTCAACGCATGGCGTGCGTTGTCCAATTTTACAGGTGGCTATATGGAAAAGGTTTTCTTGCCCCAGAATTGCCAATGTGGACGACCCGCCTTGTCCCGATAAAGGTCACTGACAAAGTCGGGCTTGAACGAACAATCTTAGTCAACAGCACAGACTTATCCATACCAAACCGCACGGCACCTGGTGAGCGACTAGAGGGCGGATTGCTATAGTAATAAATTTGTTCTTGGCGAACCATGGCCACTCGCGTGGCATCAGCTTCGCCGTACGGGCGCAGTCAATATGCAGGCGTCCGGGCTGGTCTCTGACGCATCGCTTCAATATCTGCTCAAACACGCGTCACGTGCCATGTCCCAGTATTATGGACAGGGCTACTCCGGGCTGAAACTAAACGAAGAAGCGCGCGGTTTGTACGTGCGGACCATGTATGAAGTGATAGGAAAGGAAATTGCTTTACTGTTTTCTGAACGGTTCGTGAGCCCTCATGGTGAGAAACGAAAAGCTGAAATTCTTGGACTTATTGACGCGAACGACGCCAAAAGACTCATCGCGCTAGCAAAATCAGGAAGGGTTTCCTATCGTGAAACGTTACTAGGCGGCTGCACCAAGCGGGGCCCGTGTCCATACGGGGGCATTGACAACATTGTTCGTTGTGCTGGCACAGATGGCGGCAACGCGTGTGCCAATGTCCTCTATGATCGTGAACGCGAGCCTGAAATTCGTCAACTCGGCGAGACAATCCACTTGCAAATTGAAAAGGCGCAGGAGGGGTCCCCCTACCGAGAATCATTGGAAGCGCAGCGACGCGCTGTAGAGAAAGCAATGTATGTCATCCAATCCTAACAGCTCAAGTTCGGCCGGATGTGCCGAGAAAGCATTTCGCGATGCATTCGATAGGCTGAAGAAGGGACGACCTGAGCGACTGTCGAAGAATTCGCCAATCTCACAGAACAACATTGCGAAAGAGGCCGGCTGCGATCCATCTGCCTTGAAGAAGATGCGATTCCCTACGCTAATCGCTGAAATACAGCGATGGAAAAAAGAGAATCCAACCGGCACACCAACGTCACCCCGCCAAACCGTGCTCGCCCAGCGGCGTCGCAGCCGATCTCTTAAAAGCAAAATCGAAGCCGTAACCGCCGAGCGTGACCACGCACTTTCGCTCTTGGTCGAGGCTGACGCAAGAATTGTCGAGCTCATGCTTGAGAATACAGAGCTAAAGCGCAAACTTCCAAAGGCGAACGTGACAGACTTGCGAAAACGCCGCTAACAGTCAGGTTCGACACTAGCGCAACCATGGCCGCCGCCAGTCATGAGAGCGATTGACCACACTTGTTCTGGCCAGCGATTTCCAACGTTGGAAATGTCACGATTTCCAACGTCAGAAAGTGAACAATTCCAATTCATCGTTTGGAGATGTCAACAGCGATTGAAAACCGATACAGTGGGGATGCGGACAAAATCTTGGACTATTTGGAAGTGGTCCATGTATTCATACGAAGAACGCCTGCGGGCGGTCGAGCACCGACGAATCGTCACGCTGGCGGCGCCGGGCCGGCGCGACGCCGATAACTAAGAGTGTCCATCGACGGCCTGAACGGTGCGCATCGTTTGCTATGTCGCCAGCACCGGCAAGGTGCGCGTGCTGCTGACCAATCTTCTCTACCCAGTGGCCTTTCCGCAGTTCGAATTTGGCGGCCTATATCACTAACCTGGCACATTGAGAAGTCCTTCAGGTGTCTCTACTAACACCAGCTCAACCTCGAACAAGTCTCCGGCCTTTCGCAGCAGGCGGCGATGCACGACTTCGCCGCAAAGATCGATTGCGACAACCTACAGAAACTGGCCACGAAAACGGCTCTGCGCGCGGCGTCGTTGCCTCCGACATAGCGCATCAACTGGGCCACTACCCTCCCCTCCTGAAACCGCTGATACCCGCGCTGTTCCTCGGCCCCAATATCGCCACGCGCCTGCTCGACGCACTACAATTAATTGCCGACCGCACCTGTACGCACCGGCCCGGTATCATCAAATCCGAGCCGTACGTCGTCTGCACGAAGCCTCAAAAATTCATGAGTCAGAAGCTATGCTGACGCGCTGCGCTGCTAAGTTCGGTGGATTGCGTTGGCACCCACCACGTCCACGTGGCTCCCCCCGTTCAGCATTCCTAATATTTCTGACGTTGGAACTTTCCCCGCCTGGCAGGCCCCTTCCGTCCACGAAATGATTCTCACTACCTGTATTTAGGCACGTATGCAGCTTCGGACGATCCATTGCCAATAACTTGCTTTACTGCCACAATAGAATTCTTATTAAACCTTCTTCGCAACTTTTCGTGAGAATGTGTGAGAATTTCCTTTAATAAGCTTGTAAATTTAGTTTAAATAAAACATCATTTGGAAATATCTCGAAATTATATATCCATAGCTAATTTATGGAAAAAGGAGCTTACGATGGTCACCAGTACAAAAAACGTCTTTATTAGCCATATCCACGAAGATGATGCTGGACTCGGCGAATTAAAAACGCTACTCGGGAAAAATGGAATGGCCATACGTGATTACTCAATTAATTCTGACAACCCTAATAATGCCAGCTCAGAATCATACATAAAATCGCAGATTTTAGCACCAAGAATTCAAGCATGTAGTGTTATGGTCGTTTATATATCACCGGGAACAAAAAATAGCGCATACGTAAATTGGGAAATTGAATATGCGCAAAAATTGGGCATACGAATTGTCGGGGTTTGGGCGCACGGAGAAAAAGGTTGTGACGTACCAGATGCCTTGGCTGACTATGGTGATGCCATTGTTGGCTGGCATGGCAATAGCATTGTAGACGCGATTCATGGAACTGATAGCATCGAAAAACCCGATGGTACGAAGTGGGATCGTAAAGACATACCACGTGCACAATGTTAAGGATGATATGAAGCTTTATTCTTATGTTATGGCGCGTGATTTTGGTTTTGCTCCCAATCCATTTGGAGGATTTTGTACTCTTGCAACGTGCAAACCAGAAATCAGAAAATCTGCTCAGGTTGGCGATTGGGTAATTGGCACAGGTAGTGCTAAGCGAGGACATCAAGGGCATCTTATCTATGCCATGAAAGTCTCCGATACACTCACATTCGATGATTACTGGAATAGCCAGGACCTACAGTATAAGAAACCAAATTTGCGAGGTACCACTAAACAGATGTATGGCGACAATATATATAGACGGTTAGCAGACAATCAATGGGGCCAAGTCGATTCGCATCACAGCCATCATGACGGAACGCAAAATCAAGCAAATATAGAACGTGACACCAAGGCGGATCGAATCCTAATCTCTAAAGAATTTGCATATTTTGGCAGCAACGCGCCGGAAATTCCAGAAGTCCTAAGAAACTTCCGCGGCATGGATATATGCAAAATGGGGCCAGGACATAAATGTAATTTCCCGGAAGATATGATAAGAGAATTCATCAGCTGGTTTTCTGCTCTCGCTTCTACTGGCTATGCTGGCAAACCACTGGATTGGAGTTGATTAATGAATGATCGAGGAAATGAAGTGGCGGGTATACTATTAGAGGAATACGTCGCGGCAGTGAGCCCTACAGATCGGCTCGCGGATGACGCATTTTCCATCATCCTAATGGGAATATTCGGCGAGGTTGGCAGCATTATGGCGACCGCAAAGAAGTTAAACCGAGAAGGTCATGCTTATAAATGGTTTAAGGCTGCCGTTGTAGAAGAGTTTGGTGATGTATTATGGTATTTTACCGCCCTAGCACATAGAACAAATAGCAATCTTCCAGACCTTTTATCAAATGCAGTTGAGGCTGGACGGTATAAAAAATCTGTTGCTACCAGCGACATATCTGGCGGATCAGTCGCACATGTCTATTCAGCCAAGACAACCCCGGAACTCAATATTACGCTGCTTGAGCTTGGGGCTGCGGCATCAGCTCTGTTAGTAATTTCCGATAGTCGAGAGAATTCCGATAATTTGCTCCAAGTTTTTGCAATAAAATATTTACAAGCGTTACATGCGGCAGAAATAAGTTTTTCTGAAGTTGTACGAGGAAACATAAAGAAAACTTGCGGCAGTTTTTTGAAGCCAAACCTTCATGAAATGCCTACGTTTGATTCCGGATTTGACATTGACGAGCGACTACCAGAACAATTTAGAATTGAGATTACGCAGAGAAAAAATGGTCAAAGCTATTTGAAATGGAATGATGTATTCCTTGGAGATCCACTATCGGATAATATTGCAGATCCTGACGGATATCGGTTCCATGACGTGTTTCACCTATCTCATGTCGCAGTACTTAATTGGTCCCCTGTTTTTCGAGCATTGATAAAACATAAACGAAAAAGCGATAAGAAAATTGACGAAGCAGAAGATGGCGGTCGCGCAATTGTGGTGGAAGAAGGCTTAACTGCATGGTTGTTCTCGCGAGCTAAAGAGCTAAATTTCTTTGATGGTCAAGACAATGTCTCATTGGATTTATTGAAAACCATTCAACAATTCGTTCAAGGCTATGAAGTCGAACAATGCCCGCTAAGTCTATGGAAGCGTGCAATTCTGCAAGGATATGAAGTCTTTCGGCAAGTACGAGCCAACAATGGCGGTATCATTGTATGTGATCGCATTGAGCGATCAATCAGATTTGAAAAGATTTCCTAAAACATATGAATCCGCGACAATTTGTAGACGCACTCGGTGCTCTTGAGTTCGAAAACACATTCAATCCATACGCCCATAAGTGCCCCATACACGACCTGGATGATGCTCCGGCGCAACGCAAGCATGCATTGGAGTCGATGCTGTTGGCAGCACTCGATGTCGAAATCGATGCACTTTGGATCGGACGAGATCTAGGGCACAGAGGAGGCCGACGCACCGGCTTGGCGCTGACCGATGATGTCCACCTGCAGGATCACGCTCAACGGTGGGGCATGTGTATCCCGCGAACAACAGTCGGACCGGCATATGCAGAGCGAACAGCTACAGTAATCTGGGGACTTCTCTCGGAAATTGAGTCTCCAGTCTTCCTTTGGAACGTATTTCCGCTTCATCCTTTCGATCCATCAGACCCATTTTCAAATCGTTCACACAATGTACGCGAACGCCGAGCAGGCGAGGCAGTGCTGTCCGGGCTTATAGCTATGCTACGCCCGCGACGCCTTATAGCAATTGGAAACGATGCAGCCGCTTCGGCGCAGCGTATTTCTGATGACTTGGAGATCGTTCAGATACGTCATCCGAGTTACGGAGGGCAAAAAGAATTTGAGACCGGCATTCGAGATCTTTATGCAATTGATGTTCCAAAGGCGCAGGCTCCATTGTTCTAGTTCAGATTCGACCCAACACCACATTCCATGCCTCTGGCTAATGGCCCGGGACGGGCGCAGCCGTTTACGTGCTTCACGTAGTAGGTCTTGCGTTTGCCAGGGATGAAATTGAACCTGCTCGTCGCCGCTACTAATGATCAAACTATTGTCAGGCGAAAAAATAACAAATTGCGGGTCGAGCGCAGCGCGCCTAACGACTTCTCTTCCCTCTAGAGTCCAAAGGTGAACAAAATTATCTTCAGACACTGTGGCGGTGAACTTGCCGCTGCGATCGAACGCCACATCATTGACGCGTTGGTCATGGGGTAGAGTCGTAACGCGTGCACCGCTGTCCATGTTGACGACGTCGACGAAACGAGTTTTTGCGTAGATGGTAGCTAAGTAAGGGCGTGTGGCGTCGCAAGAAACATGGCGATGAGTGTTCACAAGCGGTGATACATGCGTGCCAAGGCCGAGGACTGCAAATTCTTGTTCCGTCGAGGCAACCGCCACCCACAGGACTAAAGCAGACTGTAAGGCCTCCGGAATATGGCGGTCTATGCACGACCTTTCCCGCTGGGGGAAGGCCACATCTTAGCCTCTTGCACTTCGAACATGTTAGCAACCAATGCAACTACTACGTCGACGTCCGGGACATCACGCTTTTTGTAGCTCGCGATTTATTTGGTATCTTTACTAAGCGAATTTATGTATATTGTCATTATCGCAATAAAATGCAACGAGAATCATAAATCAAAGAGATTTCACCTATGAGCAATGAACTTACTTGGGAAACCTGGCTAACGCAACACGCGCTGATCGATCTCATGGGAGACGAGGGCAAGCTGCCTCCCCATCTTGCTTCACTACCGTGGCAGCCGACGCAAACAGACAAGCACACAGCTTGGGCTTTGTACAACGAATTACGTTCCAAGATCGCGACTCAAGCATTGCCATACAACTCAGGCGAAGAAAAACGTGCGTTGACCAGCGTGTATGAACTGTTTCCGCTATCGCGGTCTCTGATACAAAACGAATCGGAAGCTAAGCATTTTGCGACGCTGAGCTTACATGTCCTGAATTTGCGAGTCCGGCCATTCACAGCAAAATGGCACAAGGTCAGCCTTGCGGGAAAGTTATCCAATGCCGATGTACGATTTGAATTTAGGCGCGAGCTGGCCGCCTTGCAAATTCCATTACGTCAGTTCTGTACACTGCTTGGTCACTTAGCAGGGGATTTTGAAGCCGTGGTCGAGCATTGCCGCACCCCGCAAACAGCACCGGGAAGCCATAATAAATATTGGGGAAACCTCAATTTTGGCACCTGCGATAACGACACAATGTGCAACGAGGAACAGGGCGAAGTCCTCAAACGCAGACAACACTATGCGCTTGCGAACGCGACTGAATCGACCAACGCAGTAGGGTTGGCCATTTCCGGCGGTGGCATTCGCTCCGCCACCTTTGCCTTGGGCGTCGTGCAGGCTCTGGCGCGCATGGGCATCGCGCGTCACATTGACTATTTGTCTACGGTTTCGGGAGGTGGCTATCTTGGAGGCTTTATAAGCAGTGCACTTGACGCCACAGGAAATAATGTCACATTGAATCCAGGTCAACAATCGCGACCGTTCGGTGCTGCCGGCCACATTGAAACTGATGAGGTCCGCCATCTGCGCCAACACGGAAAATACCTCAGCGAAGGCGGCTTTTTGACACGAGCGACCATTGCTTGGCAACTGGTGTACGGTGCCATGGTTTCGGTCCTACTTGTATCTCCATTCCTGGCGCTGCTCGTACTGGGCGCGGGCCTCTTCAAGCCAGAATTTTACCGCGCAGTGACGACTCAGTTCGCACCTAATCTACTGACCTGGAGCGCAATGTTTTTGATCCCAGTAGCTATGGGGATTATGTCACTTGTCCCATCCTTTATGCGCGCGCGGCGGGTTCAGGTGATTGAGCGCTGCGCTGCCGCTGTATCTATGCTCGCCCTGATGGCGCTGGCGGCCCAAGCCCTACCATATGCTTGCCACGCCATCTTGTCGCGAGTACATGGCTTCCATTTGATGGCAGTGTCCCTGGCATTTCCCATCGGGGTCGGCATGTTAGCCGCGCTATGCCCATCTATTAGTCCCGCCAGGCGCTGGATTTTGAACCTTCTCGCGCTTTCCGGTCCATTTTTTCTTGGCGCCAGCTTTTTATGGCTGACCGAGAAATTCATTCTCGCACCGGACGCAGACTTGGCACCACTGCGCTACTTCACGTTGGTGACAATTCTGATTACTACTGTTGTCATCAATCTCAACTTTGCCTCTCCGCGTCGCTATTACCGTGATCGATTGGCACGCGCCTACCTGCAGCGACCCGTCAACGACACTAAGGAGGACAGCCCACTGTTGTCGGAGATGCATACAGCTGGGAAATCCCCGTATCACCTTGTCTGCGCCGCACTCAATATTCCCGCCAGTATCAATCCGAGCTTGCTTGGACGAGGAACCGATTTCTTCCTGTTCAGTAAACATTATTGCGGCAGCAGGACAACCGGCTATTGCCCGACCAAGGAATGGGAAGCAAGTGATCGTCATCTAGATTTGGCAACCGCAATTGCGATATCCGGCGCAGCAGCTGCTCCAAATATGGGAACACTTACGTCGACGCGCCTTCGATTCTTGCTGGCGATGTGCAATATTAGACTTGGGTATTGGGCCCGACGCCCCGACCGAGGGTTGTCTTGGTTGAAGTGGTTACCACCTTGCGGTCCCTGGTATTTTTTCAAGGAACTGTCTGGCCGCATCGATGAACACGACCGCTTTCTCAATCTGTCTGATGGCGGGCATATCGAAAATCTTGGCATCTATGAACTGCTAAAACGTCGATGCAAGTTTATTATCGCTATTGATGGAGAGGCCGACCCGACGCTATCGTTTGGCGGATTGATCCGTCTGGTGCAACTGGCCCAGGTCGATTTGGGTATTCACATTGAACCCGATTTGGCTGACCTGCGGAGCAATACGGATGGCCATGGCATGGCCCACTTCAGCATGGCGCGCATTGACTACCCCGGCGAGAACCAACATGGATTTCTTTTATACATCAAGTCCTCATTGACAGGAAACGAGTCCGAATTTCTCAAGCTGTTCCGTACAGAAAATCCCGATTTCCCTCACCAATCAACGGCCCAGCAATTATTCAGCGAAATGCAATTCGAGGCGTATCGTGCACTGGGCGAGCACATTGGACAAGACCTGTTCCGGCACGACCTTGTCGGCACATGGAATACCCAAAGCGATGCCGCTACTTGGTTCCAGCGACTGTCCGTACACTTGCTATAAGTTGAGGCCACCGCGCGCCAAATGGCGCGCGAGAACGGGCTCGATGTTCTACTTCCTCATAGATCGCTTCATAAGTATCATGAAATGCCTTTGAAAAATCATCGTAATAAGCTTGATCGCCGCCGTGGTGATAGCTAACGAAAACCCTGTGCTTCACATTTCTCTGATTGAGCAGTCCACCCTGGAAAAACCCATTGCTCACAGTTGCCGTCTCTCCAAAGTCAACACCATCGATCCAATCGTAAATTTGTCATCATACTCAATAGAAAATTTGGTTTCCTGTTTTGGATACTGGATGCAGAAACGTGAAGTGCGCTTAAAACGATCTGTGATGCTACCCCTACCTTAGTGCCGCCTCGACAACACTTGGCTCAAGTACACGGATCAATTCACGAGGCGACATGCTAACAAGATAGCCTCGACGTCCACCGTTTATGTAAATAGTTGGTAAATCGAGTATGGTTTTCTCGACGTAAACTGGCATTCTCTTTTTCGTACCGAACGGGCTGGTGCCACCAATAAGAAAACCAGTATGGCGGTTAGCCACTTCCGGCTTACAAGGCTCAACTTTTTTGCATCCAACTTGTCGGGCAAGTTCCTTTGTCGAGACCTTCCAATCTCCATGCATCAGCACAATTAATGGTTTGCCCAGCTCATCCTCCATAATGAGCGTTTTTATAACTATATGTTCATCGACATCAAGTTCACGTGACGATAAATTGGTTCCGCCGTGTTCTTCGTAATCGTATAAATGACTGGAATAATTGACGCCATGCTGGCGCAAGTATTTTGTAGCTTGTGTTTCAGGTCCGCATCCATGCTTTGTCATCGCCCCCTCCCGCTAAAACGTTGACGTTGCTTCGGCCGTTTTCCAGTGGCAAAGCGTGGACAAGATCTACCGAATGGTCCCTCAAACACCTCATCACCTATGGACACAAAGGAATTGTATTGCAAGCCCATAAGTGCAGGTGACTCACCACTGTCCATACTATATAAACTAATCCGTATCGCATGTTCGTCCACGCCCAGTTCGCGCGCCGACACTGCGGTGCCGCCGTGTTCTTCGT
>CAMLIL010000020.1 GCA_946480015.1 uncultured Oxalobacteraceae bacterium | reverse complement strand
ACAGCCTGCCCACCTCGGCCAACCAGGAAGACCACGTCAGCATGGCCACCTTCGCCGCGCGCCGGCTCGACGAGATGGCGCACAATACGGCTGTCATTGTCGCCATCGAGCTGCTGGCCGCGGCCCAGGGGATCGATTTCCACCGTCCGCTGGCTTCGTCGCCGCACCTCGAACATGTGCACGCGCTGCTGCGCGAGCAGGTGCCGTTCTTCGACGCCGACCGCTTCCTGGCGCCCGATATCGAGGCGGCGCGCCGGCTGGTCATCGATGGCGCCCTCTCGGCGGCCTGCGCGGACGTGTTTGCAACGCTGTACCAATAAGGGAGCCTGGCATGGATTTCAGATTCGAAGCAGGCACACTCCCGCTGCTGGTGTCGATTCCGCACGTGGGCACCGACATCCCCGACGACATCGCCGCGCGCCTGACCCCGGAAGCGCTGGTGCGCGCCGACACCGACTGGCATCTGGACAAGCTGTACGGCTTTGCCGCGGCGATGGGCGCCTCGGTGCTGGCGGCGCGCTGGTCGCGCTACGTGATCGACCTGAACCGGCCGCCCGAAGACTTCAATCTCTATCCGGGCATGGACACCACCGGCCTGTGCCCGGTCGATACCTTTCACAAGGAGCCGCTGTACGCCAGGGACGATGTGCCCGGCCGCGACGAAATCGCCGAACGCCTGGCACGCTACTGGCAGCCCTATCACGTGGCCCTGCGCACGGAGCTGGACCGCCTGCTGGCTTGCCACGGCAGGGTGGTGCTGTGGGACGCGCATTCGATCGCCTCGCGCGTGCCGCGTTTCTTCGAAGGCCGCCTGCCCGACCTGAACTTCGGCACCGCGCAAGGATCGGCCTGCGCCAACGGGCTCGATGCCGCCGTGATGGCGCCGGCCGCCGCGCAGGAACGCTACTCGGTCGCCCACAACGGCCGCTTCAAGGGCGGCTATATCACCCGCCAGTATGGGCGGCCGGAGCGCGGCGTGCACGCGATCCAGCTGGAGATGTGCCAGTGCCTGTACATGGACGAGCAGGCCCCGTTCACCTACCGCCCCGAACTGGCGGCCGAGGTGCAGCCGCTGCTGCGCGAGCTGCTGCGCGCAGCCGTCGCCTGGGCGCGCGCATGACCAGCCTGTTTGCGCGCCACGCGCTGCTGCCTGAGGGCTGGCAGGAAAACGTGTTGATCAGCTGGGACCGCGACGGCACCCTGAGCGCCGTGCAGGCCGGCGCGGCGCCGGCCATGCATGCGCGCGCCGACTGGGTGGTACCGGGCATGGTCAACCTGCATTCGCACGCCTTCCAGCGCGCCTTGGGCGGCCTGACCGAAGCGGCCGGCGACAGCCCCGACAGCTTCTGGAGCTGGCGCGACCTGATGTACCGCTTCGCGCGCCATCTCACGCCGGACCACATCGAAACCATCGCGGCCCAGCTGTTCGCCGAATGCCTGCGCCACGGCTACACCTCGGTGTGCGAATTCCACTACCTGCAGCGCGACCCCGCCGGTGCGCTGTATGGCCGCCCCGCCGATACCGCCGAACGGGTGATCGGCGCGGCGCGCGCCACCGGCATCGGCATCACCATGCTGCCGGTGCTGTACAGCTACAGCGGCTTCGGCGAACAGGCGCTGCGGCTGGAACAGCAGCGCTTTCGCACTGGTGTGGACGAGGTGCTGCGCATCGTCGAGGCGCTCGGCCCGCTGCGCGACGGCCAGACCGAAATCGGCGCGGCGCCCCATTCGCTGCGCGCGGCCTCGCTCGCCCAGATTGCCGAACTGGTGCGCGGCATGCCGGGTGGGCGTCCGCTGCACATCCATATCGCCGAGCAGGCCGGCGAAGTCGAGCAGTGCCTGGCCAGCACGGGGGCCAGGCCGCTGCGCTATCTGTTCGACCATGTGGGGCTCGGCCCGCGCTGGTGCCTGGTGCACGCGACCCATGCGGACGAGGGCGAACTGGCCGCGCTGGCCGCCAGCGGGGCGGTGGCGGGTTTGTGTCCGACCACCGAGGCCAATCTGGGCGACGGCCTGTTTGCGCTGGCGCCGTACCTGGCCGCGGGCGGCGTCTTCGGCATCGGCAGCGACAGCCATGTCTCGCAGTCGCCTGTGGAAGAGCTGCGCTGGCTGGAGTACGGCCAGCGCCTGCGGCAGCGCCGCCGTAACGTGGCGGTCGGGCCCGGCCAGCGCCGCGTGGGCGACTTCCTGTGGCAAAGCGCGCTGCGCGGCGGGGCACAGGCGGCCGGCAGGCCGGTCGGCGCGCTCGAGACCGGGCGCCGCGCCGACCTGCTGGTGCTCGACAGCGCCCACCCGAATCTGGCCGACGCCAGGCCCGCGGACGTGTTGAATCGCCTGATTTTCTGCGGTAATGATAATCTTGTCAGGGATGTGATGGTCGGCGGCCGCTGGGTCGTGCGCGATCACAGGCACGTTGCGCAGGCGGCGATTGCGCAACGCTATCAACAGACTCTCGCTCAACTGCGGACACTGCGAACATGACATTACTGATTCCCTATGCCGGTCTGGAGTCCTCGCCGTGGAAAAATGGCGGCGGCAGCACCATCGAGATCGCCGCCGCCCCGCCCGGCGCGACCTTCGACAGCTTCGACTGGCGCATCAGCCTGGCCACCATCGCCCACGACGGACCGTTTTCGCACTATCCGGGCATCGACCGCACCCTGGCGCTGGTGGACGGACCGGGCGGGGTGCTCGATACCGGTGACGGCAGGCGCTTTCTCCTCACCGACGACGAGCCGATCTTCGAGTTCGCCGGCGAGTCCGACATCACCGCCACGCTCAGCGGCGGCCCCAGCACCGATTTCAACGTCATGACCCGGCGCAACCGCTGCCATCACCGCATGGGCCGGCGCACGCTGGAAGGCGCCTCGGCGTTTGCGCCGCGCGGCGACATCACGGTGCTGTTCCTGGCCGAAGGCGAGGGCCTGTCGGTCAGCAGCGATGCCGAGCGCATCGGCCTGGTGCGCTTCGACACCATCGTGTTCGATACGCCGACCGTGTGGACGCTCGAAGCGATCCGCGCCGTGGTGCTGGTGGTGGACATCTTCATCGCTCCCGGCTAGGCATGGCCTGCGACGCGCTGTTCACCAACGTCCACCTGGCGACGCTATCGGCGCGCGGCGACGTGACCGACGGCGCCATCGCGGTCGAGGATGGGCGGATCGCCTGGCTCGGCGCGCGCGCCGGTGCGCCGGCGGCGCGCACTGTGCACGACGGCCGCGGCTGCTGGCTGACGCCGGGCCTGATCGACTGCCACACCCACATCGTCCACGCGGGCACGCGCAGCGATGAGTTCGAGGCGCGCCTGAACGGCGCCAGCTACGAGGACATCGCGCGCGCCGGCGGCGGCATCATGTCCACCGTGCGCGCCACCCGCGCCGCCGGCGAAGCCGAACTGCTGCGCCAAAGCCTGCCGCGCGTGGCGGCATTGCTGGCCGAAGGCGTGACCACGCTGGAAATCAAGTCCGGCTATGGTTTGTCGCTCGAGGCCGAGACCACGATGTTGCGGGCCGCGCGCAAGGTCGGCGAGCTGTTGCCGGTCACGGTGCGGACCACTTTTTTGGGCGCGCACGCGCTGCCGCCGGAGTTCGCCGCGCGGCCGGACGATTACATCGACGCCGTTTGCGCCATGCTCCCTCAATTGGACGGGCTGGCCGATGCCGTCGACGTATTTTGCGAGCGTATCGGCTTTTCGCCGGCGCAGACCGAACGGGTGTTCGCGGCGGCGCGCGCGCGCGGCCTGCCGGTCAAGCTGCACGCCGAGCAGCTGTCCGACCAGGGCGGCGCGGCGCTGGTGGCCCGCTACGGCGGCCTGTCGGCCGACCACCTCGAACACCTGAGCGACGCCGGCATCGCCGCGATGGCCGCCGCCGGCACCGTGGCGGTGCTGCTGCCGGGCGCTTACTACTTCCTGCGCGATACCCAGCCACCGCCGATTGCCGCGCTGCGCGCCGCGGGCGTGCCGATGGCGCTGGCCACCGACTGCAATCCCGGCACTTCGCCCATGACCTCGATCCTGCTGGCGATGAACATGGGCTGCACCTTGTGGCGCCTGACCCCGCGCGAAGCGCTGGCCGGCTGCACCGTGCACGCCGCGCGTGCGCTCGGCCTGCAGGACCAGGCCGGCTCGCTCGAGGTCGGCAAGCGCGCCGATTTCGCCTTGTGGGACATCGCCCGCCCGGCCGAACTGGCCTACGCCATCGGCTTCAATCCCTGCCGCGCCGTGGTCAATGGCGGCCGCCTGCGCGCGCCGATGGTAAGCTTGCCCGATTGACCGATTGGGGAGTGCCTGTGCGCGTCCTGTTTGCTGCGGCCTTGTGCTGGCTGGCTGTCCTGGTCCCTGCGCTGGCGGCCGGCGATGTGCTGCGGGTTGGCTCGAAGCGCTTCACCGAATCGTATATTTTGGGCGAAATTGTGACCCAGACGGCAGCCGCGCATGGCCGGGCCGAGCACCGCCAGGGCCTCGGCAATACCGCCATCGTGCTGGCGGCGCTGCAGGCCGGCAGCATCGACGTGTATCCGGAATACCTGGGCACCATCGACCGCGATATCCTCAAGAACAGCAAGGCCAGCACACCGGATGAGATGCGCGCCGCCCTGAAGCGGCGCGGTCTCGGCGTGGCGGTGCCGCTCGGTTTCAACAACACCTATGCGCTGGCGATGCGCGCCGGCGCCGGCATCGCATCCTTGTCCGGCCTGGCGCGCCAGAACGCCCTGCGTTTCGGGCTGTCGCACGAATTCATCGGGCGCGCCGACGGGTGGCCTGGCCTGGCGGCGCGCTATGGACTGAAGGCGCAGCCGCAAGGCCTCGATCACGGCATCGCCTACGAAGCGCTGGCCGCAGGGCAGGTCGACGTGATCGACATCTATTCGACCGACGCCAAGATCGCCAGATACGGCTTGACGCTGCTCGACGACGACAGAGGATTCTTCCCGCGCTACGACGCCGTGCTGCTGTACCGGCTCGATGCGCCGGTGCGCTTTCCGCGGCAATGGAAGGCCATCGCCGCGCTCGAGGGGCGCATTCCGCCGGCGCGCATGATCGCCATGAACGCAGCAGTCGAACTGGAGGGAAAAAGCTTCGCCGACGTGGCGCGCGGATTTCTCGCGCCGTCCGCGCCATCGGCCGGGCGCAGCGGCTTGATGGCCAAGCTGTTCGACCAGCGCCTGTGGACGCTGACGCGCCAGCATGTGCTGCTGGTGCTGGCCTCGGTGGCGCTGGCCTGTCTGGTGGGGCTGCCGCTCGGGATCATCGCCGCATTCGCGCCGCGCCTGCGCCAGCCGGTACTGGCGCTCGCCGGCATGCTGCAGACCGTGCCGTCGCTGGCGCTGCTGGCCATGCTGATTCCGGTGCTGGGCATGATCGGCACGGTGCCGGCGCTGGTGGCGATGTTCGTGTACGCGCTGCTGCCGATCGTGCGCAATACCTGTACCGGCGTGCTGGGCGTGCCGGCGGGCTTGCGCATGGCCGCGCTGGCCCTGGGGCTGACGGCGCGCCAGCGTCTGTGGGAGGTGGAATTGCCGCTGGCCCTGCCGGTGATACTGGCGGGCGTGAAAACCGCCGCAGTGATGAGCGTGGGCACGGCCACGATCGCCGCCTTCATCGGCGCCGGCGGCTTCGGCGAACGCATCACCATCGGGCTGGCCTTGAACGACAACGATATGTTGCTGGCCGGCGCCATTCCCGCCGCCGTGCTGGCGCTGCTTACCCAAGCGTTGTTCGAGCTGCTCGAACGTTGCGCGCTGCGGCGCCGGCCCGCACTTCCTTGATAAAGCTCAATATAGAAGTTTGCGCATCTGTAATTATTGGTGTCAGAGAACGAACGCCGAACAGGAGTAAGTAATTGTAAAGCCTCAAGTATCTACGCAGCCAAGCAACTATGATAAGGCGTAGATTGATTCCAGTCTCCCCTCCCCATATTAACCACATGGGTTCGCCCACGGCGCCATCGGCCCCGTGGGCTTTTTCTTATCCAGCTGCGGCCAGAGCATGGAGGGCGCTGCCGGCCACGCGGCAGATGCGCCAGTCCGGCATGACGTCGGCGCCCATGCCCTGATAAAAGTTGATGGCAGTTTCGTTCCAGTCGAGCACCGACCATTCGAAGCGCCCGCAACCGCGCTCGACCGCCAGCTGCGCCACGGCGATCATCAATTGCTTGCCATAGCCTTTGGCACGATGCGTCTGGCGCACATACAAGTCTTCGAGGTAAATCCCTTTTCGCGCGAGGAAGGTCGAGTAGTTATGGAAGAACAGCGCGTAGCAGACTACCTCGCCGTTCTCGACACCGACCAGTGCTTCGCAACTGCGCTGCGGGCCGAATAGTCCGTCGTGCAAGGTCGCTTCGGTCGCCACCAGCAGATGCGACAGTTTTTCGAATGCGGCCAGTTCCTCGATCATGCCGAGGATGGCGCGGAGGTCTTCGGGTGCGGCGGAGCGGATGGTCAGCGTACTTGTTGTCATGACGGGTCTGTGGGTGAAGGTGAAGGGTGAGGACATCGAGCAAGTATAGGGGGAAACAGGTTTCCTGCCGTCTTGGCGATAAAACCACACTTCCAGGATTTTTTGCCGGGCGCTGTCGAAAACCGCACGGCGGCAGGCGATACTGGCCATGAGGTTTGATCAATCTAGAGGTAATGGCATGAAGCCCTCTCTGCACCTGAAGATTGCCGTGCTGATCGTGTATGTGGTGGTTTGCACCCAGTTGCTGCTGACCGCGCACCAGAACGACAATGGCTTCGGCGTTGACGTAGCCGACACGACCGCGCTGCGCCTGCAAAGCGAGTCCTTGCTGAACTAGCGCGCTTACCAGGCGATGTGCATGCGCCGGTACAGGAAGCTGAGCACGAACAGCGGGCCGATCAGCAGAAAGCGCACATCGTCCAGAAACGAGGGCTTTTTGCCTTCGATCTTATGGCCGATAAATTGCCCGATCCACGCCACCACGAAAATGCCGATCGACAGCGGCAGCACCACGATGGGCGGAAGCAGGCTGAGCACAATGAGCATCAGCGCGGCCATCGCCAGCATCCCCAGCGCGAACGGGCGCGACAGTTTCTGGTAATACCACAGCGATGCCGCCGTTGCCGCCAGCGCCACCAGCGGATGGATCCACCACAGGATGCCGAGCAGGGTAAACACGATGACCGGCACGCAAACGAAATGGATCAGCTCATTGGCGTGGTTCAGATGGCTCTCGCGGTACCTGGCGAGCAGTACGTCGATCGGGCGGGGAGAATCGCTTGCCTGCATGAGTGCTCCGGCTGTGTGAATATCGCTGACGATTCTACACCCGGGCCGGTACAATCCGGCCATGCTTGCCACTATGCCATCCCCTTCCAGCCTGCGGAAGCGCTGCTTCGATCCGGTAGTCGATGATCGAACCCGTTTGCTCATACTGGGTAGCTTGCCTGGTGAGAAATCGCTGGTTCTTCAGCAATACTATGCAAACCCGCAAAACCGCTTCTGGATGCTGATGTCCGAGGTAATCGGCGCCGAGTTGGTGTCACTTGACTACGCCCGGCGCCTGCAAACGCTGCTTCGACACGGCATTGGCCTGTGGGACGTGGTCGCCGAAGCGCATCGCTCCGGCAGTTTGGATAGTCATATCCGTCAGCGCGATGACAACGATCTTCTCGCGCTACTTGCGCGCTTCCCGGCCATTCATAGCATTGCATTCAATGGCGGGACTGCCGCCAAGCTCGGCGCACGAGTGCTCGGCGAACATGCATCGCGCTATCAAATCATTTGCCTTCCGTCGAGCAGCCCCGCGTACACCAAGCCATATGGTGAAAAACTTGATAGGTGGACAGCCTTGCGTCGCGCTCTTGGGCGAATTATGAATTAGTGGGCCACGATATGAAATCTCGTGGCTTTGGCGACAGGGCGCACTTGATTTCGCTCTCGCTTCAATTCCACGAGGCCGTAATTGGACATCGTTTTCAAGGTGCGCGAAAGATTGCTCGGTTTACGGCCAGTTAGTTCCGCCAATGCCGAGATGGACTCTGGCCTTGTTTCCATGATTATGTGCAGCAGTGCGCGGTTGTCGTCACTCAGTATTTCGGCCAGAGATTTCATGGAATTGAACCAAATCTTGGGCTCGTTCGGCTTCGGTTTGTAGCTGCCGCGGGCGATCGCAAGCACGCGCTCGCGTATTCGTTCTTGCGGCATGATGCCAATCAGAATCGGTTTCATCGTTTTCTTGCCTCCTGCAAGACTCGGTCAACATCTGCAAAGAAATCGTTGAGCAGTTGCTGCGCATCCTTGAATTCGTAGGGTATGCCTTTGTCCGCAGCATGTCGGTGCTTGTGATCATAAGGCAAGATGCGTCCGGCGTACTTGAACTTCTTGGGCGGCTTTACCGCATGGGAATTGTCGTATCCAAGGATGCGCTTTCCATACGGCTCGTGCAGCGTCAGTGAATAGCGTATTCCGTGCGGCATCGCGTTCGAGATTTCTGCCTGCCAAGCCTCAATTTTGATCCAATACCCACCTCCTTGGTCGAGAATCGAGCCATGTAGGTCCAGAAGCGTATCAATGGCCGGGTCACCCTTCATCAGAGAACTATATCATCTGTTGATAGAGTGCGTTGGCGGAACGATGTGTTGCAGCCATACCTAGTTGTTAAGGCGCAATTCCGATGTATCTAATTCGAATTCGATTCCGAGTTTCTTCATTATCGCCGGCAGGACCTGATGAATGACTCTCATTCCAACGAGCAGTTCGTTCATGTAAATGTCGGGATGGACGCATGAAGTATTGATCCCCAGACTTTCAGCTTCGGCTTCGTGCCCCAATTCGTCGTGCAATGCGTATACCAGATTCAGCAGTTCCGCCCGTAATGGAATTCCGGCACGGAAAGCCCTATCCTTTACGATGGTAAGCCACTCCACATAGTCTTTCCTTATCTGGAACTTGAACTCTCGCCCACAGATAAGTCCTGCCATGCCCGCAGCGAGGCGCCTTCCAGTGTGAGCTTGAACCACCGGAAAGCTGGGGCAATTACTCGTTGTCAGTTTTTACGGGGACGCCTATATATATATAGCCGGCATTGGCGCGGAGACTGAGCGCCGCATCGCGGGTGTCGGGAGTGGGAGCACTCAAATAATCCCCATTAATTGCGCGCTTGCTCTGGTGCGTGCAGGCTTGAAGTGAAGTTGGTAATCGTTCCTGACGCTCGCAACTCCAAGCTGCGGCATCCTACGATGCAGGTGCAAGCGGACGCCGACTAGGCGCGCTCGACGTAAGTTGGACGAGACGATAATACGTTTGGCATGTGCGCTGGGCCAGCAATACCTGCAGTCCTGCAGGCGCCGTCCCCTTTTGACTCACCAATACTTCGGATACCGAGTAGCCCGCGTCGCGTTGTTGTACAGCAGCGCCACTGCCACGATCACCAGCGCCCCCAGCGCCGTGGGCAAACAGCAGGAAGCCCCAGCTCGGCTGCGACACGAACACGATGACAGGATTCGATCCGGCAGGCGGATGCACCGTGCGGGTGAGCATCATCACGGCGATGGCGGTGCCGACCGCAATAGCCATCGCCCACCAGGCCGGCCCGAACAGGTGCAGGCAGCTCAAGCCAATGGCCGAACTCGAAGGAACCCAGCACCAGCATGGCCGACAGCGCGTTGGTGAACGTTGCCACCGCCGTGATGGCGCAGACTCCGCCCAGCCAGGCGATGGCCACGCTGCGGCTGCTATGCTTCGGTGGCAATGCGGCGCCGTCGCCGCGAAGTTTCATTAGAAACGATCGCACGGTACATCCTTCAAGATCGGTAAATTGGCCGATCGCAGACATACCAAACGATGCGCGCGACGGTGGATGCTGGCAACTCTAGTGCCTGGCACCGCATCCGTCCACCCGGGCTTGCCGCTAGTACTGGCGCGCAGTCAGCATGCGCAGATGGGCCAGCTTGTCGGTGTAGCGCTGGGTGTTGGCCTTGGTGGTGCTGGTTTCGCGTGCCTGGGTCAGCTGTTCGCGCGCGGCGCTGATTTCGCCAAGTTGTAATTGAGCCATCGCCAGCCAGAAATGGAATTCGTGGGAATACGGCGAGCGCCGCACTTCCTTGATGAAATTCATTTTTGCATCTTCCCAGCGCCGCTCGAGCATGGCTTTCTGGCCGAGGGCGAAGTAGTAGAACGGTGGCCGCGGGTCGATCCGCGCCAGCCGCGCGGTGAGCGCGCCCGCTTCGGCCTCCTTGCCCAGTCCCTTGAGCACCGGCACCAGATTGTGCAGCACGTTCAGGTTTTCCGGCTCGCGCGTCAGCCCGGCCTTGAAGACCTGTTCGGCCTGGGCCAGGTCGCCGTGGCGCTGATAAATGACGCCCAGGGTGTTATACAGATTCATATGCCCCGGGTTGCGCTGCAAGGCATTGCGCGCCCACCAGTACGCCGCGTCGGTCTTCCCTTCGGCCAGCAGTTCGGCGGCCCGGTTGTTCATGTACATCGACACGATGGTTTCTTCGTCGATCTGGTGCGCGCGCAGCGATCCGGCATCCGGCGCGGGAATGAAATCAATGGTCAGTACCCGGTTGCCCGTTTCGAACTGGAATGGATCGGCAAGGCGCGTGCCGATGCTCACGTTCACGTGCGTGTTGGCGAAATACATGCCGCCGGTGCGGGTCCAGACCTGGTCGATGGCCACATCCTGGAATTGCACGGTCAATCCCAGTTCGCGGGCGAACGCCGCCGTCATGATCACCAGGGACAGGCAATTGCCCATGCGCGCGTCGAACGTTTCGGCGGCGTTGCGGGTCATGGACGAATCGTATTCGAGCTTGAGTTCGCCGTTCATATAGAGCGCGTCGACCAGCCCGCGCGCGGCGCCATTGGCGCGTATTTCTCGGGTGAATTTAGGACTGTGCAAGTACGCGCGCATGGCCGGGCTGACGCTGAACAGCTCGTCGGCGTTCGGCTGGACGGGGGGAGCCTGGAAGCGCGCGTCGGCAAACAGTTCGGCAGGGATGGGAGGCGGCGGGGGGCGCACGCTGGCGCAGCCGCTGGTCAGCACCGTCACGACGGCGAGCGAAAACGCCTGGATGATTCTGGACAGGGTGCGCATGTCGTCTCCTGCTGTGCGCCGCCTGTGCTGTGGACAGGCTGTTATTGCAGTATCGTCCGCGCCGCGCGCCTTGTCAAAGGCTACTGGTCAGCGTGGAAAGTGTCGTGCAATTCATCCAGCAAATCGGTGGTTTCGCCCTCGCTCAGACCGAGGTAGGCGCAGGCGCGCGCGCCGCCCTTGTTCCATTCGAGCGAACCGGCGTGGCCCTGGTATTGCTGAATCGCGCTTTCGGCCAGCAGCGATAGCGCCACCAGCGAGCGCACCGCGTCGTCGGTGGCGCTGTCTTCCAGCACGCTGTAATCCTGGTGGTGCAAGATGGCCACCGACACATCGCTCGACAAGCCCCAGTTGCGCGCCAGCAGGCAGCCGATGGCGGCGTGATTGGTGCTGTGGCGCTCGTCCTCCAGCGCCGTCACCGGGCGCTCGGCTTCGCTGGCGCAGTCGGCCAGGGTCATCGCATAGGTGGGAAAGCGCTCCAGCAGCAGCGGCACGCCGGTATCGCAAAACAGGCCGAAGGTATGCGCCACGTCCACTTCGCCGATGCGCAGCTTGCGCGAGAGATACACCATCGCTTGCGCGCGCCGGGACGAAATATCCCAGAAACTGGCCAAAGCGGCGTTATCGGTCGGAATCGACTGGCGCGCCAGCAAGCCCGTCATCAGGGCCGCAACCTGGTTGATCCCGAGGAAAATAATGGCCTGGTCGATCGATTTGGCCTTGCGCTTGCCGCCGTAAAACGAGGAGTTGGCCAGCTTGAGCAGGGCGCCCGACATGCCCACATCACGGGCGATGATGCGGCCGATCGCCGCCGGCGACGGCTCGTCGCTGGCCAGCTCGCGCTGCAGGTCGGCGAGCAGGCTGGGCCGCGGTGGGATGCGGATCGACTTGATCAGGGCCTCGACCGGATCGGCGGTCGTTGCCGGGGAGGCTAGATTTCTCATGGAATTAGGCTGCAATACAGATGGCGCACAAGGTAGCACTTTACCTCAGTCGCACGATAGTTGCACTCAGGCATTTCACATTTGTCGCAAATCTGCCAGTACGCCGTGCCGGGGCGATGTCGTTATAGAATTCTTGCTATGAAAACTATCCTCGCAGGTATCGATTTCCATGCCCCGTCGCATGTGGTCGCACGCCAGCTGGTCGGCGTGGTGGTGCTGGTCGACGGGGTGGGCGGGCGCATCGTCGAGACCGAAGCCTACGACATGACGGACGCGGCCTCGCACAGTTTCGGCGGCCCCACCGAGCGCAACGGCGCCATGTTCGGCCATCCCGGCCATGCCTATGTCTACCGTTCCTATGGCATTCACTGGTGTCTGAATTTCGTCTGCCGGGAAGAGGGACATGGCGCCGGGGTCTTGATCCGCGCGCTCGAACCGCTGGCTGGCATTGCCATCATGGTCGAACGGCGCGGGGTCGAGGATATCCGGCTGCTGTGCTCCGGCCCCGGCAAGCTGTGCCAGGCGCTGGGGGTGACGCGCGCGCACAACGGCCGCTCGCTGGGCAAGGCGCCGTTCGCGCTGGCGCCGCCGCCCGGGCCGGTCGCGGTGGTGGAGGGACCGCGCATCGGCATCTCCAAGGCGATGGAGGTGCCGTGGCGGTTCGGCATGGCCGGCTCGCGCTATCTCAGCCGGCCATTTCGTTAGCGCCGCGCCGGTCCCGCGGCGGCTGCTGCAACGCGGCCCTGGCGCCGCCGCGCATCGCGCTGGCCGGGCTGCGCCGCTCCTGCGGATCGCAAAATCCGGCGTCCGGGTCGGCGTGCAGGGCGGGCACCTCCTCCGCCACGTAGGCCGGCTCCTCGTCGGCGATCTTGAAGATCGACACCGCGCGCGCCAAATTGGCGGTCTGTTCGTTCAGGCTCTCGGCGGCGGCCGCCGCTTGTTCGACCAGGGCGGCATTCTGCTGGGTCATGGCATCCATCTGGTTGACCGCCTGGTTGACTTCGGCGATGCCTTCGGCCTGTTCGGCGCTGGCCACCGAAATGCGTTCGATGATCTGGTTGACTTCGCGCACCGAGGCCACGATCGCGCCCATGCTGCTGCCGGCCTGGTTGACCGACGCGCTGCCGCCGTCGATGATGCTCACCGAGGCCGAGATCAAGCCCTTGATTTCCTTGGCCGCCGCGGCCGAGCGCTGCGCCAGCGTGCGCACTTCGGCCGCCACCACCGCGAAGCCGCGCCCCTGTTCGCCGGCGCGCGCGGCTTCCACCGCCGCGTTCAGCGCCAGGATATTGGTCTGGAACGAGATCGAATCGATGACGCCGATGATGTCGACGATCTGGCGGCTGCTGGACTTGATCTGTTCCATCGTCGCCACCGCGCTGCCGACCGCGCGCCCGCCTTGCTCGGCCAGTTGCGACGCGCTCGCCGCCAGCTCGTGGGCGCGCCGGGCGTTGCTGGCATTCTCGCGCACCGCGCTGGTCAATACCTCGATCGTGCTGGCGGTTTCCTCCAGCGAGCCGGCCTGGCGCTCGGTGCGGTTCGACAGGTCCAGGTTGCCGGTGGCGATTTCGCGCGAGGCCGTGTCGATCGACTGCACCGATTGCAGCACGGTGCGCAGGGTCGCCGTCAGCGTGCCGATGGTCTGGTCGAGCGCGCGCGAGGTGACGGCGATTTCGTCCTTGCCGCTGCTGGCCGCGCCCTGTTGCAGGCGGCCTTCGGCCAGATCGCCGACCACGCTGGCAATGGCGCGCACATCGGCCAGCATGGAACGCCGCACCAGCATGGAAATGGCCACCGACAGCGCCACCGACAGCAGCACCAGGCCGCTCATGACGATGCCCAGGGTGCGGAATTCTTCGCGGGCGCTGGCATAGGCGCGCTCGCTCAAGTCCTTTTCCAGCGTCGCCAGCGCCTTGAGCTGAAAGTTGACCACATCGAAATGCTTGTCGGCCTTCTGCATCGAGTTGGTGGCGATCGAATTGTCGACCTGGGCCAGTTCGATCGCTTCGGCGGTGGTCTTGTGGTAGCCCGCCAGTTCGGTTTTCGCCTTGTCGACCAGCTTGCGCTCGGCCGGGTCGGCCACCGCCGCCAGCTCATCGAGTCCACGCGCCACGGCGCGCTGGCGTTTGGCGATGTCGGCTGTCAGCGCGTCCAGGCGCGCCTTGGCGAAGCTGCCGTTGATCCAGGCCAGCAGCTGATACACATTGGCGTGGGCGAACTTGGCCTCCCCGGCCACATCGGCCACCGCTTTCAGGCGCGCCGCGCGCACTTGCACCATGTTTTCCAGCGACGCGTTCTGGCGCACCATGCCGTAATAGGCGCCCCCGGCCACCAGCATCAGCAGCAGCAGCACCAGACCAGGCGCGAGCAGCAGCTTGGGACCTATTCTCAGTTTATTCAGCATGTAACGCTCCCCGGCAAGTCCCCGTCAGGCGGCAGCTGCCGCCTGCGATCGCGCTATTTTTTATAAATGCCCGCTTCCAGCACCACATCGTTGACGCGCAGGATATAGGTGGTCTTCGGTTCAATCTTGCCGGTGGTGGGATTCTTGTACTGGTAATCGACCCAGCCCTTGCCCTTGGCGGCGGCCAGTTCGATGATTTCGCGGCGGTACTTCTTGCCGCTCGCGTCCGGCACGTCGGTCAGGTCCTTGCCGACGATCGACTGATTGATCGGATGAGCCAGCACGATGCCGGTCTTGATGTCGCGCATGTCGACGTACAGCGAACCCTGAACGAACTCCGGGTCCTTGGCGGTGATGCGCTTCATCATTTCCTCCTTGCCCTTGGACTTGATGAGGGCCGCGCCTTTCTCTGCCATGGCGATGGCGTCTTTTTCGGTCGGTTCGTTGGCGCTGGCGCTGCCGGCGCCAAGGGCCAGGCTGACAGCCAGGGCGCAAGTGAACAGTTTCATGGTGATTTCCTCGGTGAAAAGTATATCGATCAAGTGTTTCCTATGTGCACTGCGTAATGTACGCCGCCATGCGTCCGTGGGTTTGCGCAAACGCAAGCGAGATGTTTCCTGTTGGATTTGTGTGCGTATTGATGTGCGGCAATTTGAATGCTGTACGGCAAGCCTAAGATGGCTCTTCATCTTTGCTGTTTCATCCCTCCAGGAGCCGCCGTGAGTACTGAACCGATGCCCGCCAAATTCAAGCCGTACACCCGCCAGTCGATCGTCAACGCCCGCCACTGGCAATACCTCAGCCCCGAACTGCAGGAAGCGGTGCAGGTGGTATCGCACGTGCTGCCGTTTCGCACCAACGAATACGTGATGGACCAGTTGATCGACTGGAGCAACATCCCCGACGATCCGATTTATCGCCTGGTGTTCCCGCACCGCGACATGCTGCAGGCGCAGGAATACGAACAGCTGCGCGAGCTGGTGCTGCACAAGAAGGACGATGCCGCCACCGCCAAACTGGTGCACGCGATCCGCATGCGCATGAACCCGCACCCGGCCGGGCAAATGACCCACAACGTCCCGCGCGTCAACGACGCGCCCTTGCGCGGCCTGCAGCACAAGTACAAGGAAACCGTGCTGTTCTTCCCCAGCGCCGGCCAGACCTGCCACGCCTACTGCACCTTCTGCTTCCGCTGGCCGCAGTTCGTCGGCATGGAAGACATGAAGTTCGACGCCCGTGAAACCGGCGAGCTGGTGTCCTACCTGAAG
This sequence comes from uncultured Oxalobacteraceae bacterium, assembly GCA_946480015.1. The sequence goes on along the minus strand of CAMLIL010000020.1, from coordinate 48,797 downwards.
GCCAATACCGGCGTGACCGACGTATTGATCACCGGGGGCGACCCGATGATCATGAATACCCGCTCGCTGGCCGACTTCATCGAACCGCTGCTGGCGCCCGAGCTGGCGCACATCCAGAACATCCGCATCGGCACCAAGTCGGTGGCGTACTGGCCGCAGCGCTTCGTGACCGACAAGGACGCCGACGACCTGATGCGCCTGTTCGAAAAGGTGGTCGCGGCCGGCAAGAACCTGGCCATCATGGGGCACTACAACCACGCGGTCGAACTGCGCAGCGACATCGCCCAGAAGGCCGTCAAGCGCATCGTCTCCACCGGCGCCACCCTGCGCATGCAGGGCCCCCTGATCCGCCACATCAACGAAGACCCGAAAAGCTGGGCCGAACTGTGGACCACCGGCGTGCGCCTGGGCGCGATTCCCTACTATATGTTCGTCGAACGCGACACCGGTCCGAGCGAGTATTTCGCCCTGCCGCTGGCGCGCGCCCACGAGATCTTCCAGGCCGCTTACCAGATGGTCTCGGGCCTGTCGCGCACCGTGCGCGGCCCGTCCATGAGCGCCTTCCCCGGCAAGGTGGTGATCGACGGCGTGGTCAACATCAACGGTGAAAAGCTGTTCGCGCTGCAGTTCCTGCAAGCCCGCAATCCGGACTGGGTCAGGAAACCCTTCTTCGCCAAGTACGACGCCAACGCCACCTGGCTGGACCACCTCAAGCCCGCCTTCGGCAAAGAAAAGTTCTTCTTCGAGGGCGAACCCGACGACGGCCACGGCCAGCACACTGCGCGCGTGATTCCGATCTCCGCCGCAATTCGAGCCTGACCGGCCAAGGAGCGCGACCATGGACGAGACACAGCAGCCGCCAAGGCTGTCCGGAGTAGCCGTATTCTTCTACGTGTTCCTGCCATTCGCGCTTGGGCACTACCTGTCGTCGCTGCTGCGCAATGTGAACGCGGTGCTGGCGCCCAACCTGGTCGGCTCGATGTCGCTCGACTCGAGCCAGCTTGGGTTGCTCACCAGCGCGTTCTTCTTTTCCTTCGCGCTGGTACAGCTCCCGGTCGGGATCGCACTCGACCGCTTCGGACCGCGCCGGGTGCAGCTGGTGCTGATGCTGGTGGCCTCGCTGGGCGCACTGCTGTTCGCGCACGGCCACAATTTCCCCCAGCTGCTGGTGGCGCGCGCCGTGATCGGCTTCGGCCTGGGCGGCTGCTTCATGTCGGCCGTCAAAGCCATCTCATCCTGCATCGCGCCCGCCAAGCTGCCCTCGGTGCATGGCTACCTGATCGCCGTCGGTGGCCTGGGTGCGGCCAGCGCCACCTTGCCGGTCCGGATGGCCCTCAATTACACCGACTGGCGCGGCCTGTTCACGCTGATCGGCGCGCTGCTGGCCTGTGCCGGCCTGCTGATCTGGCTGGTCACACCGCGCGCCGGCAGCAATCCCAATGCCAAAGCACTGAGCCTCAACTCGCTGCTGGACGTCTACCGCGATCCGGCCTTCCGGCAAACCATTTCGCTCATTCTGGTACCGCACGCGATCTTTTTCGGCATTCAGGGCCTGTGGGTGGGGCGCTGGCTGTCCGATGTCGCGCACTTTTCCGACGCGGCCGTGGCCTATCTGCTGTACCTGAGCATGGCGGCGGTGATCTTCGGCGCGATTTTCGTCGGCATGGTGACCGAATGGGCAGGCCGGCGCGGCATCAAGCCGCTTGACGTGGCCGGCGTCGGCATCGCCCTGTTCGTGCTGGTGCAACTGGGGATGGTGTTCAACTATGCGCCCAGCTACCAGACGCTGTCGGTGATGTTCACGCTGATCGGCACCATCACCGGCATCGAATACGCGATCGTCGCGCAGAGCATGCCGCCCAACCTGACCGGGCGCGCTGCCACCTGTCTGAACCTGCTGATTTTTATCGGCGCCTTCCTGATCCAGGCCGGCTTCGGGCAGGTGCTCGCCGTGTGGAGTCCCAACCTGTCGAACCAGTATCCGCCGATGGCTTACCGGGTCGCCTTCGGCATCCTGGTGATGCTGCAACTTCCCGGCCTGCTGGGGTTCGCCTTGAACCGGCGGGTCGGGAAGGGATCCTTCCTGCCCGCGCTGGCGGGCAGAAAAGCTTAGCCGATTGCCGCGTCGACGGCGTCGGCCAGACGCCCGACGATCTCGCCCAGATCGGCTTCGGTAGCGATAAACGGCGGCGCCAGCAGCACATGGTCGCCGCGGTTGCCGTCGATGGTGCCGCCCATCGGATAGACCATCAGCCCGCGTGCCATCGCCTCGTTCTTGATCGCGGCGTGCAGCTTGCGGGCCGGATCGAACGGCTCCTTGCTGTCCCGATCGTGCACCAGTTCGACCGCCATCAGCAGGCCGCGTCCGCGGATGTCGCCCACGTGCGCATGCTCGCCAAAGGCCTGTTTGAGCATGCGCCGCAGCGCTTCGCCGCGCTGGCGCACCTGCGCCAGCAGGTCGTCGCGCTCGATCACCTTCTGCACGGCCAGCGCGGCGGCGGCCGCCACCGGATGGCCGATGTAGGTGTGCCCGTGCTGGAACACGCCGCTGCCATTGCGCAGGCGTTCCACCAGCGCCCCCTGGGCCAGCACCGCGCCGATCGGCTGGTAGCCCGCCCCCAGGCCCTTGGCGATGGTGATCAGGTCCGGCGCCACGTCATCCTGTTCGATCGCATACATGCTGCCGGTGCGGCCCATGCCGCACATGACTTCATCGGCGATGAACAGCAGGCCGTACTTGTCGCACAGGGCGCGCACGCCGCGGAAGTAGCCGGGCGTGGGCGGCACCGCGCCGGCCGTCGCGCCGACCACCGGTTCGGCCACGAAGCCGATCACATTTTCCGGCCCGGACGCCAGTATCTGCGCCTCCAGTTCGGCCAGCAGATCGGTGGTGTAGTCGTGCACGCTCTGGTCAAGCGCGCGGTCGCGGTATTCGTAGCACGGCGCCACCCGCGCCACGTCCATCAGCAGCGGCGCGAACGGACGCCGGCGCCACTCGTTGCCGCTGACGGCCAGCGCGCCCAGGGTATTGCCGTGATAGCTCTGGCGGCGCGCGATGAACACCGTGCGCTGGGGCTGGCCAGCCTCGATGCAGTACTGGCGCGCCAGCTTCAGGGCGGTTTCCATCGCCTCCGAACCGCCCGAGACGAAGTACACCCCCGACATTCCGTGCGGCGCGCCGGCCACCAGCCGTTCGGCCAGCTCCTCGGCGACCTCGGTGGTGAAAAACGCCGTGTGGGCATAGGCGTTGCGGTCGATCTGGCGGTGCATCGCCGTCAGCACATCCGGGTGGCCGTGGCCGAGCGAAGACACGGCCGCGCCGCCGCTCGCATCGATATAGGTCTTGCCCTGGCTGTCGCGCACCAGCATGCCCTGTGCGCTCACGGCCACGGGCGGGGTGTGGCGAAGGCTACGGTGGATGATATGGCTCATTGGACTCCTCGCTTTCAAAAAAGTTGTCTGTTGACAATAACTTTGAACCCTGGCGATTCTTTTGATTTTTGCCGCAAGCTATGCGAATATTTTTTCAATCCGCACACGCGGAAAAACTTGACAAAGGCAGCCCCAATGAAGGATCGACTCGGCCCCATTGCGCCGGAACACTGGAGTGCGCAGCAAAGCGCGGTGGCGCGCCATGTCATCGACGGGCCGCGCGGCGCGCTGGTGGGGCCGTTCGTGGCGCTGCTGCGCAGTCCCGAGCTGATGGAGCATGCGCAGCGCATGGGCGAGTATCTGCGCTATCGCAGCGCGATCGGGCCGCGCCTGTCGGAGCTGGCGATTCTGGTCACGGCAAGGCAGTGGAATCAGCAGGTGGAGTGGGCCATCCACGCGCCGATCGCGCTGGAAAAAGGCGTGCCGGCGGAGACGATCGATGCGATCGCGCGGCGGGTTCGGCCTGCGGGGATGGATGAGGAAGCGGCGGCCGTGCATGACTTTTGCAGCGAGCTGCATGGGCACAAGCGGGTGAGCGACGCGACCTACGCGCGCGCGCTGGCGCTGTTCGGCGAGCAGGGCGTGGTCGACCTGATGGGCATCAGCGGCTACTACACCTTGCTGTCGATGGTGATGAATGCGGCGCAGACGCCGGCGCCCGCGTCGAGCGCGGCGCCGCTGCCGGATTAGGCCAGCGCTTCCTTGGCCGCTTCTTCCGGCGTCAAGCCGTCGTAAAACAGGTCGGTGAACCACTCGACCTGTTCTTCGATATGATCCTGCGCTTCTTTCTGCGTCGCGCCGCCCTTGACCAGGAAGCCTTCGACCTCGATGCACCAGTTGATCAGTGCCATGGTCTCTTCGTCGATCTGTTCTTTCTTCGCCATGATCAGCCCAGTACTTTCTTCAGCCATGCTGAAATATCGTCGACTTCTTCCTGACACAGCGAATGCTGCATCATGTATTCGTGCCACTCGACCCGATAGCCCATCTTGACCAGCAGATCGCGCGACTGCTCGGCGCGGAAAATCGGGATCACGCCGTCGCCGCGCCCGTGCACCATGAAAATCGGCGTCGCCAGGCTTGGCGCGGTGCGCTCGGCCTCCACCTTGTCGGCCAGCGGCACGTAGCCGGACAGGCACATCATGCCCGCCAGCGCTTCAGGATGGCGCAGGCCGGTCTGCAAGGCCATCGCGCAGCCCTGCGAGAAGCCGGCCAGCACGATGCGCGAGGCTGGAATGCCGCGCGCCTTTTCACGCGCGATCAGCGCTTCGATCTGCGCCTGCGATGCGCGCAGGCCGCCTTCGTCCTCGCGCCGCACCAGGTCGGCGTTATTGATGTCGTACCAGGCCCGCATCACGTAGCCGCCGTTGACCGTCACCGGCATCGTGCCGGCATGGGGAAACACGAAGCGGATGGCGGGCAGCCCGGCCAGATCGAGTTCGCGCACCATCGGCACGAAGTCGTTGCCGTCGGCCCCCAGGCCGTGCATCCAGATGATCGCGGCCGCCGGATTGGGCGCAGTTTCGATTTCGATGTTTTCGAGCAGGGTAGACATAGTCAGCAATCAGGTTGGTTGCGGGCGCAGCGCCGACTTGGGCCGGAACGCCTTGCACACCGCGGGGTCGGTTTCCATATACGGGCCGCCGATCAGGTCGACGCAATAGGGCACGGCGGCGAAGATGCCGCCGACGATTTGCCGGCCGTCGCCGTCTTTCAAGCCTTCCAGGGTTTCCTTGATGGCCTTGGGCTGGCCCGGCAGGTTCATCACCAGCGCGGCGTGGCCGCCGGCGCTTTCGCGGATCACCGCGGTCTGGCGCGACAGGATCGCGGTCGGGACGAACTGCAGGCTGATCTGGCGCATCTGCTCGCCGAAGCCCGGCATCTCCTTGGTGCCGATGGCCAGCGTGGCTTCGGGCGTGACATCGCGCCGCGCCGGGCCGGTGCCGCCGGTGGTGAGCACCAGGTGGCAGCGCTGCAGGTCCACCAGCTCGACCAGGGTCTGTTCGATGACGGCCCGCTCGTCGGGGATCAGGCGCTGCTCGAGGCGAAACGGGGTGGAGAGTGCCTTGCCCAGCCATTCGGCCAGGGCCGGCAAGCCCTTGTCCTCGTACACGCCGCCGCTGGCCCGGTCGGAAATCGACACCAGGCCAACGACCAGCACATCATTCGTCGTCGTGTTCGGCATCGTCTTCCTCGCTCTCGTCCTCGTCCCGGGCGGCTGCGCCCTTCTTGGACAAGTCCTTGAGAATCTGGAAAATCTCGCGGTAAGCCTTGGGCGGCTTGTTCTCGGCCTGCTCCTTGCGGGCATTGCGGATCAGCGCGCGCAGGTGCTGCACGTCCAGTTCCGGATGCTCTTCCAGCAGCACGGTCAGGGCCTTGTCGTCGGCCAGCAGCTTTTCGCGGCGGCGTTCAAGCGCGTGCAGCTGCGCCGTCTCGGCCTTGGACGCGCCTTTCCAGCTGTCGATGGTGCGCTGGATGACGGCCACTTCTTCCTCGTCCAGGGTGCGCATCTTCTTGCCGACGAACTGCAGCTGGCGCCGGCGCCCCTCGTGGTTGGTGATCTGCTGGCAGGCCAGGATCGCGTCGCGCACGTCCTCCGGCATCGGCACGCGCTTGACGCGGTCGCGCGGTTCGGCCACCAGCTGTTCGCCCAGCTTTTGCAGCTCGCTCATCTGGCGTTTGAGTTCTGACTTGGAGGGGCGGTCGTAATCCGGCTCGAACTCGGAGGACTGGAACCCGCAGGAACCGCGGTTTGGATTTGGCATGATGATGTCCGATAGCTGTAAAGCCGACCGGTAAAAACTGTAAACGGCTGCTATGATAACTGTTTTGACGGCCAGCCGAGAAAAACCCCCTATGAACGAATCCGTCTTCATCCATACCCAGGACCAGCTCAAACAGCTCGCACGCGATGTGCTGGGCTACGCGAAGGAGGCCGGCGGCACCGATGCCGCCGTCGAAATCAGCGAGGGCAGCGGCCTGTCGGTGACGGTCCGGCGCGGCAAGATCGAGACGATCGAGCAAAACAAGGACAAGGGCGTGGGGGTGACCGTCTACCTCGGACAGAAGCGCGGCAACGCCACCACGTCCGATTTTTCCGCCGCGGCCCTGCGCGCCACCGTCGAGGCGGCCTACAACATCGCCCGCTTCACCGCCGACGACAATTGCGCCGGCCTGCCCGACGCCGACATGCTCGAACTGAAGCCGCGCGACCTGCGCCTGTGCTACCCGTGGCTGCTGTCGTCCGAGGAAGCGGTGGCGCTGGCCCAGCGCGCCGAAGCGGCCGCCTTCGCGGTCGATCCGCGCGTGACCAACAGCGAAGGCGCCGGCGTGCATGCGCAGCAGTCGCACTTCGTGTCGGCCAATTCGCGCGGCTTCATCGGCGGCTATCCGTTTTCGCGCCACACCCTGTCGGTCGCGCCGATCGCCGGCAAGGGCGCCAAGATGCAGCGCGACGACTGGTACAGCTCCGTGCGCGACGCCAGTCAACTGGCCGAGCCCGAAGCCATCGGCCGCTACGCCGCCGAGCGCGCGCTGGCCCGTCTGAACGCGCGCAAACTCGACACCCGCACCTGCCCGGTATTGTTCGAAGCGCCCCTGGCCGCGGGCCTGCTGGGCGCGTTCGTGCAAGCCACCTCGGGTGGGGCGCTGTACCGCAAGTCCAGCTTCCTGCTCGATTCGCTCGGCAAGCCGGTATTCCCCGCCCATATCGACATCCTGGAAGACCCGCACGTGCCCGGCGCGGTCGGCTCGGCCCCGTTCGACGAGGAAGGCGTGCGCACCGTGCGCCGCCACGTGGTCAAGGATGGCGTGGTGCAGGGCTATTTCCTGTCCACCTACTCGGCGCGCAAGCTGGGCATGCAGACCACCGGCAACGCCGGCGGCTCGCACAACCTGTCGCTGACCTCGCGCTTGACCAAGCGCGCCGACGACTTCGCAGGCATGCTGCGCAAGATGGGCCGCGGCCTGCTGGTCACCGAGCTGATGGGGCAGGGCACCAACTACGTCACCGGCGATTATTCGCGCGGCACTTCCGGCTACTGGGTCGAGAACGGCGTGATTCAATACCCGGTCGAGGAAATCACCATCGCCGGCAATATGCAAGACATGTTCCGCCAGATCGTCGCGGTCGGCAACGACGTGCTCATCCGTGGTAACAAGTCCACCGGCTCCATCCTGATTGAAAATATGGTGGTCGCCGGTAGCTGATCGGCATGGTTTTCATTGCAAGCTGAGCATTACGGAAATACACTAGCCGCGCGTGTGCTTTTTCGTGATCCAATAAACTCAGGAGACTATGCAATGATGGAACGCCGTTCCTTTATCAAGAAGGCCGCCGTTGGCGCCACCGCCGGCGCGGTCGCCGCCCCGGCCCTCGCCCAAGCGCTGCCGACGATTAACTGGCGCCTGGCCAGCAGCTTCCCCAAGTCGCTCGATACGGTCTTTGGCGCCTCCGAAATCCTGACCAAGCGGGTCTCCCAGCTGACCGGCGGCAAGTTCAACATCCGTCCATTCGCGGCCGGCGAGATCGTTCCGGGCTTGCAGGTCATGGATGCGGTGCAGGCCGGTACCGTGGAAATGGGACACACGGCGTCCTACTATTACTTCGGCAAGGATTCAACCTTCGCCTTCGACTGCGCGGTGCCGTTCGGCATGACCTCGCGCCAGCACACGGCCTGGTTCGACCAGGGCGGCGGGCGCGCACTGCTGCGCGACTTCTACAAGGGCTATGGCATCATCAATTTCCTCGGCGGGAATTCGGGCACCCAGATGGGTGGCTGGTTCCGCAAGGAGATCAAGACCGTGGCCGACCTGAAGGGCACTAAGATGCGCGTGGGCGGCTTCGCCGGCAAGGTCATGGAGCGCCTCGGCCTGGTGCCGCAACAGCTGGCCGGCGGCGACATCTACCCGGCACTGGAAAAAGGCACCATCGACGCGGCCGAGTGGATTGGCCCCTACGACGATGAAAAACTGGGCTTCTTCAAGGTGGCGCCGTTTTACTACGCACCGGGCTGGTGGGAGCCGGGCGCCAACTTCTCGTTCTATGTGAACCACAAGGACTGGGACAAGCTGCCGAAGGAGTATCAGGCGGCCATCGAAGCGGCCTCCTTCGAAGCGCACGTCTCGATGCAGGCCGAGTACGACGCCAAGAACCCGGCGGCGCTGGCGCGCCTGCTCAAGAACGGCGTCAAGCTGCGCACCTTCTCGAAAGACATCATGGACGCCTGCTACAAGGCGGCCCAGGAGGTGATGAGCGAGGAAGCGGCCAAGAATCCGAAGTTCAAGACGATCTACGAGCCATGGAAAAGGTTCCGCAACGACCAGAACATGTGGGCGTCGGTGGCCGAACACACCATGCAGGATTACCTGATCCGGGCCGGCCGCAAGTAACACCGGTGGCGGCGCCCCGCCGCCATCGCTAAGTTGTTGTAAGTAAAGCGAAATTGCTGCGCATAAAAGGACGATCGGAAAGAAGTGAAATCGTCCACTTCGGTATAATTTGGCATTGTTAGGGAAAAGACAATGCCAAAGGACAACGGATGCGTGATGCAATTCAAAGCCTGCAAGATGCGATCGCCGAGCGCCAGCACAAGCGCATTCTGCGCCTTTCATTTCCCAACAACGACGGTCCCGAGGCCGTCTTGCTGGTCAACAGCATCGACGCCGTGGAGGGCCTGTCCAGGCCCTTCGACTACACCCTCGAACTGCTCTCCGACGACGCCCTCATCCACCTGAAAGACCTGCAGGGCAAGATGCTCTGCGTGGAACTGGTGCGCAAGGATGGCACCCTGCGCTACTTCAACGGCCTGGTGTTCCGCTTCGGCCTGAAGAAAGTCGACGGCGGCATCGCGTACTACGAGGCCAGGCTCGGCCCGTGGCTGAACTACCTCAGCCTGCGCAAGGATAACTACCTGTTCCACAACGCCACCCTGTACGACCAGACCCGCAGCATCGTCAGCGATTACGGCGGCCTGCCCGACTGGGACTGGCGCGTGAAAGGGGCGGAACCGGCCATGACCGACGCCTGCCAGTTCGATGAAAGCGACGCCAACTACCTGGCGCGGCGCTGGTCGGCCGCCGGCTTGCTCTACTGGTTCGAACACAGCGCCAGCGGCCACAAGCTGGTCGTCAGCGACGACTCCACCGCCGCGCCGCCGATCGACGGCGATCCCGAAGTGCCCTACCAGCGGCACGGCGGCGCGCTCGAAGAAGACGGCATCGGCGACTGGTCGCCCACGCGCCAGCTGGTGCACGGCAGCGTGGCCCTCACCAGCTACGACTTCAAGAGTGGACGGCCCAGCGCGACCTCGCTGCCGACCCTGAACCAGCAGGGCGCGGTCTGGTCGATCGAATCGTACGAGTACACCGGCGCGTTCGGCTTCAAGAGCGGCGCCGACGGCCACGCGCTGGCCGAGCTGCGCATGCAGGAAACCGAGGCGCGCGGCAAGCAGTTCGAAGGCGGCGGCAATAACCGCCAGCTGATGCCGGGCCGCTGGTTCCGCCTCACCGGCCACTTCGCCGATGGCGACGGCGGCGGGCAGGCCAATGAATTCCTGGTCGTCGACGTGGTTCACCGCGCGACCAACAACTACCAGTCCGGCAAGGCCGCGCCGCATTACGAGAACCGCCTGACCTGCCTGCGCAAGATGATTCCGTGGCGCCCCGGACGCGGCTTCTACTGCACCGAGACCAAGATCTACGGCATCCAGACCGCCACCGTGGTCGGACCGCCGGGCGAAGAAATCCACACCGACGAATTCGGCCGCGTGCGCGTGCAGTTCCACTGGGACCGCGAAGGGCAGAACGACGAGAAGAGTTCGGCCTGGCTGCGGGTGGCCACGCCGTGGGCGGGATCGAACTTCGGCATGACCTCGATACCGCGCGTCGGCAGCGAAGTGATCATCTCCTTCATGGGAGGGGAACCGGACCGGCCCATCATCACCGGCATGATCCCGAATATCAACACGATGCCGCCCTGGTCGCTGCCGGCCAATAAAACCCAGAGCGGCATGCTGTCGCGCTCGACGCCCGGCGGCGGCTACGACAACGCCAACGCGATCCGCTTCGAGGACAAGAAGGGGGCGGAGCAGCTGTGGATACAGGCCGAGCGTAATCTGGACACCGAAGTGGAGAACGACGAAACCCACACGGTCATGCACGACAGCGCCAAATTCGTGGGCAATGACGAAACGCGCCGCATCCGGAACCAGCTGATGGAAACCGTGAAGGTCGACACCCTCCAGCAGGTCGGCGGCGACAAGAACACCCTGGTGGGCAAGCACTACAAGATGGAGGCGGGCGACTCGTTCGAGATCACCTGCGGCCAAGCCAAGTTCTACATGGACAAGGATGGCAATGTGGCGATCACCGGCAAGAGCATCAACATCACGTCCGACGGCCCGGTCGAGATCAACGGCAAGACCGTGGACATCAACCCCAGCGGCGGCAGCCCGGCCGTGACCCCCAGCCCCAAGGGCGGCGGCGCCATCATCGCCGACGTCGATGCCCAATTCGTCAGCAAGAACAGCTGATTTCCCCACTCTCGTCAGGCCAGCATGGATTATCACATCAACGAAGGCAGCTTCAGCATTCCCGATCACACCCAGGACCGCAGCGTCAACATGCTGGTGCTCAACCACGGGCCGGGCGGTCTGACCCTGGTCGTCACGCGCGACCTGGTGCAGGAAGGCGAACAGCTCGATGGTTTCCTTCAGCGCCAGCTGCATACCCTGGCCACGCAGGTGAAGAACTTCAAGCAGCAGGCGGCGGTGTCCGTGAGCGTGGGGGCGGCGCAGCTGCCCGGCGTGCAGATAGCCACCTCGTTCAAGCAGAACAACGCCACCATGTATCAGCTGCAGACCGCCATCCCGCTCGGCGCCGGCGCGGTTCTGGTGCTGACGCTGAGCTGCGCGTCGCCACTCACGGCGCAGCAGCTGGACTACGCCCGGCAGCTGCTGGACAGCTTCACCCCGGCGGCGGCAAGCGCCACCTGAACCGGCTGCCACCATGTGCCCAGCCGCAGCGCGCCTGAACGACCCGATCGCCCATACGTCGATGCTGGGCAACCTGTGCAAGATGGGCGGTTCGCTCATCGTCGGCGCCCTGGTCGGTGCCGCGCTGACCGCGGTCGCCGTGGCTGCCGTGACGGCGGTGGTCGGCACCGGCGGCCTGGGATTGGGCCCGGTACTGGCCATCGGCTTTGCGGTCAGCATGGCGATGGAAGGCAGCGGCCTGAACGAATTCATCGATCACTCGATCAACAGCCTGGTCGACAAGTTCATACCGCCCTCGATTGAAGGCAAGATCGCCAGCGGCTCGCCGGATGTGAACATCAATTCGCTGGCGGCCGCGCGTGCGGCCGCTCCTCCGGGCCTGCAGGACACCGTGGCCTGCTCGCAGCACGCATCCGGCGCTCCGCCCATGATCGCGCAGGGCTCGGACAACGTCTTCATCAACGACTGTCCGGCCGCACGCAAGGACGACAAAACCACCTGCGGCGGCACCATCGCGGCCGGCTCAAGCGACGTGACGATCGGCGGCGGCACCGTCACCGTGCGCGAGATCGAGGACGAGCGGCCCTGGTGGATCACGGCGCTCGGCATGGCCATCGGCGTCGCGCTCACGCTGTGCGGACGCGGCAGGATGAATCTCTCCGCGCTGAAATCAGCCTTGCCCTGCCTGTTGATGAACATGGGCGCGTCGATGGCCGGCAGCTGGGTCGGCAACAAGATCAGGACCACGATCGGCAATCCGGTCAACGTCATCACCGGCGGCAAGGTGCTGCGGGAAGATCCCGATTTTGCGCTGCCGGGGGTCTTGCCGCTCGCATGGACGCGTTTTTACAGCAGCCATGACGGGCGCGGCGACACGCTGTTCGGCCCTGGCTGGAGCGTGCCGTATGAAGTGTCGCTGACGGTGGAAAGCGCGGCGCTGGTCTACTGCGACGAGCAGGGCCGCACCATGCGCTTTCCCATCGTGGCGCCAGGCGAGAGCCACTACAGCAGCGCGGAAGGCTATTACCTCATCTGCACGCAATCGGGCCAGTACGTCATCGAGAGCACGGACGGCATCTACCGCGATTTCGGTGTGCCCGCCGAAGGCTACACGGGGCTGCTCAAGCTCCAGCGCCTGGAAGACCGCAACGGCAACTGGCACGCGCTGCGTTACCGGGACGGCCGCTTATGCCAGATCAACGATGGCTGCGGCCGCACGATCGAACTCGATTATGACGACCTGTGCACCAACCGGGTCGCCGCGCTGCGGCTGGCCAAGGGTGCCGAGAACGAGCCGGTCGAAACCCTGGCCGAATACCGCTACAACGCGCGCGCCGAGCTGGTCGAAGTCATCGAGCGCAGCGGCCGGGTGGTGCGCCGCTTTGCCTACCGCGCTGGCCTGATGAGCGAGCACAGCGTGCCGGACGGCCTGCGCTGCCATTACGAGTGGGAGGGCGCGGGCGAGCAGGCCCGCGTGGTGCGCCACTGGACCAACGATGGGGAATCGTACGTGCTGCGCTACGATCTGGTGGCGCGGCGCACGCTGGTGACCGACCAGCTGCAGCGGCAGTATCAGTGGGAGTGGAATGCCGACTGCCAGCCGACCGCGTACATCGACGCCGAAGGCCATCTGTGGCGCTACGTTTGGGATGCCAACCGCCAGCTGGTGGAAACCATCGACCCGGCCGGCGCCATCACGCGCTGCCAGTACGATGCGCTGGGGCGGATGACGAGCGCGCTCAATGCCCTTGGACAGACCGAAAAGACCGAATGGCACGACCGCCTCGACCTGCCGACTGCCGACATCGACGCCGCCGGCAACCGTTGGGAGTATGCGTACGATGAACGCGGCAACCTGATTCTGGTGACCGATCCGGCGGGGCACGAGACCGCGCAAACGTACGACGTGCGCGGTTTGCCGCACACGATCGGCGATGCGCGCGGCGGGTTCAAGCACATGCAGTGGAACGCACGTGCGCAGATGGTCGCGTACACCGACTGTTCCGGCAAAACCACGCGCTTCGCCTACGACGCGCGCGGCGCCCTGGCCAGCGTGACTGACGCGATGGGCAATACAACCAGTTACCGGACCGACGCGCAGGGCCGTGTCAGCGAGATCGTCAACCCGGACGGCGGGATCGAGAAGCTGCGCTACGACGCGCTCGGGCGCCTGTCCGCCAGCATCGATAGCGCCGAGCGCACCACCAGCTACGAGCGCAACCTGCGCGGCCAGCCTGTGCGGCGCACCAATGCCATGGGGCGCAGCGTCGAATTCGTCTACGACGCGGCGCAGCGCCTCGTCAGGCTGATCAACGAGAACGGCGAAGCGTACCGGTTCGTCTATGACCGCAACGATAATCTGATCGAAGAGATCGGCCTGGACGGCACCGTCAAACGCATTGAGCATGACGCGCGCGGCCTGGCGGTCGCCGTGACCGACGCGTTCGGCGAAGCGGACGCGATCACCTTGCGCATGGAGCGCGACGCGCTGGGGCGCTTGCAGCTCAAGCACGCACGCGGACGCAGCACGCTGTACCGCTACGACCAGATCGGCCAGCTGCTGCAGGCGGAAGTGTTCACCGACAATGGGCGCAGCCGTGTCGTCCATGACCGCTTGCTGTTCACTTACAGCAAACGCGGGGAACTGCTGAGCGAGACCGGGCACATGGGGACGCTGGCCCACCGCTACGACGAACTGGGCAACCGCTGCGCCACGATATTGCCGGATGGCCGGATTATCAACAAGCTGCACTATGGCTCGGGGCATCTGCACCAGGTCAACATCGACGGCGAGGTGATCAGCGACTTCGAACGCGACGACCTGCACCGCGAGGTCGCCCGCACGCAGGGACAGTTAGCGACCCGCTTCGGCTACGACAGGCTGGGGCGCAAGACCTGGCAGAGCACGGCCATGCAGGATGCGCACGAGCCGGTGTTGCGCAAGGAGTGGCAGTACGACCGCGCGGGCGAGCTGGTGAAGAAGATTCATTCGCGCAACGGCGAGACGCGGTATATGTACGACCCGCTGGGGCGCATCGTCAGCACTGTGACCGCGGCGCAGCGCGAACAGTTTCAATGGGATGCGGCAGCCAATCTGGTCGACGGCACGCACGTGGGTGGCTACGTGAAGTACAACCGCGTGACAATGTTCGAGGACAAGCGCTACGAATACGATGTGCACGGCAGGATGGAGAGCAAGCGCATCGGCAGGCATACCGAGCAGCAGTTCTTGTACGACGGCGAGCATCGGCTGCGGGAAGTGCAGACGACACGCAACGGCGTGCGCCAGGATGTCTATTTCGACTACGATGCTTTAGGGCGCAGGATCAGGAAGCGTGACGCGTTCGGTACGACAGTGTTTCTGTGGGATGGCCTGCAGATGATGCAGGAGCAGCGCGGCAGCAGCGTGGCGACTTACCTGTACGAGCCGGATAGTTATGTGCCGTTGGCGCGGGTGGATAGCGGGTGTACGTTTGTCCCATCGCCTACATGTGGCGGGACAGAGCACGCGGGCTCGGCATCGCGAATATTGCACTTCCAAACGGACGCGTCGGGGGCGCCTGAAGAGCTACGCACTGCTTCCGGTGCGGTGACTTGGAGCGCGCAATACAAGACGTGGGGAGCGACAGTCACCGAGACGTGGAGCGCAATCCCTGGGGAGGAACAGGCTAAGTCGCTGCCACAGAGTTTGCGATTCCAAGGCCAATACATAGATAGGGAAACAGGTCTTCACTACAATACGTTCCGCTACTATGATCCCGACATCGGCCGCTACACGACCTCGGACCCCATTGGCTTGGCAGGTGGCGATAATCTCTATAGCTACGGAAAGAATCCGATTGCTTGGATCGATCCATGGGGATGGGAAGGCGCGCCACTGAATGCGCCCGGTTACACCGTGTATGGGCTGTATGCACCGGGTGCGACAGAGCCGTTCTACGTTGGGCATACTGTCCAAGATCCGACAGTGCGCGAGGGCCAACATGCTAAGACCGGCCGTCTTGGAGAGGCAGAGCTAAGACCGCTTAAACGGGACTTGACGTACACCGAAGCCAAGGGTTACGAGCAAGCCTATCGCGAGAAATATGGTACGAAAACAGGTTTCCCTGGAAACGTGATTGAACCTATCGACAAGAGCAGGACAGACCCGCGCGGAAAGTCGCACATTGCAGAGTACGAAAAGGCGAAAAAGGCGATGGGCAAAGCTGGATGCTAATCAGAGAAGATAAATATGAAACCATTAACAAAAAATGTTCAGCCTGGCGACATGTTTTACATCCCCGCCATGACGAAAGAAGGCACGTTCGGCTTTGTGATTGGCCGCTATATTGAGCTTGTTCCAACGAACGTCGGCTATTTGATTGAAGTATTTGCAAAATTTTACACAGAACCGCCAAAGTCGATTGAAGAGGTTGAGAAAAGCCAGCGCTTATTCCGTCCCATCATGTGCTCGCTGCGATTTGCTGAAATTCCCAAATGGAAAATTCTGTTTGGTGATTCCAGCTACGACAAGAGTCATTCGGATTTCGATAATATTGCAATTGCATTTCATGACGACCTTTGGATTGGTGGAAAAGACCAGCCCCTCCCACGTGGCCAATTAAAGGAATTTGAGCCGTCCACCTGCTGGCGGATGCATCACATCGTTTTTAGAGTCAATGCACATCTTGCCGGGATCTTTGGCCCTGATGAATGCTACGACTATCACCGTGTGCCAAAAGAGGAGCGCGTGGACGATCCCGACGCAAAAGCAAAAGTCATAGCCCTTGCGGAAGCGATGGACGAACAGTTTAAGATTTGGGCGGACGAGGCAAAGATGCGCAAAAGCCGGTAGACAACTATTGTCGTGCGCAACGCGAAATTCTCGATCTGCAACATGAAAGACGAAGCGGTTTTAAAGCTGG
The DNA here is from genome assembly GCA_946480015.1 of uncultured Oxalobacteraceae bacterium. Next base: position 32,467 of record CAMLIL010000020.1, on the reverse strand, counting down.
TCGATACACATGTGCATAAGGAGTGGGAATGAAGGTATATGGGCCCGGAATGGCGGGGAATTTCAGCGGCGACTTGGTTTCAATTAGTGATAAAAGCGGCAGGCTTTTCGAGTTCTTCATTATGAATTCGATTGATGGAAAGTTTCTTAAGTTTTCCACTCCTAGAGGCGAGGCCCAAGAAAGACTTGCAAAAGAGGCGATTAAGAATCTGGACTACCTTGAAGGTAATATTGGAATACCAATTTTCTCGTTGAAAGCTCGAGACTTGTTTCAGAAAGAGTTCCCTGATGAAGTGGAGTTTTACGATATTGACATTCTTGTTCAGGGTGATACACTAAAATTTTCCTTATGCAAGACAAAACTGTTTCTTGATCTCCTCGACGAAAACTTGACTTCGTTTCGCCTGCTACAAGACGGTTCTCGAATAATCACAGGCGCCGTTTACCGTACGGCGTTTGAGAGGAGCTTTTATATTGCGCGAGACCGGAATTACCTTGAGCGATGGGTTGTCTCCGAGCGATTTGTAAAATTTTGCGAGATCAACAAGTTGGCCATTGTTTTTGGCAAGCCTATTTGAGTTTTCATAGACCGCAGCGCGAAGTGTTCCACCAAGACAGCTACCAATTTGGTCGATGGGACGGCCGTACGGTTACGTGAAGTACTACCGCGTAACGATGTTCCACCATGCCACGATTCCGCAACGCGTCGGGTGGAGTTGGCATGCATTCCACCTCTAATTTGCACGAACTATCGCCGTGGGATCATGAACTGGTGGACCGTATCGCCACACCGGGGAACAATTAATCAAGATGATCAAGGATCTAAGGAACTGGTAATGACTGTCGGTCGGCATTCAATTCAAAAAATAATTTCGTCGCAGGACTATATTAATGCCGTTGATGTTATACGCGATGCCCTTCGGCTGGATATTGAATACGATGTGTACGATGTTTCATTAGACCTGGATGTGAAATCGCTACAAGCAGCGGATCTGTCTGTGGATGAGATTATCTCCGTATTGGCGGTCGATGCAAATAACATTGTAAGATTTTCAGTCTTAAAATTTAGGGGGCTGGCGGGCGATAATAATGACGGCGAATTCCCGAGCGATGAGCTTCAGGCCGCGGATGAGGTAAGCGAGGTCGTTGAAACTCATCCAATGCAGATCGATTTTCTAATCGCGTATATTGTAGAGTATATTCTCGTGTCGGCTTATCCTGAAAAGCTCCTTGCATATCTTAAAGAATTACGTATTCCCTACGCAAAGAAATATGCGGCCCAGCTCCACCGATGGGCCGACGGAAAATTGTAAGGCTTCCGGTAATCAAAGTTTAGAAACCAACTAGATCGAATCGAAGCGACTCGCGTGAGCCCAGAAATCAAGCGTATGAAAATACAGGCTCTTGCGGACGACGTTGGTGAACATCTTCGAAAAAATCGTCCGAGTCGAGCATGCTGGGATAAAACATAATGTATTTGATTACTACAGTAAAAAACACCCATGGTCTACTTAAGTTTGATCACGACAATTCTCCAGGAAGTGATATTTTTTTTGAAGGAACGGATCTGTCGAAAATCTCCTTCAATCTGTCTTATGAAGTCAAGAAAAAAAGGACCTTAATAAAATAAAAAAACTTCACTTAATTCATACAATTGGCCCTGAATTGGTCAGTGCGAATTTTCGACGCATAATCGAATCCGCGGCGCCAGGTTTGGCAGAATTTTTTGAGGTGCGAATTTCATGCGAGGACGAGACGGTTGCTGGCTTTTACGCTATTAATCTCCGGACAAAAGTGTCTTGTATCGATCTGCAACAAAGTGAATATCGTCAGACAAATTTTGATCCTTCGGATCCAGCATATTCATTTTCATATCTTAAGGTGCAAGATGCGGCTGTCGATGAGTTGGAAACAGCTCGATGTGCAGAACAGCCTGCGTATATCGTGGCGGGTGAAAAACTGAAGCTCGCATGCCAAAATGGCAATGTGGGCGGACTTATGTTTTGCCGTGCGATCGATTTGACATATGCGGACCGCACTGTGTGTGGAAAATCGTAATCGTAATCGTAATCGTAATCGTAATCGTGATCGTAACCGTTTAGTCCGTTGTGCCTGATGGAATGGACATGATGGTTGAAAAATATACTCTTCGTACCACTGCTAATGGTGGCGGTGACATCATCACCCCGCGGGATAACACTAATCGCTTAAGTGGCTATTTCATTTATAATCGTAACCTGGCCGACGGTCATGCGCATGCATTTTATCTGGCTAAAGTCATGATGTCTGCCGACATTATCGATGGCGATAAGTCAAGTTATTTTACCCTGTCCGGAGATGTCAGGCTAATTGATGTGGTGGTATGCCGGTCGACATTCGATTCTGAATTTTATATCGCCAGAGATCGCGATCATCCCGCCTACTGCGTGGTTTCGGAAAAATTTGTTAAGTTGTGTGCCGATAATAATCTGAGTATCGGCTTCGCTGATACGACGCAGAGTCAGGCGACACTCCGGTAGCTGCAACCTGTGACGCCCTATTGTCCAGGCGGCGGCTGCCACAGCTCGACCTTATTGCCTTCCGGGTCCAGCACCCAGCCGAACTTGCCGTATTCCGATTCCTCGCTATTGCCGAGCACATTGCAGCCCTCCGCGCGCAAGGCGTCCAGCAGCGCATCGAGGTCGGCGACCCGGTAGTTGATCATGAACGGCGCCGTGCTGGGCGCGTACTCGTCGCCCTCCATTGCGGAAACATTCCAGATCGTCGTGCCGCCGGCCGGCTTGCCGTCATCGCCCACCCAGCTGAACGCCGCGCCGCCCCAGTCCTGCACATCGATGCCGAGATGGGTTTTATACCAGGCGCGCATGGCTGGCGCATTGTTGGCCTTGAAAAAGATCCCGCCGATACCGGTTACTCGTTTCATGCGTGCTCCGTGTAAGAAATGGTCAGGTGCTGAAAGTCTACACCGCGCAGGCCGCGCCACGCGATGTAAGAATTTGTTTGATCGACCTCACTTTTACTGAACCCAATCGCAGGTCAACACTCTAACTACACTGCGTATAGCGTGGGTGTTTGCGCCATGATGATCCATAGCATGCCTAACCAGACCGCTCAGACGCCACGGAATAACCGGTGTGTTGCCATCTTGGGTTGGATGAGTGAGTGATCATGAACGAAATCGCGGCGCCGCAAACGCAAGCCCCTACTATCCTGATCGTTGATGACACAGCCGCCAATCTCATCGTCATGGTCGATTATCTCGGCAGCCACGGCTTCTCGCTGGTGGTGGCGCAAGATGCCGAGGAAGCGATTGAACGCGCCCGCTTTGCCCAGCCGGATCTGATTCTGCTTGATGTGATGATGCCCGGCATGAACGGCTTCGAAGCGTGCCGGCACCTGAAAATGGACGAGGAAACCAGGCAGATCCCGGTCATCTTCATGACGGCCCTGTCCGATTCCAACGACAAGATCAGCGGATTCAAGGCCGGCGGGGTCGACTACATCACCAAGCCATTCCAGCTGGAGGAAGTGCTCGCGCGGGTCAATACCCACCTGTCCCTGCAAGCCATGCAACGCCAGCTCACGGCGCAAAACCTGCGCCTGCGCGAGGAAGTCACCGTGCGCGAACAGGCCGAAGGGGCGCTGCAGCGCGCACGCGACGAGCTCGAACTGCGTGTCGAGCAGCGCACCGCCGAACTGGCGCAGGCAAATGCCCAGTTAACGTCGGAAATCATCGAACGCACCCGCATGCAGGAAGTGCTGCTCGAACGGGAAGCGCGCATCCGGCGCCTGATCGAGTCCAACATCATCGGCATTTTTTTCTGGAGCGGCGATGGCCTGATCGAGGGGCCCAATGAGGCCTTCCTGCGCATCATCGGCTATAGCAGCGAAGAGTTGCAAACGGGTAGCCTTCACTGGACCGACATGACGCCGGAGCAGTACCACGCGGCCGATATCCAGGCGTTCGAAGAGCTGCACAGGGTCGGCACCTGCTCGCCGTATGAGAAAGAATTCACCCGCAAGAATGGCAGCCGCGTGCCGGTGCTGATCGGCGGCGCCTTCTTTGAAGGCTCGCGCAGCCACGGCGTGGCGTTCGTGCTCGACCTGACCGCGCGCAAGCAGGCCGAGGAGCGAATCCGTTTTATGGCCCACCATGACGCCTTGACCGGATTGCCCAACCGCCAGCTGTTGCAGGACCGGATGATCCAGGCGATCGCGCTATGCCGCCGCACCGGCACCCAGCTGGCGGTGCTGTTCATCGATCTCGACGACTTCAAGCGCATCAACGATTCGCTCGGCCATGACGTGGGCGATCGCTTGCTGCAAATGGTCTCGCGGCGGCTGAAAGCCTGTCTGCGCGAGGGCGACAGCATCGCCAGGCTGGGCGGCGACGAGTTCGTGCTGACCGCGTCGCCCCTGATCGAAGGCAATGATGCAGCCCTGGTCGCGCGAAAAACCCTGGACATGCTGAAAATGCCGTTCATGGTCGATGGCCACGAACTGCACGTTACCGGCAGCGTCGGCATCAGCGTCTATCCGGTCGATGGCCTTGACGTCGAAACCCTGATGCGCACGGCCGACACGGCCATGTACCACGCCAAGGAAAATGGCCGGTCCAATTACCAGTTCTTTACGCCGGCGCTGAACAAGGCGGTGCACCAGCGCCTGGTGATGGAAACCCGCCTGCGCCATGCCCTGGCGGCCGACCAGTTCACCCTGCATTACCAGCCGCAAATCGACATGACCAGCGGCGCAATATTTTCATCGGAAGCGCTGCTGCGCTGGGCGCGTCCGGGCAAGGCGCCGATGTCGTGCGGGGCGTTTATCGCCGTCGCCGAAAAGACCGGCCTCATCGTCCAGATCGGCGAATGGGCCTTGCGCGAAGCCTGCAAGCAACTTAAACACTGGCACGACCTCGGCTATCCCCATTTGCGCGTGGCGGTCAACCTGTCGCCGCGCCAGTTCTACCAGCCGAATCTGCCCGAACTGGTGGCGCAGATCCTGGACGAATCCGGCCTTTCCGCCGAGGCCCTCGATCTGGAGATTACCGAGGGTATCTTGCTGCAGCGTAGCAACGACAATGTGGAAACGCTCAAGCAGCTCAGCGCCATGGGGGTCAAGTTGTCGGTCGACGACTTCGGTACCGGCTATTCCAGCCTGGCGTATTTGCAGCGCTATCCGATCGATTGCATCAAGATCGATCAGTCCTTCGTCGGCGCCATCACGCGCAATGCGAACGACCGCGCACTGGTGAATGCGATTATCGGAATGGCGCATAGCCTGGACCTCAATATTCTGGCGGAAGGGGTGGAAACGCCGCAGCAGGCCAGCTTCCTGCTCGACCATGGCTGTTCCTCTGCCCAGGGTTTTTACTACAGCATGGCGGTGGCGCCGGACGCGTTTACCGACTTGCTGCGCGCGCGCGAGCCGAACCAGCGCCAGGAGCAGGCAGGATGATCATGCCGACGGCTGCATCACCGGCGGCGGCGCCTCCTGCCCGGTTTGATAGCACGCGACAAAGGCGGCCAGCGCCTTCGACTGGTAGCTCAGCGCGAGCACGCGCAAGCGGTGGGCGAACGGCCCGAAAGCGGGATCGAGCGCCAGCAGGTAATCGGCCTGCTCGCTGACTTTTTGCATATTGCCCAGGCGCGCCAGCCGGGCCAGCGTGGCGATTTCGTGCGGGGGTGGAATGACCAGGTCAGGCGCACTCTCCGCGCCCGGGTCGAGCGGTCCCAGCGTCGCCGGCTCGGAAATCCACTGCAGGGACAGCTGTTTTCCGATGGTTGCGAGCAGCAGATCGTGCTCGACCGGCTTGGCGAGAAAGGCGTTGGCGCCGGCCGCATAGGATCTCAGTTCGTCTTCGCTGGCGGCGCTGGCGGTCACGGTAATAATGGGGACGGTGGCCCAGGCCGGCATCTGGCGAATCCGGCGGGTGGCCTCGTGTCCGTCCATCACCGGCATCATGGCATCCATCAAGATCAGGTCGGGCTTGAAGCTGTCGAGCATTGACAGGCATTCCTGACCGTTCCTGGCGTCGGCCACGCTGAAGCCCAGTGCCTGCAGCATATCCATCAGCACGGCGCGATTTTGCGGCACGTCATCGACGATCAGCACGCGCTTGCGCCTGCCTTCGTAACCGATGATGGCCAGGGGCGCCGGTGCGGTCTGCAAGGTGGCCGTTGCCACCGGCAACTCCAGCTCAAACCAGAACAGGCTGCCTTTGTCCGGCTCGCTGTTGACCTCGATTTTGCCGCCCATCAGCTGGATCAGTTGCTGGCTGATGGCCAGGCCCAGTCCGGTGCCGCCCTCGCGCCGCTGCATCTCGGCCACTTGCTCGAAGGGCTGGAAAATGCGCGCCAGCTGCTCGCGGCTCATGCCGATGCCGCTGTCGGCCACCTCAAAGCGCAGCCGCGCCATGCCCTGCTCGCGCGCGCGCTGCGCCACCAGCAGCACGCGCAGGGCGACTTCGCCGCGATCGGTGAACTTGACGGCGTTGCCGAGCAGATTGAGCAGCACCTGGCGCAAGCGCTTGTCGTCCACCGTCACGGCGGCCGGCAGATCGGCCGCGGCTTCGTAGTGGAACAGCAGGCTCTTCTCTTCGGCCTTGATCCGCATGATGTCGGCCACCACCCGCAGGAAGGTGCCCAGATGGACGACGCTTGGGGCCAGTACCAGCTTGCCAGCCTCGACCCGGGCCAGGTCGAGGATGTCGTTGATGAGGGTAAGCAAGTGCTGGCCGCTCTCGTGAATGGTGGCCAGGCCGCTGGCCTGGCGCTCGGTCAGCTGGTGGGTGTCGCGCCGCAGCAGCTGGGCATAGCCCATGATGGCGTTGAGCGGGGTGCGCAGTTCGTGGCTCATCTGCGCCAGGAAATCGCTGCGCTGGCGCGCCAGCCGCACCGCTTCGGCCAGCGCCGCCTCGCGCGCCTCTTCGGCGGCCTTGCGCTCGCTGATGTTGCGCGTGACGCCCACCATGCCCAGCAAGGTGCCGTCCTCGTCGAGCACCGGGGCGCGGTAGGTTTCCATCCAGACCGGACCGTTTTCGCTGGCGATGGCTTGCTCCACGGTGGTGCGCTGGCGGGTGGTGAGCACCTCGGCGTCGTTGGCCAGATAGCGTTCGGCCAGTTCGGGCGGCCACAACTGCTCGTCGGATTTGCCGACCATTTCCTCGACCTTGCGCCCGCAGGCCTGGGCATTGGCCTGGTTGACGGTCAGGTAGCGCCGTTCGGTATCCTTGAGCCAGACCCACAGGGGCAGGGTGTCGATCAAGGTGCGCAGATAGCGGGTCTGCTGGCGCAGCTCGGCGGTGCGGGTCTGCACGCGCTGCTCCAGCGTGTCGAAAGCACGCTTGAGTTCAAAGGTCATCACATTGAAGGCTGCGCTGAGTTCGCCGATCTCGTCCGGCGCCGTGACGGGAACGTATTCAGCTTGGCCGAGTGCGGACCCGTGGCCGGCCCGGCGCTTCTGGCCGATCTGTTTTACCGCCCGGGTCAAGGCGACGATCGGATCGATAAAGCGCCCCACCCAGTAGGTGCCCATCGCGATGCTGAGCACCAGGATCAGGCTGGAGGCAAACAGGATCGCGGTCACGGTTTGGCGGATGTTGGCCAGGGTACTGGCGCGCGAGGAGCTCAAGCCAAGAATCATGCGCGTCTGGTTTCCGTATTGCCACGGCAATAAGGCTTCATTGAACGATCCCTGCCCGGTCATGACGGTTTCCTGCAGCACGGTGGAGGTCTTTCCGCGGCCGGCCGTTTGCGCCTTGCTCAGCAGCTCATCCGGCGTGAGGAGCGTCGCGGTCAGGCCAAGCCGGTAGCGGCCGTCGGGCGAGAACAGCATGGGCAACATGCCGGTCTTTTTCGCCACCGCGCCCAACAATGCCCGGTCGATCATCCGGCTGAAAACCAGGATGGCGGCGGTCTGCGCGGGGTGGCCGGGCTGCCGGTCCGCCGGATTGGCAATCGTCATGCCGGAAACGAGGCGGTATTTGCGCGGGCGAATGTCGGTGAGATATTCTTCGAACACGCCCTGGACCGGCACGATGATGTCGATCGAGGCGGCCTCGGGCGAAGCGAAGGACACGGACACCGTGGGCCGGTCGATGGCGGTTTGGGTCAAAGCGGTGCCGGCCGGCGGAGACCGTGGCTGCCACGCGGGCCAGGTATGCGCGCTCAGATTGCCGCCGGCGTCGGTGGACGCCGCCACCCAGACCCGCTCGGTATTGCCGCGACGAATCATCATGCCGGCCTCGGAGGCGGAGACGGCATGACTGAGTTTGCCGCCGGTATAGACGGCGATACGCGAAAAGCCGCCGGTGCGCAGCGCGAGGTGCAGGCGGTTGAGCGAGACCACCTTGGCATACGACAGGGTGCGTGTCTGCGCGAGTGCGTCCTGCTGCGCAGGGCCGGGGGCCGCGGGCGTTTCAAGCAGGACCAGGTCGGTCAACTGCGTGAGCACTACCGTGTCGCCCACCGTGGACAGGGCCGCGTCTTTGAGGCGCTCCGTCATGGACTGCAAATCGTCGTGCCAGGCTTGCAGCGAACGATTCAGGGCGGCAAAGGCGGATTGCTGGTTTTGCCGGTTGGTGTAATAGGACGCCAGCAGGGCGTCGAGCGAGGTGGTGAACACCAGCAACCCAACCAGCACCAGCAACACCTTGCGCTTGATGCCAAGCTTCATGACGCCTTCCCGGGATCGTCAATCCTCGGCAGCCTGATCAACGCCGTTGTCATGGATAGGGATAGCCATGGTTGGCGGCAATCTGGCGGTCGATCCGGTTGGCAGCCTCGCTGAGTTCGGTTTGCGGATCGCCGCCGAGGATGATATTGGCGACCGCGTTCCGAAACGCCACGCTGATCGTGCCATAGGCCGGAGTGGCGGGACGGGGTACGCCGCCCAGCTCCAGCTGTTGCACAATCAGGCGCAAAGGGCCGTCCTCGCCATACAGCGGCGACTGCCGCAGGGCGGAGCGGCGGGCGGGCACGGCGCCGTTCAGATTCGTCATGCGCAGGATCGACTCGGTCGTGAGCAGATCGGCGAGAAATGCCCAGGCCCCGGCCGGGGTGGGACAGGTGCTCGAAATGGCCCAGGCCCACGATCCCATGCCGGTCTTGACGCCGTGTCCAAAGTCCGGCAGGGGCATCGCGACCAGATCCGGACCCAGTTCCTTCAGCAGCGAGCGGTAGGCCCAGTGGCCATTCCAGTAGAGCGCCACCTTCCCGGAGGCCAGATCGGACGGTTGATCGGACGGCGAGGCCCAGCCGGCGCTGAACCAATGCTTGAAATGGGTGAGCGCATCGACCGAGCGTGGCCCGTCCAGCACCCCCTTGGCCCGGCCCATGGGGCCACGATCGATCAGGTCGCCGCCGAAGCCCTGGACGATGGGGGCATAGGCGTAGGCGAAGAACTCGTTGCCCCGGCCGTTGAAAATCGAAAAGCTGATGGGGTAGGCAAGCCCGTCGAGGGTGGCCAGCCTGGCCAGCGTCTGTTCGAATTCGGCCAAACTCCAGGGCGCTTGCAAGGTGGGAATGCGCACGCCGGCGGCGCGCAGATAGCGCAGATTGCCCCACAGAACGAGGCCGGAGTCGAATTGTCCCAGTCCGTACAGCCGGCCCTGGTAGCTTCCCTGCGCGACGATGGACGGCAGGAAATCGTTCAGCATGTCTGCCGGAACGAATTTATCGATGGGCTGGAAATATTGCGGCCACGCGAACTCGGCCAGGTAGGGGCCGTCGAAATCGAGCAGGCAGGGCAGGGTGCCGTTGGCCGCCTCGCGGTGCATCCAGTTGGCGAAATCCCGGCGCAGCGTGGACCCGAATTCGACCCGGTACACCTGCTGGCGCCGGTTGAAGGCGGCCGCCGCTTCCTTGATGAACAAGTATTCGGGCGAGATCGGGTCTGAATGGCTGCGCACGGTGACGGTCGTGGGCGGCGTGCCCATGGCTGGTATGGCGCCGAGCAGCAACAGCGCCGCCAGGCTCGCGCGCCTGCGGCGCCAGGCGCCCCTGATCATGTTACGCCAGCAAGTGATTAGCATCATAGTGTCGATCCTGGCGCATACCGTGCATGGCATCGCCATAACTCAGCATGCGGCGCAGGTGTCGAGTGGACATCTGTACGGTATTGGTGGGTTTGATGCGGATTTGACTGGAAGGTTCCGGGAAGGACGCTGATCATGCCAGCGTCCGCACGGCCGGCGGCGCCTCGTGCCCGGTTTGATAGCGCGCGACAAAGGCGGCCAGCGCCTTCGACTGGAACCCTTGCGCCAGCACGCGCAAGCGTTGAGCGAACGGCCCGAAAGCCGGATCGAGCGCCTGCAGGTAATCGGCTTGTTCGCGGACCTTCTGCATATTGCCCAGGCGCGCCAATTGGGCCAGTGCGGCGATTTCGTGCGCCGGGGGAACGACCAGGTCGGCCGGGTCCTCCGCGTCCAGGCCGAGCGCTTCCAGCGTCGACTGTTCGAACACCCACCGCAGGGACAGCTCCTTGCCGATGTGCTCAAGCAGCAGATCATGGTCGACCGGCTTGGGGAGAAAGGCGTTGGCGCCGGCCGCGTAGGATTTCAGTTCGTCTTCGTGGCTGGCGCTGGCGGTCACGATGATGATCGGGATCGCGCACCAGGCCGGCATCTGGCGAATCCGGCGGGTGGCCTCGTGCCCGTCCATCACCGGCATCATGACATCCATCACGATCAGGTCGGGCTTGAAGCGCTCGAGCATGGCCACGCCTTCCAGGCCGTTCCTGGCGTCGGCCACGCTAAAGCCCAGCGCCTGCAGCATATCCATCAACATGGCACGATTTTGCGGCACGTCGTCGACGATCAATACGCGCTTGCGCTTGCCGCCGTAGCCGATGATGGCGCGGCGCGTCGGCGCGGCCGCGAGGGGGGCTGTGGCCACCGGCAACTCCAGCTCAAACCAGAACAGGCTGCCTTTGTTCGGCTCGCTGTTGACCTCGATTTTGCCGCCCATCAGCTGGATCAGTTGCTGGCTGATGGCCAGGCCCAGTCCGGTGCCGCCCTCGCGCCGCTGCATCTCGGCCACTTGCTCGAAGGGCTGGAAAATGCGCGCCAGCTGCTCGCGGCTCATGCCGATGCCGCTGTCGGCCACTTCGAAGCGCAGCCGCGCCATGCCCTGCTCGCGCGCGCCTCCCGCAACCGGCAGCACGCGCAGGGTGACTGCGCCGCGGTCGGTGAACTTGACGGCGTTGCCGAGCAGGTTGAGCAGCACCTGGCGCAAGCGCTTGTCGTCCACCGTCACGGCGGCCGGCAGGTCGGCCGCGGCATCGTAGTGGAACAGCAGACTCTTTTCTTCAGCCTTGACCCGCATGATGTCGGCCACCAGGCGCAGGAAGGCGGCCAGATCGACCGGCGTCGTGATCAACGCCAGTTTGCCGGCCTCGACCCGGGCCAGGTCCAGGATGTCGTTGATGAGGGTAAGCAAATGCTGGCCGCTCTCGTGAATGGTGGCCAGGCCGCTGGCCTGGCGCTCGGTCAGCTGGTGGGTGTCGCGCCGCAGCAGCTGGGCATAGCCCATGATGGCGTTGAGCGGGGTGCGCAGTTCGTGGCTCATCTGCGCCAGGAAATCGCTGCGCTGGCGCGCCAGCCGCACCGCTTCGGCCAGCGCCGCCTCGCGCGCCTCTTCGGCGGCCTTGCGCTCGCTGATGTTGCGCGTGACGCCCACCATGCCCAGCAAGGTGCCGTCCTCGTCGAGCACCGGGGCGCGGTAGGTTTCCATCCAGACCGGACCGTTTTCGCTGGCGATGGCTTGCTCCACGGTGGTGCGCTGGCGGGTGGTGAGCACCTCGGCGTCGTTGGCCAGATAGCGTTCGGCCAGTTCGGGCGGCCACAACTGCTCGTCGGATTTGCCGACCATTTCCTCGACCTTGCGCCCGCAGGCCTGGGCATTGGCCTGGTTGACGGTCAGGTAGCGCCGTTCGGTATCCTTGAGCCAGACCCACAGGGGCAGGGTGTCGATCAAGGTGCGCAGATAGCGGGTCTGCTGGCGCAGCTCGGCGGTGCGGGTCTGCACGCGCTGCTCCAGGGTCTCGAAAGCGCGCTTGAGTTCGAAGGTCATCTCGTTGAAGGCGGAACTCAGTTCGCCGATCTCGTCCGGCGCCGCGACGGGAATGTATTCAAAGTGATCGAGTGCGGACCGGCCGGCGTCGGCCGCCTGGGCGCCGGCCTGGCGCTTCTGGCCGATCTGTTTTACCGCGCGTGTCAGTGCAACAATCGGATTGATGAAACGCCCGACCCAATACGTGCCCACCGCCATGCTGAGCACCAGGATCAGGCTCGATGCGAACAGGATCGCGGTGACGGTCTGGCGGATGTTGGCCAGGGTGCTGTCGCGCGAGGAACTCAGGCCCAGCACCAGGCGGGTCTGATTCTCGTATTTCCACGGCAATAAGGCGGCGTAAAACGATCCCTGCCTGGCCATGACGGTTTGTTGCAGCACGGCCGGCGTCCTGGCAGGCGCAAGCTGTTGCGCCGCCAGCACCAGCTGCACCGGCATGACGGCGGCCTCGGCCAAATGCTGGCGGTGGCTGCCGTCGGGCGAGAACAGCTCGGGCGCCATGCCCGTCTTGTCGGCCACCGCGCCCAGCGCGGCGCGGTCGATCAGCCGGCTGAACACCAGGATGGCGGCGGTCTTGCGCTGCCCGGTGCCGGCGGGGAGCGGCTGCGGGTGCGACGGATCGGCGATCGTCATGCCGGACACGAGGCGGTACTTGAGCGGGCGAAAGTCGCTCAAGAATTCTTCGAACACGCCCTGTACCGGCACGCTGATGTCAATGGCGGCAAATTCGGGCGACGGGAAGGAGACCGACACCGTCGGCCGCGCCACATCTTCCAGGTGAAGTGCCGCACCTGCCGGCGGCGGCCCTGGCTGCCAGGCTGGCCAGCTTTGAAAGTCCAGGTTGCCGCCGGCATCGGCCAGCGCCGTCACCCAGACCCGATCGGTATTCCCGCGGCGAACCATCATGCCGGCGTCGGTCGCGGAAATGGCGTAACTGAGGTTGCCGCCGGTATAGACCGCGATCCGCGAAAAGCCACTGGCGCGCAGTGCCAGGTGCAGGCGATTGAGCGACACCGCCTTGGCATACGACAGGCCGCGCGCCAGCGTGATCGCATTCTGCGCCGGGCGGCGCGCTTCCCCGGCCACGGCAGGCGCCTCGAGCGAGATGAGTTCGTTGAGCTGGTTCAACACCACGGTGTCGCCGACCGTGGAGAGGGCCGCGCCTTTGAGGCGGCGGGTCATGGACTGCAGATCGTCATGCCAGGCGTGTAGTGACCGGTCGAGCGCGACAAAGGCCAATTCCTGGTTTTGCCGGTTGGTGTAATAGGATGCCAGCAGGGCGTCGAGCGTGGTGGTCAGCAGCAGCACTCCCACCAGCACCAACACCACCTTGCGCTTGATCCCGAGATTGTTCATGGATACGGATAACCTTGGTGCGCCGCAATATCCTGGTCGATGATGGCGGCCGCTTTGCTCAGTTCGGTTTGAGTATCCGCGCCCATGACAATGTTCATGATGGCGTTGCGGAACGCAAGGCTGATCGTGCCATAGGCCGGGGTGACCGGACGCGGTACCCCGCCCAGTTCCAGCTGTTGCACGATCAGTTGCAAGGGGCCGTCGGGGGCATACAGCGGCGACTGCCGCAGGGCCGAGCGGCGCGCGGGCACGGCGCCGTTCATTGTCGTCATGCGCAGGATTTCCTCGGTGGAGAGCAGGTCGGCCATGAACGCCCACGCTCCTTCCGGTGCGTGGCAGGTGGTCGAGATGGCCCAGCCCCACGACCCCATGCCGGTCTTGATCCCGTGCCCGAAGTCCGGCAGCGGCAACACGACCAGGTCCTGGCCGAGCGCCTTGTACGCCGTGCGGTAATGCCAGTGGCCATTCCAGGCCAGGGCGACCTTGCCCATGGGCAGATCGTCCGGCTTATCCTGCGTGCTGGCCCAGCCGGCGTCGAACCAGTGCTTGAACCGCTTGACGGCGTTGACCGAACGCGGCCCGTCGAGCACCCCTTTGGCCCGCCCCATGGGGCCGCGGTCGATCAGGTCGCCGCCAAAGCCTTGCAGGATGGGGGCGTAGCCGTACGTGAAAAATTCGTCGCCGCGGCCGTTGTAGAACGAGAGGTTGATGGCGTGGTCCAGTTCCTTGAGGGTCGCCAGCCGGGCCAGCACCTGGTCGAACTCGTCCAGGGTCCAGGGCGCTTGTATGGTGGGAATGCGTACCCCGGCAGCGCGCAGATAGCGTAGATTGCCCCACAGGACGACGCCAGACTCGAATTGGCCCAGGCTGTAGAGATGGCCCTGATAGCTTCCCTGCGCCACGATCGAGGGCAGGAAGTCGTCCAGCATGGCTTGCGGAATAAAGCGATCGATCGGCTGAAAATATTGCGGCCACGCGAATTCGGCCAGGAAGGGGCCGTCGAAATCGAGCAGGCAAGGCAGGGTGCCGTTGGCCGCCTCGTGGTGCACCCAGGTGGCGTAATCGCGGCGCAGCGAGGACACGAATTCGACCCGGTACGCGTTCTGGCGCCGGTTGAAGGCGTCGGCGGCCCGCTTGACCAGTGCATACTCGGGCGAAATCGGGTCGGAATGGGTCCGGGCAGTGATGAGGATCGGTTGCGCGAGCGCGCCGCCCGCGACCCAGCCCAGCAGCAGGAGCGCGGCCAGCAGTGTGCGCCGGCGCCGCCGGATCGCAGTAGACAGCATCATGGTGTTGATCTTTCCGCTCACCAACTATAGCTTAAGCTCATTCTGAAGGTGCGGCCGAATATCGGCCGCGCATAGATGGCGTTGCTGGTGCCCTGGCCGACCAGCGGATCGGTGCGCGGATTGCCTTCGGTAAGCCCGATCTTGTTGGTCAGGTTCGAGCCCATCAGTTGCAGGCGCAGGTGCGTGTCCAGGTCGACGATGACACCGGCGTCCAGCGTCGTATAGGCCGGCAGGCGGGTTGTATTGTTGCTGTCCACGAATTTCTTCCCTTGATAGGAAACGGTCGCGTAAGCCTTGGCCTGGCGCCCGAACGCGTTGACGTCGAAGGTCGGGGTGAAGCTGGCCAGCACTTTGGGAAAGCGCCGGATCTGATTGCCTTCCACGCCGGGAATCATCTGGCCGGTGGTCAGGACGCCGATGTTCTTGTAGCGCGGATTTTGCAGCGTCAGGGTGCCTGCCAGTTCAAGCTTGGAGATGGGGCGCCAGGTGCCTTCGAGTTCGACGCCGTAGTTCTGGGTCGTGCTGATGAAGCGCGTCGACACCACCTCACCGTTCGCCTGCGCCGTCAGGGCCGCATCCTGGAATGGATCGAAGCGGTTCCAGAACGCCGTGGCATAGGCGGTGCCGCCCTGGAAGCGGTGTTTGGTGCCGAGTTCGACTTCCTTGACGCGTGAATTGATGGCCGGCGCCTGGCTTGCGCCCAAATAGATATCGGCCAGCGCCGGCGTGCGGAACGACGAGGTATAGCGCGCGAAGGTGCCGAACCGGGGTGAAAAATCATAGTTGGCGCCCAGCGTCCAGGCCGTCCCCTTGAAATGTTCGCGGCGGTTGTCGACGCTGCCGGATGGCCCGCCCACGGCGTCGTCGGCCAGGGTCAGCGGGTTGCCCAGGTTCTGCGTGGTACGCTGCACGGCGTAGCCGCTTTGGCGCGTATCCTGGTGGCGGATGCCGGCGTCGAGCCGCAAGCGCTCCGACAGCTTCCATTCGTCGGCGGCATACAGGGCCCACAGGCGCCCGCCCACCTTGCCGCCCAGGTCGGTATTGCCGACATAGTCGAGAAAGCCGTTTTCCGTCACCGACCCCAGGGTATTGCCGGCATTGTCGAGCGCGATCAGATCGAGTGCACGGGGCCGGTTGCGCATTTCCAGCAGCATGGTGTTGAACAGGCGTGACTGCCTGAAGTTGTAATCGCTGAAGTACAGGCCGCCGGTCACCTGATGCTTGCCCGGCCCGATGCCGGAAAACGCCTTGGTGAGCCGGAAATCGTTCATGAAATTGGTGAACCCGGTGTTCACGCTCCACCAGCCGCCCTGCACTACCAGCCCATCGGTGCTGGCCGGGTCGAACGGGACGCGCGCGCCGCCCGGCCCGCGCGAATTGGCCAGCACATACGCCAGGCGGTTGACGCCGGGGCCGAAGCCGGCCTGCGCCCGGCTTAACTGGTCGGCCTGGAACGTGGCCGCGTCTTGCGGCGGGGTCAGCGAAAACAGCGCGTTGAACTTGATACTGCCATCGGTGTAGCGCACCTTGTCTTCGAGCGTCCAGCCTTCGCCGAAGCGTTGTTCGATACTGGCGCCGATCACGCTGACCTTGGAATGGACGCCGTCGGCCAGGTCTTCATTGACCGTGGCGCCGCCCGGCGTGCCGTTGAGGGTGCGCAGCTGCACATGCCGGAAATCGCTGGAGGTCAGGGTGCCGTCGTGCGGGTCGAGCAGGTGCGACAGCGAGCGCGCCGGATTGCGCGGATCGGCCAGGGGAATCGGCAGGTAAAAGATGGCGCGGTCGTCGAGGCGGTCGGCGTACACGGTCAGTTCGCCGTCGCGCAGGCGGCGCGTCAGGTTGATGCGGAGCTGGCCGCCCTTGTCGGCCGTGAAGCCGGGCCGCCGCAGGCCATTGTCGGTGCGGTAAAAGCCCCCCATGCTGAGCAGCCAGTCCTTGTTGAGCGGTCCGGACCATTGACCGTCGAAGCGCGCCAGCCCGTAGTCGCCCACGGTGGCGCGCACCGTCCCCTGCGGCGTCGCCGTGCCCTTTTTGGTGATGAAATTGACGGTCGCCCCCGGTGCGTTGGAGGTGTAGATGGGCGAGGTGCCGCCGCGCACCGCTTCCACGTGGTCGGTCATCAGGTCGACCCGGTGCAGCTCGTCGGCGTTCAGGAACGCTTCCTGCGATTCCTGGAAAATCGGCAGGCCATCCTGCAAGAGCGGAATAAACAGGAAATTGCTGACTGGTAAGCCGCGCACATTGATGTTGTTGCCGCTTTCGCCGCCGGACGGTTCGCTGCCGAAGCCCACCAGTTTGCCCAGCAGCTCGGCGGCATTGAGCGGCGCGAAGCGTTCGATCTGCTGCTCGGAAATGGTGGAATTCGCATAGGCCGCGTCGAAGGTGCGCCGCCGGATCGCGGTGCCGGTGACGATGACGGTTTCGATGGGCGCGGCGCCAGGGTCGGGCCGCGCGGGCGCTGCGACTGTTTCCTGCGCTGCTCCCTGCGCTGCTTCCTGCGCGCCGGCGGCCGCCGGCTGCAGCAGCGCCGCTGAGATGGCAACAATGGCCGGGTTCGGCTTGAACATACCGCGCATAAGACCCCCAGGAAGTGAAGATTTCTTAGGGGTTTTGATGCGGGTTTATCGGGAAGGTTCCGCAGTCTTTCAGAGCGCGGCGCGCAGCGCCTGCAGCATCGGCTGCAGCACCGCGGCGCCAAGGCGGGCGCTGCGTGCGCCGTCCCAGCCGCTGACCGGATCCGGATCGTTGGCATTGTCCTTGAACGGCAATTCCAGGGTCAGCGACAGGCAGCCGAACAGATGGGTGATATGCGGCGAGGCCATGGTCAGGGTTTCGTCGGTATAGGGCGCGTCGCCGTAACCGTGCACATCCTGGAAATCCGGGCTGGCGATCTTGAAGGCATCGGCAAACGCCTGTTCCTGGGCGCGCTGGGCCGCGGTAAAGGCCGGCAGGGCGGCGCTGCCCGCCGCGAACACGTAAGGCAAGCCTTCGTCGCCATGCACGTCGAGGAACAGGTCGCAGCCGGTTTCCTGCATCTTGCGCTTGACCACGAACACCTCGGGACTGCGCTCCATGGTCGGGCTCTGCCATTCCCGGTTCAGGTTGGCGCCGGCGGCATTGGTGCGCAGGTTGCCGCGCACCGAACCGTCCGGATTCATGTTCGGCACCACATACAGCACCGCTTGCTTGAGCAGCTGGCGCCCGAACGGGTCGGCCGGATCGAGCAGCGCATCGAGCATGCCCTCGACGAACCACTCGGCCATCGTCTCGCCCGGATGCTGGCGCGCGATCACCCACACTTTTTTCGCCGCGCCGGGATCGCCGATCACCAGCGCATTCAGATCGCGCCCGTCGAGCGTGCTGCCCAGATCGAGCATGCGCACATGCTCCGACAGCTGGGCGCGGTCGAGCAGTTCCAGGTGGCGTTCCCAGGAATAGGGCTCGAAATAGGCGTAATACACGCTGTCCATCTCCGGCGTGTGGGAAATCGTCATGACCTGGCCGTCATAGCTGGTCGGCACGCGGAACCACGTCACCCGGTCGTAGCTTGCCATGGCCTGGTAATCCACCCAGCCATCCGGATAGGCGCTCTGGCCCGCGTTCAGCAGGCGCATGCGGCAGGCTTGCCCGTGCCCGCCCTGCAGGCGGAAATAGAACCACTGGGTGATGTTGGCGGCCGAGTCTTTGCGGATGTTCAGGTCGATGGCGCCGGCGCTGGTGGCGCTGACAAGCTCGATCGCGCCAGCGTCGAACTGGCAGCTGATTTTGATAGACATTGTGTGTCCTCGAGGGTGGATGGGGAGGGCGCAATGATACCGTAAATGCATTTTTGCAAACGAAACGGAACAGCCAATGTCCGTACAACGCGCTACAATCAGTATTTGAACAGACCCGCGCCGCGCGCCCTGCCTACGCCGGCGCGCGGCACCCTTTTGGAGACCGCATGCAGCGCCGTTCGTTCCTGACCAAGACCGCCCTGGGCGCGGGCGCCGGCGCCATCGCCAGCCCCGCGCTGGCGGAGGCGCTGCCGGCCGTCCATTGGCGCATGGCGTCGAGCTTCCCCAAATCGCTGGACACCATCTTCGGCTCGGCCGAGGCGTTCACCAAACGGGTGGCGCAGCTTACCAGCGGCAAATTCGTCATCCGCCAGTTTGCCGGCGGCGAGATCGTGCCCGGCCTGCAGGTGCTGGACGCGGTGCAGGCCAGCACGGTCGAGATGGGCCATACGGCACCGTATTATTATTTCGGCAAGGATTCCACCTTTGCCTTCGACTGCGCCGTGCCGTTCGGCCTGACTTCGCGCCAGCAGACCGCCTGGGTCGACCAGGGCGGCGGGCGCGCATTGCTGCGTGAGTTCTACCGCAGCTACGGCATCGTCAATTTCCTCGGTGGTAACACCGGCACCCAGATGGGTGGCTGGTACCGCAAGGAAATCAAAACCCTGGCCGACGTCAAGGGCCTGAAGATCCGCATCGCCGGTTTCGCCGGCCGGGTCATGGAACGCATGGGCGCTGTGCCCCAGCAGATTCCCGGTTCCGATGTCTACGCCGCGCTCGAAAAAGGCACGATCGACGCGGCCGAGTGGGTCGGTCCCTACGACGACGAAAAGCTCGGCTTTGTGCGGGTCGCGCCGCATTATTACGCGCCCGGCTGGTGGGAAGTCGGGCCGCAGCTGTCCTTTTATGTGAATCAGAAGGAATGGGACAAGCTGCCCAAGCAATACCAGGCGGCGATCGAAGCGGCCAGCTACGAGTGCCACGTGAGCATGCAGGCCGATTACGACGCCAAGAATCCGGCGGCACTGGCCCGGCTGCTCAAGAACGGTGCCAAACTGCACTATTTTTCCAGGCAGATCCTCGACGAAGCATTCCGCATCTCGACCAGGGTCATGGAAGAGGAAGCGGCCAGCAACCCGCGGTTCAACAAGATTTACCAGCCGTGGAAACGCTTTAGGAACGACCAGAACATGTGGGCGTCGGTGGCCGAATCGACCATGCAGACTTACCTGATTAACGTAAACAAGAAATAACAAGCAGGGTCGTCTTGCGCAAGATCAAACTACGGTACGATGTTTTTGCTATCTTGTAGTATCCGCCGCAAGACGCGACGCAGGTAATAAGAAGGAGAGGGCCACATGACAGGCATCAGTTTTTCGTTCGCCGAAGTAACAAGTATCAACCGCAACGGATTTTGGGTTCAATGCGGCGAAGAGGAGTTGTATTTGTCCTTCGTCGAATTTCCCTGGTTCGAACACGCCACCGTGGCGCAGATCTGCCATGTCCAGTGCGCCACATCGAGCCGGCTGTACTGGCCCGCCCTCGACCTTGACCTGCCGCTCGATGCCATCCGTTTCCCGATGGCGTTCTCGCACAACGGCCTGAGCTACGATTGCTGAGCGCTTAGCTCGGCAGTGTCCCGGGCGCGCAGTGCGCCGCCCTCCTTTTCTGTCGTTTCCCAGGCAGTCATCAGGCAGTCTCCAGGCAGTCTCTTAGTGTAGTCCACCGAAGCGCTCGTAGAAGCTGGCCTCCGCCGGCGGCGCGTCCGCCTCTTCGCGCCGCAGCACCTCCATGATGAATTGTTCGGCCGCCGCCTGCGTGTGGCGGTAAATGGCGCGCGCCAGCGCATACGCCTGCGAGCCCGGCCAGGGTGAGGGCAGCAGCAGCACCGGCAGCATCGGATCGTGCAGCTGTACCCGCCGGTAGGCATGAATGAGCAGCGTGCGCACGGCGAACGCTTCCCGTGCACTCATGGCCGGGGCGTTCTCCAGCAGTGCCGCCAGGGGCGCAAACTGGGTGAGGAACTGGCTGTAGCGCGTCGTCACTTCGCTCAGATCCCAGGCGTGGCCGGCCAGCTCGCCCGGCGGCCGCGCCGCCACCCCCGGCAATTCGGCGGCGCGCCATACGATCGTCTGCGCGCGCGCCTGCAGGCGCGTGAGGATATCGTTTAGCAGATCCACAGGCGCGCCCGGGTAGGCAAACAGGCCAGGGGCCACCTGGGCGAAGCCTGCCCACAGCAGTTCCTTGCGCAGGGCGTTGCGCGCGGGCGCGTCGAGAGTCCCGGCGCCGCTGAGCAGCATGGTCCAGCCGCCGTCCCAGTCGCGATCGAGGGGGGCATAGATGCGCCGGTTGGCGCGCTCGAAACGGCCGCGCGCCGCCGCCACAATGGCATAGGAACTGCGCCGCCCGTCGCGGCTGGCCACCAGCCAGCCTTCCTGCACCAGCCGGAATGCGCTGGTGCGCAGCAAGCGGTCATTGACCCCGAACGGCGCCAGCAGATCGATCAGGCTGCCCAGCCAGGCACTGCCGCCGTGCGGCGCAACGGCGTCGCCAAAAATCGTCATCACCAGCGATTTCGAGCGCGGCGGGTCCAGGCGCAGAAACTGGTTGATCCAATCGGCAGGGCTAAGAGCGTTCATACGGGCAATTCCTTGAGCGAAGCGTGAGTGTACTTTGACAAGTGCGCACGAGCACGTCTTTTGTCGCTCAGCGATTCGATACATAATTTCGATATACTTTCCAAATTGTGTATCGTATTATGCTCCAAAAGGGAGGCCGCGATGTATGCTCAGCTGGTGGAAACAGGCTTGAACAAGCTGCAGGGCAGCGAGGAAATGAGCGGGCAGGAGCGCCAGTTCCAGGCGCGCATCGACGCCGGCATCAAGATCGAGCCCAAGGACTGGATGCCCGAGGCCTACCGCAAAACCCTGATCCGGCAGATCTCGCAGCACGCCCACTCCGAAATCGTCGGCCAGCTCCCCGAGGGCAACTGGGTCACGCGCGCGCCCACGCTCGAGCGCAAGGCCATTTTGCTGGCCAAGATCCAGGATGAAGCCGGGCATGGCCTGTACCTCTACAGCGCCGCCGAAACCCTGGGCGTGTCGCGCGACGAACTGCTGGCCGCACTGCACGCCGGCAAGGCCAAATACTCGAGCATCTTCAATTACCCGACCCTGTCCTGGGCCGACATGGGCGCCATCGGCTGGCTGGTGGACGGCTCGGCCATCATCAACCAGATCCCGCTCTGCCGCTGCTCCTACGGCCCCTACGCGCGCGCCATGATTCGCGTCTGCAAGGAAGAATCCTTCCATGCGCGCCAGGGCTACGACATCATGATGAGCCTGGCCAAAGGCACGCCCGAACAGAAAGCCATGGCGCAGGATGCGCTGAACCGCTGGTGGTGGCCGTCGCTGATGATGTTCGGCCCGTCCGACGCCGAATCGGTCAACAGCGCCCAGTCGGCGCAGTGGCGCATCAAGCTGTTCTCCAACGACGAGCTGCGCCAGCGCATGGTCGACCAGACCGTGCCGCAGGCCGAGTATCTGGGCTTGAACATCCCCGACCCCGGGCTGCGCTTCAATTGCGCCACCGGCCATTACGAGTTTGGCGCCATCGACTGGGACGAGTTCCACGCCGTCCTGAAGGGCAACGGACCGTGCAACCGCGAACGCCTGCGCACCCGCGTCCAGGCCTACGAGGACGGCCAGTGGTTCCGCGACGGCCTGGCCGCTTACGCCGACAAGCACGGGAGCGCGTCATGAGCAAAGAATGGCCGCTGTGGGAAGTGTTCATCCGCAGCCAGCACGGGCTGGCGCACAAGCATGTCGGCAGCCTGCACGCGCCCGACGCCGCAATGGCGGTCAACAACGCGCGCGACGTCTACACCCGGCGCAACGAGGGCGTATCGATCTGGGTGGTGCGCGCCGCCGACATCACGGCCAGCAGCCCGGCCGACAAGGACGCGCTGTTCGATCCCGCCAGCAGCAAGGTGTACCGCCATCCGACCTTCTTCCCCATGCCCGACGAAGTGAAGAACCTGTGAACGCCGACCCCGACAAGTACGTGTGGCTGCTGCGCCAGGGCGACAACGCGCTGATCCTGTCGCAGCAGCTCTCCAGGCTGTGCGGCAAAGGTCCGGCCCTGGAAGAAGACATGGCGCTCACCAACGTGGCGCTCGACCTGCTCGGGCAAACCCGCCTGTGGCTGGGCTATGCGGCCGAGGTGGAAGGGCGCGGCCACAGCGAAGACCACCTGGCCTTCCTGCGCGACGCGCACCAGATGCACAACTGCCTGCTGGTCGAGCAGCCCAACGGGAACTACGCCGATACCCTGATGCGCCAGTTCTACTTCGACACCTGGCATTACCACTTCATGCGGGCATTGACCGGATCGAGCGACACGCGCGTGGCCCAGATTGCCGAAAAATCGCTCAAGGAAGTGACCTATCACCTGCGCCGCAGCGGCGACCTGGTGGTGCGCCTGGGCGACGGCACTGCGGAGAGCCACGCCAAAACCCAGTGCGCGGCCGACCAGCTGTGGATGTACAGCGGCGAGATGTTCATCGGCGACGCCATCGACGCGGCCATGGCGGCGCAGGGCGTGGCGCCCGGGCCCGAGGGGCTGCGCGCCGCCTTCCTCGAGCATGTGCGCGAGATCTTCAGCGAAGCCACGCTGACCATGCAGGCGCCGGACGCGTGGATGCAGCGCGGCGGCAAACAAGGGCGCCACAGCGAGCATCTGGGCTACATCCTGGCCGAGATGCAGTTCCTGCAGCGCGCCTATCCGGGGGCGCAATGGTAAATATCGAACAGGTTCTGGCATGGCTGGGCGAAGTCAGCGACCCGGAGATTCCGGTGATCTCGATCGTCGACCTGGGCGTGGTGCGCCAGGTCGTTTGGGCGGGCGAGGCCTGCGAGATCGTCCTCACCCCCACCTACTCGGGCTGCCCGGCCATGAGCGTCATCGCCGAAGCCGTGCGTGCCAAGCTGCGCGCGCACGGCATCGGCGAGGTGCGCATCGTCAGCCAGCTCTCGCCCGCCTGGACCAGCGACTGGATCAGCGCGAGCGGCAAGGCGGCGCTGAAGGATTACGGCATCGCGCCGCCGGTGCAACGCGCCATCGACATCAGCGGCATCAGGCGCGGCGCGCTGGTGTCGCTGCGCGTGAGCTGTCCGCATTGCAGCTCCCAGCGCACGCAGCTGGTCAGCCAGTTCGGCTCCACGCCCTGCAAGGCGCTCTACAAATGCCTGGACTGCAGCGAACCGTTCGACTACTTCAAGTGCCACTAGAGGCGCCATGAGCCGCTTTTATCCTCTCACCGTCGCGAAGGTGCAGCAGCAGACGCGCGATACCATCGCCGTCACCTTCGCGGTTCCGCCCGCGCTGGCGCCGGCGTTCGCCTACCGCCAGGGGCAGCACGTCACCTTGCGCGCATGGATCGGCGGCGACGACGTGCGCCGGTCGTACTCGATCTGCTCCGCGGTGCAGGAAGGCACGCTGCGCGTGGCCATCAAGTGTACTCCCGGCGGCGTGTTCTCCAGCTGGGCCAACGAGCACCTGCAACCAGGCCATACGATTGACGTGATGGCGCCGATGGGCCACTTCAACGTGCCGCTGGCGGCAGGAAACCGGCGCCACTACCTGGCGTTTGCGGCCGGCAGCGGCATCACCCCCATCCTGTCGATCATCAAGACCACCCTCCTGACGGAGCCGGACAGCCGGTTCACACTGTTCTACGGGAACCGCGCATCCTCGTCGGTGATCTTCAAGGACGAGCTGAGCGACCTGAAAGACCAGTACCTGCAGCGCTTCACGCTGACCTACATCATGAGCCGCGAGCAGCAGGACATCGATCTGTTCAACGGCCGCATTACGCGCGAAAAGTGTGCTCAACTGCTCCAGCACTGGGTGCGCGTGGAAGACATCGACGTGGCCTTCATCTGCGGCCCGCAAGAGATGATGCATGCCGTCGCCGGGGCCCTGCAGGAAGCCGGCATGCCGAAGGAGCGCATCAAGATCGAACTGTTCGCCGCCAGTATCCCGGCGCACCGGCACAAGCCGCGCCAGCTCGACGCTGGCGCGCGCCACGCGACCGAGGTCACCGTCATCATGGACGGCAGCCAGGTGAGCTTTTCCATGGAGCGCGACCAGGAATCCATACTCGACGCCGGCCTGCGCGCCGGCATCGACATGCGCTACTCCTGCAAGGGCGGGGTGTGCTCGACCTGCCGCTGCAAGCTGGTCGAAGGCAAGGTCGACATGGACGCCAACTACGCGCTCGAAGACTACGAGGTCGCGCGCGGCTTCATTCTCAGCTGCCAGAGTTTTCCCGTGACCGACCGTGTTGTGGTCGATTTCGACCAGTCCGAATAAACAGGAGGCCGACCATGAGCTACCAGAACATCCTCTACAGCGTCGATGCCGGGGTCGCCAAGCTGACCCTGAACCGTCCGGAAAAGCTCAACAGCTTCACCACCGCGATGCACCTCGAAGTGCGCGACGCGCTGCAGCGGCTGCAGGCCGACACCAGCGCGCGCGTGCTGCTGATCACCGGCGCCGGGCGCGGCTTTTGTGCCGGCCAGGACCTGTCGGACCGCGCGGTCGAACCGGGCGAGCAGCCGGCCGACCTGGGCAGCTCGGTCGAACAGTACTACATGCCGCTGGTGCTGAGCCTGCGCGCGCTGCCGTTGCCGGTCGTGTGCGCGGTCAACGGCGTGGCGGCCGGCGCCGGCGCCAACCTGGCGCTGGCCTGCGACATCGTGCTGGCTGCCAAGTCCGCCAGCTTCGTCGAGGTGTTCTGCAAACTCGGCCTGATTCCCGATACCGGCGGCACCTGGCACCTGCCGCGCCTTGCCGGCCATGCGCGCGCCATGGGCATGGCGCTGCTGGGCGACAAGATCGACGCCCAGACCGCCGAACAGTGGGGCCTGATCTGGAAATGCCTGCCCGACGCCGGCCTGATGGACGCGGCCAACGCCATGGCCGAGCACTTCGCGCTGGCGCCCACCAAGGGCCTGGCCTTGACCAAGCGCGCGATGCAGGCCAGCTACGCCAACAGCCTGGAACAGCAGCTCGCCCTGGAGGCCGGCATGATGCGCGAACTGGGCTACAGCCACGACTACCGCGAAGGCGTCGCCGCCTTCCTGGAAAAACGCACACCGCACTTCAAGGGAGCGTGAGATGGCAGCGCCACTTCCGCCAGAGAGCATGGTCGCCGTCATCGGCAGCGGGGCCATGGGCGCGGGCATCGCCCAGGTGGCCGCCGCGGCCGGCTACGTGGTCAAGCTGTACGACACCCGCGTGGGCGCGGTCGACAGCGCCATTGCGCAGATCGGTGCGCAGTACGCCAGGCTGGTCGACAAGGGCCGCATGCAGGCCGGCGATGCCGCCGCGGCACGCGCGCGGCTGCGGCGCGTCGCCAGTCTCAAAGAGGTGGACGACGCCGACCTGGTGATCGAAGCGATCGTCGAGCATCTCGACGTCAAGCGCATGCTGTTTGCCGAACTCGAAGGCGTGGTGGCCGACGACTGCATCCTCGCCACCAACACATCGTCGATTTCCGTCACCGCCATCGCCGCCCGGCTGATGCGTCCCGAACGGCTGGTCGGCATGCACTTCTTCAACCCCGTGCCGCACATGGCGCTGGTGGAAGTGATCAGCGGGCTGGCCACCGACCCCGCCGTCGCCGGCACGGTGTTTGCCACCGCCACCGTCTGGGGCAAGCAGCCGGTGCACGCGCGCTCCACGCCCGGCTTCATCGTCAACCGGGTGGCAAGGGCCTACTACGCCGAAGCCCTGCGCCTGCTGTCCGAGCGCGCCGCCGACGCCGCCACCATCGACGCGCTGCTGCGCGACGCCGGCGGCTTTCGCATGGGGCCATTCGAACTGATGGACCTGATCGGCCATGATGTCAACCTCGCCGTCACCCGCTCGGTGTTCGACGCGTACTTTGGCGATCCGCGCTTCACGCCCTCGGTGATCCAGCAGGAGCTGGTCGACGCCGGTTTCCTGGGCCGCAAATCCGGGCGCGGCTTCTATGACTACGGCGACCATGCCGCCACCCCGGTGGCCGGCGCCGAGCCGCCGCGGGGCAGGCCCGACACGGTCAGCGTCAGCATCGATCCCGGCGTCAAAGGCGCCGTCACCGCACCGCTCGAACGGCGGCTGGCGGCGGCCGGGTTCAAGGTCAGCCACCGCAAGCCGCTGCCAGGCCCCGGCCGGTACGAAGCGCCCGCGTTTCACTGCCACGGCGCGGCCATCTTCCTCACCGACGGCCGCAGCGCGACCGAGCGCGCCGCCGCCAACCATCACATGGATACGGTGCTGTACGACCTGTGCCACGAGGACGCCAGCCGGATCGCCCTGGCGCGCGCCGACCAGTGCAGCGAGGCTGCCTGGGAGGCCAGCGTCGGCCTGTTCCAGGCGGCCGGCTTCGGCGTCAGCCGTCTCGACGACGTGCCGGGCCTGGCCGTCATGCGCACCGTCGCCATGCTGGCCAACGAAGCGGCCGACGCCGTCTACCAGGGTGTGTGCAGCGCCGCGGCGGTCGACCTGGCGATGCGCAAGGGCGTCAACTATCCGCACGGGCCGCTGGCCTGGGCTGAGCAGATCGGTCTTGCCCACGTGGCTGGCGTGCTGGCCAATCTGGCCGCCAGCTATGGCGAAGACCGCTACCGCGTCTCGCCGCTGCTGCGCCGCAAGGTCGCGGCCGGAGGACGCTTCCATGAATGAGCAGGCGCTGGCCGAACTGGCCGGCCGCACGATGTTCGAACGCGATCCGGCCAGCCGCGCGCTCGGCATGCAGCTGGCCGCGGTCGGCCCCGGCTACGCGCGCATGACCATGCCGGTGCGCGCCGACATGATCAACGGCCACGCCATCTGCCACGGCGGCTATATCTTCATGCTGGCCGACAGCGCGTTCGCGTTTGCCTGCAATTCGCATAACCAGAGCACGGTGGCGGCGGGCTGCAGTATCGAATTCCTGGCGCCCGCACGCGAAGGCGACCTGCTTGCCGCCGAAGCGCGTGAACAAACCTTGTCCGGCAAATCCGGCGTGTACGACATCCGCGTCGTCAACCAGGACGGGCGGGTCATTGCGCTGGTGCGCGGAAAATCGCATCGCATCGGCGGGCAGGTGGCCGCCGCATCCCTACAATCCGAGGTAGCACGATGAGTAATGTAAGCACCCTGCAAAGCCTGATCGGCGGCCGCTGGCTCGGCAAGGAAAGCGCGCAGCCGCTGCACAGCGCCATCGACAATGCGCTGATCTATCACACCCACGCCGAGCCGATCGACTTCGGCGAAGCGCTGGCGTACGCGCGCAAGACCGGCGTGCCGGCGCTGATGGCGCTCGACTTTCAGACACGCGCCGCGTGCCTGAAGGCGCTGGCGCTGTATCTCATGGAGCGCAAGGAAGCGCTGTACGAGATATCGCGCCTGAGCGGCGCCACCCGTCCGGACAGCTGGATCGACATCGAAGGCGGCATCGGCACCCTGTTCGCTTATGCCAGCATGGGCAGCCGCGAACTCCCATCCAGCAATGTGCTGCACGAAGGCCCTGCGCTTGCGCTGGGCAAGAACGGCGGCTTCGCCGGCACCCACATCCTGGTGCCGCGCGGCGGCGTGGCGGTGCACATCAACGCCTTTAATTTCCCGATCTGGGGCCTGCTTGAAAAGTTTGCTCCCAGCTTCCTGGCGGCCATGCCGTGCATCGCCAAGCCGGCCACCGCCACCAGCTACCTGGCCGAAGCCATGGTGCGCCTGGCCGATCAATCCGGCCTGCTGCCCGCTGGCGCGCTGCAGCTGGTCATCGGCAGTACTGGCGACCTGCTCGACCGCCTGACCGGCACCGACGCCGTCACCTTCACCGGTTCGGCCGACACCGCCGCGCGCCTGCGCGCCAATTCCAATCTGATCGCCCAGTCGGTGCCGTTCACGGCCGAAGCCGATTCGCTCAACTGCGCCATCCTGGCTCCCGACGTGATGCCGGACGATCCCGAGTTCGACCTGTTCGTCAAGGAAGTGGCGCGCGAAATGACCGCCAAGGCGGGGCAGAAGTGCACGGCGATCCGCCGCATCATCGTCCCGCGCGGGCAGATCGACGCGGTCAGTGCGCGCCTGCGCGAGCGCCTGGCCAGGGTGGTGGTCGGCGACCCCGCGCGCGAGGGCGTGCGCATGGGCGCGCTGGCGTCGCTGGCCCAGCAGCGCGACGTCGGCGAACGCGTGCGCCTGCTCGCGCAGGGTAACGAGACGGTGTTCGGTGCGGGCGATGGTTTCAACCCGGTCGGCGACGGGGTGGACAGGGGCGCCTTCTTCGCTCCCACGCTGCTGCTGTGCCGCGACGGCATGCGCAACGACGCCGTGCACGATATCGAAGCCTTCGGCCCGGTCAGCACCCTGATGCCGTATGCCGACCTCGACGAAGCGCTGGCGCTGGCGGCGCGCGGCAAGGGCAGCCTGGTCAGCACGCTGGTGACCAAAAGTGCGGCGCTGGCCGCCTACGCGGTGCCGGTGGCGGCCGCCTCGCACGGCCGCGTGCTGATTCTGGACCGGGTGGCGGCGGTCGACTCCACCGGGCATGGCGCGCCGCTGCCGCAGCTCAAGCACGGCGGGCCGGGGCGCGCCGGCGGCGGCGAGGAGCTGGGCGGCATCCGCGCGGTGCGCCATTTCCTGCAGCGTGCGGCGCTGCAGGGCTCGCCCACCATGCTGGCGGCGGTCACCGGGGAATACGTGCGTGGTGCTGCGGTCAGGGAAAGCGATGTGCATCCGTTCCGCAGGTACTTCGAGGATCTGGAGATCGGCGACACGCTGCTGACTCACCGGCGCACCGTGAGCGAAGCCGACATCGTGGCCTTCGGCGGCATCTCGGGCGACTTCTTCTACATGCACTTCGATGAGATCGCCGCGCGCGATTCGCAATTCGGCAAGCGCATCGCCCACGGCTACTTCGTGCTGTCGGCCGCGGCTGGCCTGTTTGTCTCACCCGCGCCGGGACCTGTGCTGGCCAACTACGGCCTGGATAATCTGAGGTTTGTAGCGCCGGTGGCGATCGGCGACACGATGCGGGCGCGCCTGACCTGCAAGCGCAAGGTCGACCGCAACCGCACCGACGAGCGCGGGCGGGGGCAGGGCGTGGTGGCGTGGGACGTGCAGGTGACGAACCAGAACGAGGAACTGGTGGCCAGTTACGACATTTTGACCTTGGTGGCCAAGAAATAAGGGGCAGGCCAGGGCTGCCCGCCCTGGACTAGCCCGTCAGCCGCCGATCCTCGCGCAACAGCGCCGCGAATGCGTCGGCCGGCACCGGCTTGCTGAAGTAGTAACCCTGCAGCTCGTCGCAGCGCAGCGCGCGCAGCACTTCCAGCTGCGCGCGCGTTTCGACGCCTTCGGCCACCACCCGCAATCCCAGGCTGTGCGCCATCGCCACGATCGCCGCCGCGATGGCCGCATCCTCGGCATTGCGGTCCACGCCGGCGATGAAGGACTGGTCGATCTTGACGAAGTCGAAGGGGAAGCGCTTGAGCTGCGCGAGCGACGAATGGCCGGTGCCGAAATCGTCCAGCGACAGCTGCATGCCGAGGCTTTTGAGCGCGTGCAGATTGCGCGCGGCGCCTTCCGGATTGGTCATCACCGCCGTTTCGGTCAGTTCGAATTCGATCAGGCCGTCGTCGCCCAGCGGGTACTTGCCGATCGCCGCCATGATGGTCGGCAGCAGCTCGGTATGGGTGCACTGCACCGCCGACAGATTGATCGCCACCGGCACGATCCGGTTGCGCGTTTCCAGCCAGGCGCGCTGCTGGGCGTACACCGTGTCGATCACCCACGCGCCGATGGCGCGTATCAGGCCGGTCTCCTCGGCCAGTCCGATGAACTCGACCGGCGCGACCAGTCCGCGTTGCGGATGGTGCCAGCGGATCAGCGCTTCGGCGCTGACGATGCGCCCGCTGCGCAAATCCACGCGCGGCTGGTATTCCATCACGAACTGGTTCCCGGTCAGCGCGGCCTGCAGCTGGTGTTCCATGGCGACCCGTTCGACCATCGCGGCGTTCATGCTGCGCGCATAAAACCGATAGCGCTCGCCGGACGACTTGGCATTGCGCAGCGCCGCCTCGGCATGCTTGAACAGGGTTTCCGCATCGCCGCCGTCGGCCGGAAACAGCGCCAGGCCGGCGCGCGTCGACAGCCGTACTGCGCGCGCACCGAGCGGGTAGGGCAGGTCGAGCAGGCCGAACACCGTCTCTTCCAGGCGCTGGACCGCGTCGACGCCGCGCGCCAGCTCGGGCATCGTCAAGGCGAAGGTGTCGCCGCCGATGCGCGCCACGTTCCACGCTTCCGGAAGCCGGGTCGACAGGCGCCGCGCGAGCTGCGCCAGCAGCGCGTCGCCGGCATGCCGCCCCAGCGCGTCGTTGAGGTGGGCGAAGCGGTCGAGGTTGATCAGCACCACCGCCACGCCCTGGGCGCCGGGCCGAATCAGCTGCGACAGGCGGTCCAGGAACAGGCGCCGGTTCGGCAGCGCCGTCATGGCGTCGTGATAGGCCAGATAGCTGATCTGTTCTTCGCGGTCAAAGAACAGCAGCGCGAACGTCAGGTCGCCCGCCAGTTCGTTCAGCACGCGCATTTCGGCGTCGTCGAAAATGCCCGCCGTCGACGACACCAGCGTCAGCACGGCGGCGGTGCGGGCACCCAGCATGAGCGGAAACGAGACGGCCGCCGCCACGCCGGCCCCGGTCAGGGCGGCACGCAGCGGCGCCATGGCGGAATCGGCCGCGACGTCGTTGCAGACGACGGTGTTGTGCTCGCGCAGCGCGCGTGCTTCGGTCCAGCCGGGCCCCAGCGCCGGCAGCGCCTGTCCGCTCTGCGCCTCGATGGCGAGCCGGTGGCCGTCGCTGGTGACGCTGACAATGCTGGCGCTGGCGAACCCGCCCTCGTGGGTGGCCAGGCGGCAGGCTTCCTTGAACAGCGCGGCGCGGTCGCGGATGCGCACGATGGCCGAATTGATCCCGGACAGCAGGCCATACACGCGGTTCAGGCGCGCCACTTTCAGCTCGTTCTGTACGCGCGCGGTGACGTCGTGGGCCAACACGAATTTGCAGTCGCGGCCCTGGAAGCGCAGGGGATGGGAACTGATCTCAACGTCGATCATGCTGCCGTCGCGCTTGCGGTGGCGCCAGATGCCGGAGCGCTCCAGCCCTTGCTTCGGGGCGCCGGCGAGGTTGGCGTACAGGCGCGCCAGTTCCTCGGCGGGGCGCAGGTCGCGGATGGTCAGCGCCAGGAATTCGCTTTCGGTGTAGCCGTAGTGGACCATGGCCGCCGTGTTGACGGCCAAAAAACGCAGCGTATCGAGGTCGTACACCCACATCGGAATGGGGTGGGCCTTGAACAGCGCGTTAAACGAAGTGTCGTCCGTTGATTCCATCGAGCCAGGTCCGCCGCGAGAAAGTCGCGAAGCAGTGTGAATCCGGGATGGTCAATTGTGATGCAAAAATGGCATGACTGCCAGCTTAAAACGACGAATTTATACGAAGCCCGGATTTCGGACGCTGGAATTGTAATTTGGCAAGTTTGGCGGCAATGTCAGCAGCTCGCTGTCCGGCACGCCCAGCAAGGTATTTGTGAGCGTTGCGGGCGCGTCACTCTATGATGCGCCTACGCAACAGCATGCCGGTCTGGCATGCTCCGCGAGAGGCGCAGCCTGTCTTACTTTTTCTTTTCGTCGGTGTCGGTCGAGAACTGCAGCTGCGGCGTCGTATCTTCCTCTTCCTTCGTGTTCTGCCCGGCCGGCAGTTCCAGCGGCGGCGCTTCGGCGGCCGGCGCATCGATCTTCAGTTCCAGCTGCTCTTCCATGTCGACCTTGGTGTCGACCGAAACCAGGCGCGGGAAAGCGATGATCAGCCCGACCATGATCACCTGGACGGCCACGAAAGGAATCGCGCCCCAGTAGATATCCGAGGTCTTGACTTCCTTGGGCGCCACCGAAC
>CAMLIL010000019.1 GCA_946480015.1 uncultured Oxalobacteraceae bacterium | reverse complement strand
CGGGCGACGATCCGACCGCGATGGCCCTGATGTTCTGCGGCGGCGCCGGCAATATCTCCGTGACCGCCAACGTGGCCCCGCGCGCCATGCACGAACTGTGCGTGGCCGCCATGGCCGGCGACATCGCCAAGGCCATCGCGATCAATAACCAGGTGCTGCCGCTGCACCAGAAGCTGTTCGTCGAACCGAATCCGGTGCCGGTCAAATGGGCAATGGCCGCCATGGGCCTGATCCCCGAAGGCATCCGCCTGCCCCTGGCGCCGCTCGGCGGCGAATTCCACGACACCGTCCGCAACGCCCTGCGCGATGCCGGCGTCCTCCCGCAGTCCTGAACCGGCAACACCAGGATTCTCCCGACACCGCAGCTCTTAGGCTCTCATCCCGTAACGACATGACTATTCGCAAGACAACTACCCCGGCACACGCCGCCCGTGGCCTCGTGCTTTCGGCCCTGATGGTTAGCCTCACCGGCTGCGGCATGCTCAACTCGGTGATCGAGCAGGACAAGGTCGACTACCGCGGCGCCAAGAAAGCCGGCCCGCTGGACATCCCGCCCGACCTGACCCAGCTGCAAAAGGACAACCGCTATACCGTGCCGGACGGGCGCGGCGTGGCCACCGCCTCCGGGCTGCAGAACAAGGGCGCGCAGAACGCGCCCGCGCTCGCCCCGGGCAATGCCATCGGTCCCGTCAACAGCGAAGCCATCCGTGTCGAGCGCGTCGGCAACCAGCGCTGGCTGGTGGTCAACCAGACCCCTGAACAGCTGTGGCCCGTGCTCAAGCAATTCTGGGCCGATGCCGGCTTCACGATCGAAAGCGAGACCCCGTCCGCTGGCGTGATGGAAACCAACTGGGTCGAGAACCGCGCCAAGATTCCGCAAGACTTCGTGCGCCGCGCCATCGGCAAGGTGTTCGACGGCCTGTACTCGACCGGCGAGCGCGACCGCTACCGCACCCGCCTCGAGCGCAATGCCAGCGGCGGCACCGAGATCTATATCAGCCACCGCGGCGCCGAAGAAGTGCTGGTCGGCGCGCAGAAGGAAAGCTCGACCTGGACCAGCCGTCCCAACGATCCGGAACTCGAAGCCCTGTTCCTGTCGCGCCTGATGGCCCGCCTGCAAGGCAATCCGGACGACAAGACCACCGTCAAGGCCGCCGAAACCGCCGTGGCCAATTCGGCTGTGGCGGCCGCGCACGCCAAGCTGGTCGCCGGTGCCGACGGCAGCTATGTGGAAGTCGACGAAGGCTTCGACCGCGCCTGGCGCCGTGTCGGCCTGGCGCTCGACCGGGTCGGCTTCACCGTCGAAGACCGCGACCGCGTGCAGGGCGTGTATTTCGTCCGCTACGTCGATCCGGAAATCGTCGCCAAAGAAGGTTTCCTGACCAAGCTGCTGAGCTTTGGCACCTCGTCCGACAAGGCCAAGGAAGCCCAGCGCTACCGCGTGTCGGTCAAGGCCCCAGCGGGCGCCTCGGCCAGCCAGGTCACGGTGCAGGGCAACGACGGCAAGCCGGAAACTTCGCCGACCGGCGCCAAGATTCTCAAGCTGCTGAGCGACGAACTGAAATAAGCGGTCTGCGCTTTGGAATGCAAAAAACCGGCTCTCGCAGCCGGTTTTTTTACGTCCGCAGTATTGCATTGCGCGCAGTAGGGACGAAAAAAAACCGGCCCCGAAGGACCGGTCTTTCTTAGCGGGCGCTAAATTACTTAGCAGCAGCCGATGCAGCCGAAGCAGCGGTCGAAGCAGCAGCCGAAGCGGCAGCAGCAGCGTCAGCAGCGGTCGAAGCAGCCGAAGCGGCAGCAGCAGCAGCGTCAGCAGCTGGAGCGGCTGGAGCAGCAGCGTCAGCAGCAGGAGCGGCTGGAGCGGCAGGAGCTTCAACAGCTGGAGCTGGAGCAACAACTGGCTCTTCTTTTTTCGAGCAAGCAGCCAGAGCAACGGCCAGCAGGGAGGCGATCAGGATGGATTTTTTCATGGGAGTTCCTTTAATAATTTCGCTATTTCGGCGAGTGTTGGTGCGATGAATAATTACCGGTAATTATCGCTCATGTGGAAGTCTCGACAGCTTACATACCGTAATTTGGCGTGCTAGACAATGGAAACGACCTGGGTGGATATTATAGCGAAATTTATAGGTTCGCAATAGAAACACTATTGATTTCACACAGTTTTTTAAGGAACTTGTTACCGGTTGTGACAATTGGCGTCTCTGGAGCTGGAAGATCGCTGCCAGCAGATGGCAAAATTAGGTCAACGACATAGCAATCGATATTGCTAGAGACCGGTAGTGGTTGCGTGCAGGCCTGGAAGGGTTTCCTGCCAGATGGCAGAAAAGCGCTCCCGGCTGAGCTCCGTGGACGCCGGCGCATCGAAGGCCGCTTCACCACGCATGTGGTCGCAATGGAAGCGCCGCACGATATGAATGCCGTCGCCGATGCAGAAGGAGTCGGTCAATTGCTGCAGATTGCGCGGCGTGACGCGGCAGGCGATGCGGTCGCTGTAATCCTTGAGCAAGCGCAGAAAGCGCGGATAAGCCCGCTCGATATGGGTATTGCGGTGCGCCGCCAGTTCAATCCGGCCGCCCTGGCGCAGGAAATGGCGCAAGGCGGCATCGGCATCGCTGCCGCCCAGGGGGAACACGTCAAAGTCGGGATCGAACAATTGGAGCAGCGCCCGCGAGCGGCTGACGCAATCGAGGAAATGGGCTTCAAATTCCGCCTTGCTGTTGAATGTAAAGACAGTTCCCTCGTTCATTGCGTCACTCCTTATCAGGCAAGTTCGATCCAGCCATCCTGGTACCACGCGTACAGCGCGTCCAGCACATCGTCCGACGCCTGCGCCAGCGCGCTGCCGGGCAGGGCGCGTTCATTGGCCAGCACATCGAGCACAACCTTGTCGGCGCGGCCCACGCCGAACGATTCGCCATTGATGAAGACGTGCTTGCCGCGGTACAGCATCAAGGTCTTGGTCGAGAGCACCAGGCCGCGCTTGGCCGCCGTGTCCATGAATTTGCCCATGGTCAGCTGTTTGGCCGGACCGGTGAAAAACACATTGTGCTTCGGCTCGGACAGGTGCTCGCCCAGGAAGATCGTCACGTCCTCCTCATCGAAGCGCACCTTGTTCAATTCTTCCACGATCGTGGCCAGCATCTGCCTGGGGATCTCGGCCGGGTTCTTGGCCACGTCCAGATCGGGGTCGGCGTAGCGGCCGGGCAGGTCGATCGAGTCGGCCATGAACTGCAGGAAGGCTTCGCCCAGCTCCTGATACGAGGGCGCGCGGAAGCCGATCGAATACGTCATGCATTCGCCTTCGGCCACGCCGTCGTGGGCGTACTGCGGCGGCAGGTACAGCATGTCGCCCGGTTCGAGCAGGAACTCCTCGGTCGGCTGGAAGTTGTTTAATATCTTGAGCGGCAAGCCTTCGACCAGCGACAGGTCCTTCTGGGCGCCGATCTTCCAGCGCCGCTTGCCATGCACCTGCAGCAGGAACACATCGTAGGAATCGAAATGCGGACCGACCCCGCCGCCATCGGTGGCGTAGCTGATCATCAGGTCGTCCAGGCGCGCGTCGGGAATGAAGCGGAACTGGCGCAGCAGCGCGTCGGCGCCCTTGTCGAACAGATTGGCGCCCTGGACCAGCATGGTCCATGCGTTCTGGGTACGCGGCGGCAGCTCGGCCAGCGGGCCGTGCTGCATGTCCCACTGCCCATCGGTATTGGTGATCAGGCGCGACTCGACATGATTCAGGCGCGCCAGCTCGGCCAGTTTGTCGAACTTGATCAGCGGCTTGATGCCGGGAACGGCCTGGCGGATCAGCAGGGGCTTCTTATGCCAGTAATCGCGCAGGAACTGAGCGGGCGTCAGGTCGCCCAACAACGGTAATTTTTTCATGCGTCATTATAACCATGGACGAAACGGCCGATAGCTGCCGGGAGGTATAATTCGCGAACCACACTGAAAGGAATCACCATGAAGATAGCCAAGAACACAGTCGTAACGGTCAAGTACAAGCTGTCCGATGCGCAGAACAATCTGATCGAAGACGGCAAAGAGCCGATGGTCTACCTTCACGGCGGTTACGAGAACACGCTGCCGAAGATCGAAGAAGAACTCGACGGCAAAGAGGTTGGC
This sequence comes from uncultured Oxalobacteraceae bacterium, assembly GCA_946480015.1. The sequence goes on along the minus strand of CAMLIL010000019.1, from coordinate 60,876 downwards.
TATGCCTCGACTCTGCAGATCGAGCCGGACGACGCTTTCGGCGAATATGATCCGACCCTGGTCAAGGTCGAGCCGCGCAACCGCCTGCCTGAGCCGCTCGAAGTAGGCATGCAGTTCGAAGGCATGCCGGACGGCGCCGACGCCGACGAGGAAGCCATGATCTTCACCGTCACCGACATCGCCGACGACAAGGTCGTTCTGGACGGTAACCATCCGCTGGCCGGCATGGCCTTGCGTTTCGAATTGAATGTGATTGACGTGCGCGCCGCCACCGACGAAGAAATCGCCCATGAACACGTGCACGGCGCCCACGGCCACCACCATGGCGATGACGAGGACGAGGACGAGGACGAGGGCGACGAAGGCGATCATTTCCGTAGCCATCCGGTTCACTGATCATAAAAAACGCGGCTTTGATGGCCGCGTTTTTTTTAGCGCAGGCAGGCTTACTTCTCCGGCGTTTCCTGTTTCTCCGCGCGTTCGCGCCGCAGCGAGAACAGGGCAGGCGTTGCGGGATTCACGTCGATGGCGACCGTGTCGCTGCCGACGCTTACATGCCCCAGATTACCGTGCCACACCAGCGCCGGATCCGTACCGGCGGGCAGCGGCGCGGTATCGACCAGCAGCACCTTGCCGGTAAATTTTTGCGCCAATGTTTTGATTTGCCGGCGCGTTTCGGCGAAGCCGTCCTGGCTCGTCGCGGCCGGGCGGCGCCAGCGTTCCAGCAAACCCGGCTTCTCCGACAGGACCTTCACGTCGCCTTCCGAAAACAGCACCACCGCCTCGGCGCGCGAGCGGCGCGCCATCGTGAACACGCGCTTCAGCCAAAAGCGGTTGGCCACCGAGCGGTCTTCGAACTCGCTGTTGCGCCCCGCCTCGATCAGGTAGTGATTGTTATTGGCCGGCAGATTGACGGTTGCGTACATCACCTTGCCCACCACCCAGTGCGCGTTCTCGGCATAGCTGCGGAACTTGGCCGTGGTCGACAGGCGCACCAGCGGCAGCGGGCGCGCGCCCAGCGACACCGGCTCCGCATAGAACAGTTCGCGCAAGCGGTTCAAACGCTCGATCGGCGCCTGCCGGCCGGCCCCGTTGACGCACTCGGTCCAGTCGCTCGCGGCAGGCACCACGATTACGGGGCGGCGCACGTCGTCGAACAGCTCGCGCCGCCTCGCGTACAGCGTATCGCTGCACGGCTCGTGCCCGCCCTTGATGCCGGTGGAGACCACGAATGCCAGCGAACTGTCGCGCGTATGCGCCAGTCCCCGTTCCAGCCTTTCCTCGCCGCCGCTGCCGGCGAAGCTGTTGCCGATCACCGCGAACCGGTGCGCTCCGCTCTGGCGTGGCGCGGCCTGCGCCGCCAGGGCCGCAGCGCCCAAGGTCAACGCCAGCACGGTACGGCGCATCATCGCGCCGCCAGCCGCTTGAGCTGATACAGCTGGTCCAGCGCTTCGCGCGGGGTCAGCGCGTCCGGATCGATGTCGGCCAGCGCATCGGCCAGCGCATCCGGCGCCGGCGCCGGCGCTTGCGCGTGCGCTTCGTCCGGCTCCACGCACGGCAGCGCGAACAGGTCCAGCTGCGGCGTGGTGTCGAGCGCCTGCGATTCCAGCCGCGCCAGATGCTTGCGCGCGGCCTTGATCACCGGCTGCGGCACGCCCGCCAGCTGCGCCACCTGCAAGCCGTAACTCTGCGACGCCGGTCCCGCCTGCACGGCGTGCAGGAACACGATGCTGTCCTTGTGCTCGACCGCCGACAGATGCACGTTGGCCGCGCTCGGATGGCTTTCGGGAAGCTGGGTCAGTTCGAAATAATGGGTCGCGAACAGCGTGAAGCTGCGCGAGACATCGATCAGGTGGCGCGCGATCGCCCACGCCAGCGCCAGGCCGTCGAAGGTCGAGGTGCCGCGGCCCACCTCATCCATCAGCACCAGCGACTGCGCGGTCGCGCCGTTCAGGATCGCAGCCGACTCGGTCATCTCCACCATGAAGGTCGAGCGTCCGCCGGCCAGATCGTCGGTCGCGCCGATACGGGTGAAAATGCGGTCGATCGGGCCGATATTGGCGCTGGTGGCCGGCACGTAGCTGCCCACGTAGGCGAGCAGGGTAATCAAGGCCACCTGGCGCATGAAGGTCGACTTACCGCCCATGTTCGGACCGGTGATCAGCAGCAGGCGGCGCTCGTCGTTGAATTTGCAGTCGTTGGCGATAAAGCGCTCGATCTGGTTTTCCACCACCGGGTGGCGACCTTCGCAGATCACCAGGCAGGGCTCGTTGACCAGCTGCGGCGCGCTCCAGTTGTAGCGCACGGCGTGCGTGGTCAGCGCCGTCAGGGTGTCGAGCTGCGCCAGCGCCTGCGCGATGGTCTGCAGCTGCGCAATGTGCGGTGCCAGGTCCGCCAGCAGCTGGTCGTACAGCAGCTTTTCGCGCACCAGCGCCTTGTCCTGCGCCGACAATGCCTTGTCCTCGAACACCTTCAGTTCGGGTGTGATGTAACGCTCGGCGTTCTTCAAAGTCTGGCGGCGGCGGTAATCGTCCGGCACCTTGTCGGCCTGGCCGTTGGTCACCTCGATGTAAAAGCCGTGCACCCGGTTGTACTCGACGCGCAGGTTGGCGATGCCGGTACGTGCGCGTTCGCGCGTTTCCAGATCGACCAGGAACTGGCCGGCGTTCTCCGACAGGCCGCGCAGTTCATCGAGCTCGGCGTCGAAGCCGCGCGCGAACACGCCGCCGTCGCGCACCATCGCCGACGGCTCCGGCGCCACGGCGCGCTCCAGCAGATCGAGGCAGATGGCCGGCGTGGCCAGCGCATCGTGGATAGACGACAGCAGGCTGGGTTCCTCCGGATTGACCGCCATGCGCACGCTGGCGCGCAGCGGGGGCAGCTGGCGCAGGCCGTCACGCAGGCTGGCCAGGTCGCGCGGACGCGCCGTCAGCAGCGCAATGCGGGTGGTGATGCGCTCGATGTCCGGCACATCGGCCAGGGTCGCGGCCAGCGCACCGCTGGTGTCGCTGTGAATCAGCGCGGCGATCGCGGAGTGGCGCGCGCGTGCCACGTTCTGGTCGCGCCGCGCGTGATGCAGCCAGTGGCGCAGCATGCGCGAACCCATCGCGGTGCGGCAGTGGTCCAGCAGCGAAAACAGGGTAGGGGACTCCTGTCCGCGAATGGTCTCGGTCAGTTCCAGATTGCGCCGCGTGGCGGCATCCAGGCCGATGAATTCGGTCTCGGTTTCGGTCGACAGGGTCTTGACGTGCTGCAGGCCGCGGCCCTGGGTCGACTGGGCATAGCGCAGCAGCGCGCCGGCCGCGCCGAACGCCGCGCCCAGGCCATCGGCGCCGAAGCCGGTGAGCGTGGCCACGCCCAGCTGGTCGAGCAGCGCCTTGTGGCCGCCCAGGACATCGAAGTGCCACTCGGGCACCAGCTGCGTGTGTGCGCCGGTGTCGTGCTGCTCGAACAGATCGGCGTCGTCGGCGCGCAGGATCTCGGCCGGTCCGATGCGTTCGAGTTCCTGGCGCAGGCGCGCGCCGATGGTGGCGCTGGAACTGGCGAACTCCATCAGCTTCAGCGCGCCGCTGGCCAGCGACAGCCAGGCAAGGCCCACCGTGACGACTTTACGCTGGTTGATCGTGCAAATGGCCAGCAGCGGGCGTTCGGCCTTCTCCGGCAGCAGGTCGGCGTCGGTCAGGGTGCCCGGCGTGACGACCCGCACCACCTTGCGTTCGACCGGGCCTTTGCTGGTGGCCGGATCGCCGATCTGTTCGCAGATCGCGCACGATTCGCCCAGCTTGACCAGCTTGGCCAGGTAAGGATCGAGCGAGTGGAAGGGCACGCCGCACATCTTGATCGGGTTGCCGTTGGAAGTGCCGCGCGCGGTCAGCGTGATGCCGAGAATGCGTGCGGCCTTCTCCGCATCGTCATGGAAGAGTTCATAGAAGTCGCCCATGCGGTAGAAGACCAGCATGGTCGGGTAATCGGCCTTGATGCGCAGATATTGCTGCATCATGGGCGTGATTTTCTCAGTGGCGCTGGCCTTGACGGCTTCGGCGCTGATCTCTTTTGGAACGTTGGTCATTGATGTGTTTTCGGGGGCGGTGCGGTGTGCAGGCAGCATTTTACCGCCTTGTGCCTGCCGAGGGGGCTATCGCTGGCTTGGCGCTCATTCCAGGCAACTGCGGCGCTGGGGGACTACGGGAAAGGATTAAAAAGCCGTTCGAAATCGTGGCTTGAAAAGAGATGACGCCAAAAGCGGCGGTAATATATATCCTGCGTGTGGGAAACTATCCATCGGATGATACTTCTGTTGAAAATTGGGAAGGCTGCATGCGTTAAAAACCGGCCCGCACGACGTCAGCTAGGGAACTTTGTTCAGGGTTGCCAATCAAATCATGAACAGCCTCCAAGTGAAAGTGAGTAGTTCTGCCCGTGAGCGTAAGAGTAAGAACAAGCTAAGAAACCGCAGGGGGATCAAATGGCAAATCTTTTTATTGGCAGACATGGATCACCATTGTTGCTTGAAGACGGGCTAATAGTCGCGTTAGTTGACTCAAAAGACGATTTCGAGCGTGGTGCATTGGATCTCTATGACGCAATGCAGGCATATGATGCCTCGAGTGGCATTGTGCTCGTCCCCCGCGAAGTGGCGTTCACACTTGGTCCCTTGGATCCTGCCTGGATCAGTAGAGGCATCAGCATCGAGCCTAGCGAGCACTGCAACCTGGAAGTGGTGGGCAATGACTTGCTGGCCGAGTACCGTTACGGCGTGGTCCAAATGGAAGCAAGCCTCAAGAAGATGGATGAATTCGCCCATGCCCAGGCCAAGGCGCGGGAGCACCTGAAACCAGCACGAGCAGGGGTAGATGGGTTGCACGAGTTGGAAAAACTTGGCAACGCGTAGCCATGGCAACCAACGTTTTGGCATTGCACCGGGTCTCCCCCCGCTGCTTTGACTTGGCCGGACTCCGCCCGGCCAGCGTCCGGGATCAGCTGGTTCGTTCAACCATTATTGTCGACGCACTTGTTTCCGGCTCATTAATCGGGCCTGACCGGTCACTGCTTGCTGACCGGTCACTGCTCGTGTATGGCGCAGGTGCAGCGGGCATGAACGCGGCAATGCGTGCAGCGTCGCACGGCGTCAACGTGACAGTCGTCGAACTCGATCGGATTCAGTTCGGTGCAATTGCAAACTGTCAGATCCGCCGGATCGACCCGACCGAGTACGACTGGCCGTACGAACACTGGAAAGTTGGCAAGTTTCCTATCGTCGGCAGTTGCCCGCTACGGCAACCCAAACCGATGTCAGGTGCCCTGCTCGCAGCGATTTGGCGAACATCTTGGAAAGCGTTCATTCGCACGCGAAACGGCATGGCGCCTTTTGGATCGGTTGACCTGTTGTACGAGCTCGATGCAACTACGCTGCGCATAAGCCACGGGCCAGAAGGACAACTTGAGGTTTTCGGGCGCTGGCATCCAGACGGTGCGCCCAAGTACCGTGTCTTCGGTGCACTGCTGTCCTGTGTGGGGATCGGCCAGGAGCGGGTGACGGTGCCGGTCGATAAATGCGCCAGCTCCTATATCGGCCCTGCCTTCTGGAGCGGTGTGGACAACCTGTGGCCGGGTGCAGCGTTGCCGGGCAATATATCGAAAGTCGTCATTTCCGGCGGAGGAGACGGTGCAATGCAGGACATCCAGCGGGTCGCAACTTCCTGGTTTGGACGCGAGTTATACCAGCGACTCGAAGATCTGGTGAAGACCTTTCCCGGAGCGGTGCCGGATGAGCAGATACTTCGAAAGTTGATTAGCGCCGAAGAGACCGGCCGCCGTGCCTACTGCTGGGCTGCAGGCGACCGGGAACTAGGTGTGGCGAAAGGCAGATGGCACGTTTCGATGAAAGCACTTGTCGCGCGATTCGTTCGGAATTGGACCCAGGCTGAGGCTGAAGTTGTCGCCCTGAGGCTATTTCGCAAAGAGCTCCTTGACGGTCACTTAACGATCACCTGGATCATGGCCGAGCCAACACCAGGTTGTGCCTACGCATTGAACCGATTTCTCGTGCTGCTCCTCATCGAACTAAGCAAGCGGCTGCGCTTGAAGCCGCGCCCGTTCAGCGTCAGGACGTCGAGCATTATTGACACCATTGGATCCTTGGACGGGCATCAGTGCACAGGCATACATTCTTGCATCGGGAAAAGTCACTGGGTCCGGCTAAAGTCGGCTGATCCGAAACTGAGACGGCAGTCTCGGGTAAACAATGTGAATCTCATCATCATTCGGCACGGCATGGAATCGCGGACGCCGCTTCTGAGCAGCAGACCGCCAGTTCCGGACCAGATATTGCCATTTGGATTGCGATAGCTGGGTCGGCACCCTGGTCGTCGCGTTAAATTGACAAGTCATCGCGCATCAGGGAAAGAACGGTCGCAGCTGGAGAAGGGAGCCGCCGCGCAGACAGGCACGGTCAAGCGGTGCGGCTAGCCCTCGCATGCCCCGCGTTACAGTACGCCGTGTCGCTAACCGCCGTTCTTATGCTGCGGCAATCCTCTTTGCAATATGCGCCAGCGCGTCTTCCACCTGATCGATCAGGATCAGACACAGGTCGCCCGGCGACAGGCGCGCCAGCGCCTTGTCGATGGCAATGAACTCGCCATTGATTTCATCCACGTGGGTGGTGCGGCTGGCGCCTTCCAGGCCCTGGCGCAGCAGCGCCACCACTTCGCCGTCGGCGCGTCCGCGCTGGCACTGGTCCTGGTAGAGCAGCACGTCGTCGAAGGCCGCGCCCAGGATCTGGGTCTGCTGGCGGATGTCTTCGTCGCGCCGGTCGCCGGCACCGCTGATGACAACAAGGCGGCGCTTGGCCGGCATCGCCTGCACCGCCGCCACCAGCGCCTGCATGGCGTCCGGATTGTGGCCGTAGTCGGCGATCACCGTGGCGCCGCGGTAGTCGAACACGTTAAAACGTCCGGGCGCGTTGTCGCTCTCGTTGGCGAAGGACTTCAGGCCGGCGCGCACGCTGTCCCAGTCCAGGCCCACGCCCCAGGCCGCAGCCACCGAAGCCATGACGTTCTCGACCTGGAAACCGATGCTGCCGTTGCGGGTGATCGGAATGTCCGACAGCGGGATCTTCTGCACCTTCTTGCCCTGCGCCGCCACCAGATGGCCGTCTTCCACGAACACGGCGCGCTGGCCCTGGGCGCGGTGGGTCACCATCACCGGATGCTCGGGATCGGCGGCGAAGAAGGTCACCGAGCCGCGGCAGTTGTCGGCCATCGTCACCACCACCGGATCGGCGGCGTTGAGGACGGCCACGCCGCCATCGGCCACGTTCTGGACGATCACGCGTTTCAATATCGCCAGGTCTTCCACCGTGGTGATGTAGTTCAGGCCCAGATGGTCGCCCGCGCCGATGTTGGTCACCACCGCCACCTTGCAGCGGTCGAAGGCCAGGCCTTCGCGCAGCAGCCCGCCGCGCGCGGTTTCGAATACGGCAGCGTCCACGTCGGGGTGCAGCAGCACGTTGCGCGCGCTGCGCGGACCGCTGCAGTCGCCGCTGTCGATCTGGCGCCCTTCGATGTAGACGCCGTCGGTGTTGGTCATGCCGGTGCGCAGGCCCGACGCCGTAAGCAGATGGGCGATCAGGCGCACGGTGGTGGTCTTGCCGTTGGTGCCGGTAACGGCCACCACCGGGATGCGGCCATCGTCGCCATCCTTGAACAGGGTCGAGATGATCGCTTCGCCGACGTCGCGGCCCTTGCCGAACGAAGGCGACAGGTGCATGCGCAGGCCCGGCGCGGCGTTGACTTCGACGATGCCGCCGTTCTGTTCCTCGATCGGACGCAGCACGCTGTCGCACACCAGGTCGACGCCGCAGATGTCCAGCCCGACCATGTCGGCCGCCGCCACCGCGCGCGCCGCCACTTCCGGATGCACGTCGTCGGTCACGTCGGTGGCCGAGCCGCCGGTGGACAGGTTGGCGTTGTTGCGCAGGATGACGCGCTGGCCCTTGGGCGGCACCGAGTCGGCCACGTAGCCTTGCTTGGCCAGGCTGGCGAGGGCGATGTCGTCGAAGCGGATTTTGGTCAGCGAGGTCGCATGGCCGTTGCCGCGGCGCGGATCGAGGTTGACCTGGTCGACCAGCTGGCGCACGGTGTGCTTGCCGTCGCCGACCACGATGGGCGGATCGCGCCGCGCGGCGGCCACCAGCTTGTTGCCGATGACGAGCAGGCGGAAGTCGTCGCCGGGCAGGTAGCGCTCGACCAGGATATCGTCGCGGAACTCGGACGCGCTGGCGAAGGCGGCATCGAGCTGTTCGCGGGTGGTGATGTTGACGGTGACGCCCTTGCCCTGATTGCCGTCCTTGGGCTTGACCACCACCGGCATGCCGATTTCCTGGGCCGCGGCCCAGGCGTCGTCCGGGTCCACGGCCACGCGGCCCAGCGGCACCGGCACGCCGGCCGCATGCAGCAGGCGCTTGGTCAGTTCCTTATCCTGGGCGATGGCTTCGGCGATCGCGCCGGTACGGTCGATCTCGGCGGCCTGGATCTTGCGCTGCTTGCTGCCCCAGCCGAACACCACCAGGCTGCCCGAGGTCAGGCGGCGGTAGGGGATGTTGCGCTCCAGCGCGGCGTGCACGATGGCGCCGGTCGATGGTCCCAGGCGCAGGTCTTCGTCCAGGTCGCGCAGCTGGTTCAGGGCGGCGCCCAGGTCGAAGGGCGCATCGCTGAGCGCGGCGCGGCACAGCTGCTCGGCCAGGTCCAGCGCCAGGCGGCCGACCGCTTCTTCGGTGTATTCCACCACCACCTGATAGACATCGGTTTCCGGCGTCGGCGTAGTGCGGCTGAAGGTGACGGGGCAGCCCGCCTGCGCCTGCAGGTCCAGCGCGGCCAGTTCCAGCACGTGCGCCATCGGGATGCTGTCGTCATGGCCGGTCGGCTGCAGCGGGCTTAACCCGGGAAAGCGCGCGCGCAGCCGCACCTCGAAGTCGGGCAGGGCGCCGATGCTGCGCTCCGCTTCGGTGCAGGTGACGATGGCTTCGACCGACGTGTGGTGGCTCCACAGGTTGGGGCCGCGCAGGGCGCGTACGCGAGTTACTTCCATAAACCTTCAATCCTCAGTGTGGAAGCGGCGCCCGCTGGCGCCGTCTCCGGTATATATATGTTTCGGCGTTGCGGCTAGCGCGTACCCGATTTCGGGCGCGGATCGAACGCGCGCAGGCCGGCGCACATGATTTCGGCCGGCACGTCCAGCGCCCAGGCCGCCGCCACGGCCGCCAGTACGCTGTCCGGGTGGGTCGCGCAGCCGGGGCGCAGCGACGTAAGCGACACCAGCACAGTCTCGGCGGCGCCGTGGCACAGCACGATTTTACCGTTGCGCACCGTGACGGCCCGTTCGCCCGCTTCCAGCTGGCTGGCCAGCGTGGGCGTAGCGGGGTCGATGGCGTAGAAGATCACGCCGCCGTCGCACAGTTCGGCCATCTCGGCCACGGCCGGATTGGCCGCGTTGAGGACCGCAAAGCCGCCAGGGAGCACCACGTCGACCTGGGTGCGCACCACGTTGGCCATGGCGTCCTCGTCGCGGATGTAGAACTCGTGCAGGCCATCGTGGCCTTCGAGGTCGGTCACCACGCCGACCGCGCATTTGTCGTAGGCCAGGCCGTCGGTGAGGATCATGCGCGCGTCGCTTTCGAACACGGCCGCTTCGATGGTGCGGTTGATCAGCAGGCGCTGGCCGTCTTCCCAGTTCATGGCGCTTTTTGCCGTCAGCTTGCGGCCGTCCAGGTACAGGCCCTGGCCGCTGGCGATGCCGGTGTGGCGGCCGGCCAGCTGCAGCAGGCAGCCGGTCAGGCGCGCGATCAGGCTGGTGCCCTGGGTGCCGGTCACGCCGACGATCGGAATGCGGCCATTGTGCTCGGCCCCGAACAGGTGTTCGATGATGGCGCTGCCGACCGGGCGCGCTTCGCCCGAGGCCGGTTTGATGTGGGCCAGCAGGCCGGGACTGGAATTGACTTCGATGATGGCGGCGCGCTGCTCTTCGAGCGGGCGCGAAATGTCCTGCGCCACCAGATCGATGCCGGCGATGTCCAGGCCGACGATGCGCGCGGCCAGCGTCGCGGCATGCGCCACCGACGGATGCACCTGGTCGGTGACGTCGATGGCCACGTTGCCGTTCAGCTGGATCAGCACCTTCTGGCCGTCCTGTGGCACCGAGAACGCGGTCATGCCCTGGCGTTCCAGCTCCAGGATGATCTCGGCGCTTTCGTGCGGCACGATCAGGTTCAGCGGCGCGTCTTCGGTAGTGCCGCGGCGCGGATCGATGTTGATCTGGGTGTCGGCCAGTTCGATGATGTTCGATTTGCCGTCGCCGGTCACCCACAGCGATTCGCCCTTGGCGGCGGCCACCAGGCGGGTGCCGACCACCAGCAGGCGGTGCTCGTCGCCGGTGACGTAGCGCTCCACCAGCACGCTCTGGCTGTCGCCCTTGCGCGCGGCCAGGTGGTAGGCCTTCTCGACTTCTTCCCGCGTCATCAGGTTGAGCGACACGCCGCGCCCGTGGTTGCCGTCGTAGGGCTTGACCACCACCGGCAGGCCGATGTCCTGGGCTTCTTCCCACGCCTCTTCGCTGCTGCGCACCAGCGCGCCTTCCGGCACCGGCACGCCGCACGATTGCAGCAGCGTCTTGGTCAGGTCCTTGTCGCTGGCGATGCTCTCGGCAATCGCGCTGGTGCGGTCGGTCTCAGCGGTCCAGATGCGGCGCTGGCTGCAGCCGTGGCCCAGTTGCACCAGATTGCCGTCGGTGAGGCGGACGGCGGGAATCCTGCGGTCGGTGGCCGCTTCGACGATGTGGGCGGTGGACGGTCCCAGGCAGTGCTGGTCGACCATGTCTTTCAGGCGGGTGACGGTGGCGGCCAGATCGTAGGGGGTATCGTTAATCGCCGCCATCAGCAGCGCCCGCCCGGCCTCCAGCGCGGCCATGCCGACCTGCGGATCGCGCGTACGGAAAGCCATCTTGTACACGCCGATGTCGGCGGTGGAGCGGGTCTTGCCGAAACCGGTGCGCATGCCGGCCAGGTTTTGCAGTTCGAGAACCAAGTGCTCAAGAATATGACCAGACCAGGTGCCTTCGCGCAGACGCTCCAGGAAGCCGCCATGCTCGCCCACGCCGCAGCGGTGCACCACCAGGCCGGGCAGCCATTCCACCAGCCGCTCGTACAGGCCGGGCAGCTTATTGGAGGGGAAGTCTTCCAGCTCGCCGATGTCGAGGACAGCCTCGATCACGGGACGGTAGGTCCAGATGTTGGGACCGCGCAGGTGCGTCGTGCGCACAATCCCGATGTCTTTCTTCTTTGTCATTTAATAATTTCTTGATAACAGGGTCCTGCCTTGTGCACGCTCAAGCACCCTGGTTCGGCTTTTTGAAGCACATCATGTTGTATACTTGCTGAGACGAAGCTTACCGCGCTGAACCGATTTCTGCCAGTGTGGTTTCCCGAATCGAACGCCCGGCACTGGCACCTTCCCCCGAATTTTCTCAATCATTTCCAAACATAAAGCTGAACGCAGCGAGGCCAAGAGCCAGAATCGCAAAACGATGACAACTGAACAATTGATTGCCTCAGCGACCACGGTGCTGCTGCCGTTGCCGCTTCCCGACCACTGGCTTGAGGAAGCGCAAAGCAAGCTTGCTCCCGGGGAAAACGTTCTTGCCAGCGTGGAGGTTGACCTGGATGCGCGCTTGCGCTTTACCCGGGGCATCGTGATGGTCACCCAGCGCCGCCTGCTGGCGCGCGCGCCCGGCGAGAGCGAGTGGCACAGCTGGCCGTTCCAGGCCGGCCTGAACCTGCACCACCACGACCACGCCGGCGTCGGCCACCTGCAATTGCAGGACCAGCGCGCGCTGCTGGCCGAATGGCGCTTCACCTTGGGCCAGAACCTGCAGGCCATCCGCGTGCTGGACGCGTTTGCCGAGCAGCTGCAAAGCCATCTGTCCGGCCAGCCGGTGCCGGTGCCGGAACAGGATGTCTGTCCCAGTTGCAAGGCGCCGCTGGCACCCGACCAGGAAGAGTGTCCGATCTGCACCAAGGTGCTGTACACGCCGCCCTCGACCTGGACCCTGCTGCGCCTGTGGCGTTTCGCCGGGCCGTACCGCTTCCAGCTGGGACTGGGCTTTTTCCTGATGCTCGCCAGCACCGCGGCGCACATGATTCCGCCCTACCTGACCATGCCGCTGATGGACAATGTGCTGATCCCGTTCCAGAACGGCCAGCCGGTCGACCAGCATCTGGTGTGGATGTATATGCTGGGCCTGCTTGGCTCGGCCGTGCTGGCCTGGGTGCTGGGCTGGGGCAAGACCTATGTGCTGGCGCTGGTGTCCGAACGCATCGGCGCCGACCTGCGCTCGAGCACCTACGAACACTTGCTGAAACTATCGCTGGAGTTTTTCGGCGGCAAGCGCACCGGCGACCTGATGTCGCGCATCGGCAGCGGCTCGGACCGCATCTGCGTGTTCCTGTCGCTGCACCTGCTCGACTTCGCCTCCGACGTGCTGATGATCATCATGACCGGCGTGATCCTGTGCTCGATCAACCCGACCCTGGCCGTGATCACCCTGGTGCCCCTGCCTTTCATTGCCTGGATGATCCACATCGTGCGCGACCGCCTGCGCACCGGCTTCGAAAAGATCGACCGGGTCTGGGGCGAAGTGACCAATGTGCTGGCCGATACTATTCCCGGCATCCGCGTGGTGAAGGCCTTCGCCCAGGAAGCGCGCGAAGCGGTGCGCTTCCGCGAAGCCAACAAGCACAACCTGGCCGTCAACGACAAACTGAATAAAGTCTGGTCGCTGTTCTCGCCCACAGTGTCCTTCCTGACCGAGCTGGGCCTGCTGGTGGTGTGGGTGTTCGGCATCCACCTGGTCGCCAGCCGCAACATCACGGTCGGCGTGCTGACCCTGTTCATCACCTACAGCACGCGCTTCTACGGCCGCCTCGATTCGATGAGCCGGATCGTCTCGGTCACGCAAAAGTCCGCCTCGGCCGCCAAGCGCATCTTCGATATCCTCGATCACGTCTCGAGCGTGCCGGAGCCGGCCAACCCGGTCAAGCTGGACAAGATCGAAGGCCATATCGACCTGCGCGAAGTGGGTTTCCGCTACGGCAACCGGGCGGTCAACCGCGGCATCAGCCTCAACATCAAGGCCGGCGAATTCGTCGGCCTGGTCGGCCACAGCGGTTCGGGCAAGAGCACCCTGGTCAACCTGATCTGCCGCTTCTACGACGTCTCCGAAGGCGCCATCCTGCTCGACGGCGTGGACATCCGCTCCTTCGCCGTGTCCGACTACCGCCGCAATATCGGCCTGGTGCTGCAGGAGCCCTTCCTGTTCTTCGGCACCATCGCCGAGAACATCGCCTACGGCAAGCCGAATGCCACCCGCCAGGAGATTATGGCCGCCGCCCGCGCCGCCCACGCCCACGAATTCATCCTGCGCCTGCCGCAGGGCTACGATTCCATGGTTGGCGAGCGCGGCCAGGGCTTGTCCGGCGGCGAGCGCCAGCGCATCTCGATCGCGCGCGCGCTGCTGATCGATCCGCGCATCCTGATCATGGACGAAGCCACCTCCTCGGTGGACTCGGAAACCGAAAAGGAAATCCAGAAGGCGCTCGACAACCTGGTCCAGGGCCGCACCACGATCGCCATCGCGCACCGCCTGTCGACCCTGCACCGGGCCGACCGCCTGGTCGTGCTCGACCGCGGCGTGGTGATGGAGGAGGGCAGCCACGACGAACTGATGGCGCGCGAAGGCGCGTATTTCCGCCTGTACGAGGCGCAGGCGCGCAATGTCGATACCGACCTGGACGACAAGGAAGGCGATTAAATGACCCCGCAGTTCCAACTCAAACGCAATGCCTTCGGCAAGCTGATCCTGACCGGCGCCGACGGCCAGCAGCATGAAGGCGTGGTGCCAGTGCGCGCCTTTCCCATCCAGAGCCCGCAGCATGCCATCTCGCTGGTGCTGGGCGACGGCAAGGAAGTGGCCTGGGTCGAGGACCTCGACCACCTGCCCATGGACATGCGCAACCTGATCCAGGATGAGCTGGACGGGCGCGAATTCATGCCCGAGATTAGCCACATCAGCAGCGTGAGCAGCTACGCCACGCCGTGCACCTGGCATGTGCGCACCGACCGCGGCGACACGCAATTCACCCTCAAGGGCGAGGAAGACATCCGCCGCATCGGAGCGGCCTCGCTGCTCATTTCCGACAACCACGGCATCCACTTCCTGATCCGCGACATGTTCGGCATCGACAAGCACAGCCGCAGGATTCTCGACCGCTTTCTCTAACCGAAGGAGTTTGCATGCACTTTCTGCTGATCTACGACCTGGCCCCCGATTACCTGGAGCGGCGCGGCCAGTTCCGCGACGAGCACCTGCACCTGGCCTGGCAGGCCAGCGAGCGCGGCGAGATCGTCATCGCCGGCGCCATGAACGACCCGGTCGACATGGCCGCGCTGGTGTTCAGCTGCGATTCGAAAGAGGTGGTGGAAGCCTTCGCCAAGGCCGATCCTTACGTCACCCACGGCCTGGTGACCGGCTACACGATTCGCCAGTGGAACACTGTGGTGGGTGACAAGGCGTTCAACCCGATCCGCCCGTAAAACTACTGTTGCGGCATTGCCTAAATATTGACGCAATCCTCTCGTCAAGTCTTGTGTGTTGCAATACATCAAGATAGGATGATCTTCGAATTTTACAAAAGTTGCCTCTGGCACTTGCTTTCGGAGATTAGGGAATTAACAATTCTGCCGCCCATGTTGTCGTAGTTACCTTCGGCTCGGCGGGCGACCTGTTTCCTTTTCTACGCCTGGGCATCGCGCTCAGGCAGCGCGGCTACCGGGTCAGTTTTTTGGCGCCGGACGTGTTCGCGCCCCAGGCCGCGCAGGCGGGGCTGGATTTCCACCCGCTGCCGGCCGACCAGTCCATCCTCAACCACCCCGACCTGTGGGACCCGCGCAAAGGCTTTGGCGTGGTATGGCGCGCCACCCGGGCGGCCATGCGCGAGCTGTTGCGTTTTGTCGACAGCCTGCCGGCGCATGAGCCGGCCGCGCTGATCGCCCACCCGCTGGCGCTGGCCCACGCCGACCTGTGCCGTGCCGCCCGCCCGGCCTTAAAGGTGGTGGCGGCCTACCTTGCACCGTCGAATCTGCGTACCGTGAACGGCCCCTTGCACATGGGGCTGCTGCGCATGCCTGCCTGGGCTCCGCGCGCGTTGCGGCGCTGGCTGTGGCGCCAGATCGAAGCGCGCGTCATGCACCCGGCCGCGCTCGGCGATGTCAACCTGGCGCGCGGGCAGCGCGGCCTGGCGCCCATCGATAGCCTCCTGGCGCACTGGGAAACCCTGCCCGACCTGACGGTGACGCTGTTTCCCGACTGGTTCGGCCCGGCCCAGCCGGACTGGCCCCGGCCCTTGTCGCAAGGCGGCTTCGCCCTGTACGACGCCGCGCCAGGCGCGCCGCTCGGCGACCAGTTGCAAGCCTTCCTGGCGACCGGCCCGGCGCCGCTGGTCTTTACCCACGGCAGCGCCAACCGCCAGGCCGAGCAGTTTTTCACCAACGCCATCGCGGCCGCGCGGGCACTGGGGCGGCGCGCCGTGCTGCTCAGCCCGCAAGGCGAGCCGGTGTTGGCCGCCTTATCCAAGGAAATGTTGTGGCAAGAGTACGTGCCACTGCGCCAATTGCTGCCCCGTGTTGCGGCGTTGATACACCATGGTGGTATTGGTACAACAGCCGAAGCCCTGCGCGCTGGAATTCCGCAGCTCGTCGTGCCGATGGCCTATGACCAGTTTGATAACGGCGCACGTGTTGTCCGGCTCCATGCCGGACGCATGCTCGCCGCCTCGCGCGCCTCTGTGCGCACACTAAGCGCCACTCTCGCCGGCATGCTGGACGACCCAGCCATTGCAGCCGGTTGCCGCTCGGTGCAAACCCGCTTTTCCGAAGGAGCAAGGTTCGGCCGCATGGTCGATGACATACATTATTTGATATCGAAAACCCGAAAAAATTGATTGGATTGGTTTCGCGACCATCCCCTAACATTGGTTCACAGCATCAAGTTACACCAAGAGTTTTATAAAACTACAAAACCACAGGAGAGAATCTATGAGTACTGCCGCAAACGGCCGCAGCACCGCCACGTCCCCAATGAAAATGAAGCTGACCGTCGCCGCCCTGGCCGGCGCAGGCGTTCTGAGCAGTGCCTCGGTATGGGCGCAGGAAGCCGCACCCGCACCCGCGGACGCCAACGTCGTCGTTGTGACCGGCGTGCGCGCAGCAGCACAAAGTGCCCTGACGATCAAGCGCAACGCCGAACAGGTGCTCGATTCGATCGTGGCCGACGACATCGGCAAATTCCCGGACAAGAACGTCGCCGAAATTCTGGGCCGCGTCCCGGGCGTGCAGATCATCCGCGGCGGTGGCGAAGCCGGCAGTGTGGTCATTCGTGGTCTGGGCAGTGTGGTCACCCTGCTGAATGGCCGTGAAATGTTCACTGCCGCTGGCCGCAACCTGGTGCTGTCGGATATTCCGGTGTCGATGCTTAAGCGCGTCGATGTCTACAAATCGCAAGGTCCGGACATGGTCGAAGGCGGCACTGCCGGCGTGATCGATGTGCGCACCTACCGTCCGTTCGACTTCAAAGGTTCGCAGACGGTGGTTACTGCCCGCGCCGAGAACCGCGACAAGTCCGGCTTTACCGACCCGAACGTGTCCGGGCTGTTCTCCAATCGCTGGAAGACCGATAGCCTGGGTCACATCGGCGCCTTGGTCAATCTGTCCTACCAGCGCGGCCGCTACCAGGATGAAGTGGCATGGGTCTCGCCACCGGTGGTGGTCGATCAGGCGACCGGCGCCATCGGCGGCGACACCAACGGCCGCGTGATGAGTAGCGGTGACCGCAAGCGCCTGGCGCTGAACGCCGCCCTGCAATGGCGTCCGAACAACGACCTGGAATTCTTCGCTGAAGTCTTCAGCACGAAGATCGACCATGATTCGCAGAGCATCTTTTTCCTGGGCGGCCTGCCGGTCAACGATCCGCGCAACGTAGTCACGACCATCCCTGGCACCAAGTACCTCGATACGCTGACCAATCCAAGCGCCGACAATTTCACGCTGAGCTCGACCCAGGCGCGCCGCGACGACTCCGAAGGCCACCAGGGCGCCATCGGCGGCCGCTGGACAGTGACGCCGACGATCAAGGCAACCACGGAGCTGGCACGCACGATCAGTACCTATCGCCAGGAAAATCCGATTCTCGACGTGGTGCGTCCGGGCGCCAAGGCCGTCGTGGCCAAGGTGCGCGACGGTGGCGGCTATATCGATTACCCAGGCACCGACATGGGCGATCCGACCAAGTGGAACCTGTTCGGCTTCTTCGATAACTTCAACCGCGCCAGCGGCACCTCGACCGACTGGCGCTCCGACGTCAGCTGGGACGTCGATACCAGCATCCTGAAGAGCATCGAGGGCGGTTTTCGCGTCGCCCGCCGTTACGCTACCTATGGCCATGAACTGAACGGCTACACCGCGCTGCCTGGCTTCGGTCCCAACCCGACCGCTGCCAGCGGCTTGCCTGGGCTGACCTGCCTGTCGCCGGCCACCTCGGCCGACTATGGCGTGAACCAGTTCTATGCGCCGTGCTACACCTACATGCTCGATCACACCGCCGAGGTACGCAAGTTCGCCACTGGCGCGACGTCGCCGCGACCGGAAGATCCAAGCTCGGTCTATACCGACCACGAAAACACCCAGTCGATCTACGTATCGGGCAAGCTGGGCTTCGATATTGGTTCGGTTCCAGTGGATGGCCAGGTTGGCGTGCGCGCCGTGAAGACCAGGCAGGCCATCGACGGCTTCTCGGCAACTTACCCCGCCGTTGGCGACCCGAGCTATGCGCCAATCAGCGTCTCGAGCACCAGCACCGATATCCTGCCTAGCCTGTCGCTACGCGCCAAGCTGACGCCGGAACTGATCGGCCGTCTGGTCTACGGCAAGGCCATCGAACGTGCCGCCTTCGGCAACTACAACCCTGGACTGCAACTGCGCACCGCTACCCCGAACGTCCCTGGCGGCGGCTCGGCCGGCAATCCGTATCTGAAACCGCAGGAGTCGAAGAACCTGGACCTGGGTCTGGAGTGGTACTTCGCGCCGGGCGCATCGCTGAGCGGCACCTACTTCGATCACCGCTTCACCAACTACCTGGCGGTATCTACCAAGGCTGAGACTTACAACGGCGCGAGCTATCTGATTGCCCGTCCGTACAATGCCGACAGTGCCAAGTTGACCGGTTTCGAGGGTTCCTACCAGCAGTTCTACACCAACCTTCCAGGCTGGCTGGGCGGTCTGGGTCTGCAAGCGAACTTCACCTACACCAAGGGTGGCATGGTTGGCGAGGACGGCCAGATGACGGCAACCCTGCCGGGCATGTCGAAATACTCTTACAACCTGGTTGGCCTGTATGAGCGTGGTCCGATCTCGGCGCGTATCGCTTACAGCTGGCGCGACAAGTTTGTGGGCGAGTACAACTACCGCAATCTGACTCCAAGCTTCGACCTGATCGTCGCTCCGATCAAGACGCTGGATGCTTCGGTTTCTTACAAGATCACCGACGCGCTCACCGTCACCCTGGATGGTGTGAACCTGGCCAACTCGACCTACCACGACTACCACGGCGTTCCTGAAGCGCCGCGCGATATCCGCCGCTACGACCGCGCCATCGGTCTGGCACTGCGCTGGAAGAACTGAGTCGCCGTGTAGCCACAGGTAACAACCCGTAGCTAGAGTGTCCGATGGGGTGCTGATCCGGTTCGCTGGCAGCACCCCGTCGTTTTTAGACAGGATCACCCCTATGCATACCCAAAAACTCACGACCCTGGAAAAGGTCGGATTCGGCGCCGGCGACATGGCGCTGAACGTGGTCATCTCGTCGATGATGCTGATCATCACGATCTTCTACACCGATATCTACGGCATCAAGACCAGCGATCTGGCCCTGCTGTTCGGTACCGTCAAAATCGTCGGCGGCATCTCGGACCTGATCATGAGCCAGATTACCGACCGCTTCGAATTCAAGATGGGGCGCTATCGCCCCTGGCTGCTGTTCCTCGCCGTCCCATACGGCATCAGCGTGTTCTTCACCTTCACCACGCCGGAATGGCCGTACGACGCCAAGTTGCTGTGGGCTTACAGCAGCTACATCGTGGCCACCCTGATGACCTCGGGCGTGGGCATTCCCTACATCTCGCTGCCCAGCAGCCTGACCGCCGATCCGCAGGAACGCCTGTCGGCCAACGGCTACCGCCTGTTCTTCGCCAAGATCGGCGCCTTCATGGTGACCATCATCGTGCCGCTGCTCTCGCGAGCGTGGGGCGCCGGCAATCCGGCGCACGGCTACCAGGCCGCCATGGCCCTCATGGCCGGCATCGGCATCGCCATGTTCATCTTTTGCGCGCTGTCGACCACGGAGCGCGTGCGCCACAAGGTCGAGCGCCAGCCGCTCGGCGAGCAGGTGCGCCTGCTGATGAAGAACGACCAGTGGCTGATCCTGTGCGCGGTGTGCATCGTCGGCACCATCGGCTACGTGATCCGCGGTTCGGTCGCGGCCTACTACGCCAAGTACTACCTGGGCGCCGACGAAGACACCTTGTCGGCCTTCCTGTCGACCGGCGTGGCGGCGGCCATCCTGTCGATGATCGCCTCGACCTGGATCACCAAGACCTACTGCAAGGTCAAGATGTTCCGCAACACCCAGATCATGGTGGCCGTCATCAGCGTGGCCATGTACTTCCTGGTCAAGCCGGGCGACACCATGCTGGCCTTTGTGCTGTACTTCGCGCTGTCGTTCGTGGTCGACCTGCATGCGCCGGTGTTCTGGTCGGCCATCGCCGAGACCATCGACTACGGCCAGGTCAAGACCGGCAAGCGCGTCTCCGGCTTTGCCTTCGGCGGCATTTCGCTGTCGCAGAAAATCGGCATGGCCATCGCCGGCGTGGTGGTGGGCGTGCTGCTGACCTACTTCCAGTACCAGCCGAACCAGGCGCAGACGCCGCAGGCGCTGGCCGGCATCGCGCTGATGCTGACCGTGATCCCGGGCTTCTTCCATTTCGTGATGGGCGCGCTGATGTTCAAATACCGCATCAGCGACGCGTACTACGAGACGGTCAAGGCCGACATGCAATCCCATCAATTGGCAGCGTAATTCACATCATGACCATACTGACTCCCCTGATCGAGCAGCGCGCCGATCCGCATATCTACCGCCACAGCGACGGCTTCTACTACTTCACCGCCTCGGTGCCGCAGTACGACCGCATCGAAATCCGCCGCGCCGCCACCATCGCCGGCCTGGCCGGCGCCACCCCGGTCGACGTGTGGACCAAGCCCGACACCGGCCCCTGCAGCGAACTGCTGTGGGCGCCGGAGCTGCACTTCAACGAAGGCGCCTGGTACGTCTACTTTGCCGCCGCCCCAAGCCGCGAGATCAAGGACGACCTGTTCCAGCACCGCATGTACTGCGTGCGCAACCAGAACGCCAATCCGCTCGAAGGCGAGTGGGAATTCATGGGCCAGATCGATACCGGCATCGACACCTTCTGCCTGGATGCCACCACCTTCACCCACCAGGGCCAGCTGTACTACCTGTGGGCGCAGAAGGATAAGCAAATCCGCGGCAACTCGAACCTGTACATCGCGCCGATGAAGAACCCCTGGACCATCGACGGCAAGCCGGTCATGCTGAGCAAACCCGAGTACGACTGGGAAATCGAGCGTTTCTGGGTCAACGAAGGCCCGTCGGTCGTCAAGCGCAACGGCAAAATCTTCATCTCCTATTCGGCCAGCGGCACCGGCATCGAGTACGCCATGGGCCTGCTGTGGGCCGATGAAAACGCCGATCTGCTCGACCCTGCCTCGTGGACCAAGTCCAGGGACCCGGTGCTGCAAAGCTGCACCGAACACGGCATCTATGGTCCGGGGCACAACTCTTTTACCGTGTCCGAGGATGGCAAAGGCGTCATGCTGGTTTATCATGCTCGAACTTATACGGAAATCGTCGGCGATCCACTGTGGAACCCGGACCGCCATACCTTCGTCAAACCATTACGCTGGGACGAGCAGGGCATGCCAGTGTTCGGCCGGCCCTCGATCGCGTGACCGAAGCTTATCAAAAGGAACAAAGTGCAAGCTAGTATTACCTCGGCGCCGTTCGGTACCCTGCCGGATGGACGCATCGCAACGCTCTATACGCTGACCAATCCGCATGGCGTGGTGGTCAAGGTGTCCGATTTCGGCGGCGTCATTACCGAAATCCACACCCCTGACCGCCACGGCAAGCTGGCCGACATCGCGCTCGGCTACAGCGAACTGGCCCCGTACGGCGCGGACTCGCCGTATTTCGGCGCGCTGATCGGCCGCTATGGCAACCGCATCGCCGACGGCAAGTTCGAGCTGGACGGCAAGCCGATCCAGCTGACGGTCAACAATGGCGACAATCATTTGCACGGCGGCAAGGCCGGCTTCGACCGCAAGCTGTGGCGCGCGGTGCCGTTCAGCGAAGGCGGTTCGGTCGGCCTGACCCTGATGTACAGCAGCCCGGACGGCGAAGAAGGCTTTCCCGGCAAGCTCGACGTCACGGTGGTGTACGAACTGACCGCCGACAATGAATTCGTCATGGCCTTCGACGCCATCACCGACAAGGCCACCCCGGTCAACCTGACCCAGCACGCCTATTTCAATCTGGCGGGCGAGGGCGACGTGCTCGGCCACCAGGTGCAGATCAACGCCCAGGCTTTCACTCCGGTCACCGAAAAACTGATTCCGACCGGCGAACTGCGTCCGGTGGAAGGTACGCCTTTCGATTTCCGCACCCCCCACGCGATTGGCGAGCGCATCGGCGCCGACGACGAGCAGCTGCGCTTCGGCAATGGCTACGACCATAATTTCGTGCTCAACCGTCCGGCCGGGCGCGCCAGCGTCCTGGCCGCGCGCGTGCTCGAGCCGGTCTCGGGCCGGGTGCTGGAGCTGTACACGGAAGAGCCGGGCGTACAGTTTTATAGCGGTAATTTCCTCGACGGCAGCAATGTCGGCAAGGGGCACAGCTATGCTTTCCGCAGCGGCTTCTGCCTGGAACCCCAGCACTACCCGGATTCGCCCAACCAGCCGGCATTCCCGAGCACCATCCTGCGCCCGGGCGAGGAATACGCCACCGTGTCGCGCTTCAAGTTCTCGGTGGAGAAGTAATGCTCAAGATGATCGTGGACGCCCGCAACCAGCTGGGCGAATGCGTGCTGTGGTGCGAGCGCACCCAGCGCGTGCTGTGGACCGACATCCTCGGCGCGGCACTGCACGCCCACCATCCCGAAAGCGGCGCGACGGTGCGCTGGCCGATGCCGGAACGGCTGGCCTGTTTCGCCCTGACCGGCAGCGACGACCGCCTGCTGCTGGGGCTGGCGTCGCAACTGGCCTTCTTCGATTTTTCCACCGGCGCCATCACGCCGATCGCCACGGTGGAGGAGGCGCTGAGCACGCGCCTGAACGATGGCCGCTGCGACCGCCAGGGCAATTTCGTGTTCGGCACCTTCAATGAAGTTGAACCGCGCGCCCCGATCGGCGCTTACTATCGCCTGAATGCCGCCGATCTCAGCCTGGAAAAGCTGCCCTTGAAAAACGTGGCGATCGCCAACAGCACCTGTTTCTCGCCCGACGGCGCCACCCTGTACTACTGCGATTCGCCCGATAAGCACATCCGCTGCTGCGACTATCCCTCGCTGGCCAACGACCGCGTGTTCGCCGTGTGCGAAGGCGACGGCGAGCCGGACGGCTCCTGCATCGACGCCGACGGCTACCTGTGGAATGCCCAGTGGGGCGGCTACAAGGTGGTTCGTTACGGGCCCGATGGACGCATCGACCGCGTGCTGGAAGTGGCGGCCGCGCAGCCGAGCTGCACGGCGCTGGGCGGCCCCGCGCTGAATGTGTTGTTTTCAAGCAGCGCAACGGTCGGCCTGGCCGCGCCGGCACCAACGGATGGTGGCTTGCACGCAACAACTTTGTCGGACGTGCGCGGTTTGCCGGAAGCCCGTTTCGCGCGCTAAACAGGCCAAAAACCGCGCTTATCGGCGCTGGTGCGGGTAGTTTTCCATGAGAAACTACTGCACCAGCGCTTTTTTCTTATGGGGATATCAAAAAAAATATCGATAAAGCCTAAAAATTGATTGGAAAGGCATTGGAGGAATCTTTACTATTTCAATCAAGGGCTGGCTGTCATGAGAGCAACGACATCGCCGGCAAGCGAATAACTTGGAGGGATAGCATGTCCGATACAAAAAAAACGAAGCTGCGTTCGGCCGAATGGTTCGGCACCAATGACAAGAACGGCTTCATGTACCGCAGCTGGATGAAAAACCAGGGCATTCCCGATCACGAATTCCAGGGCAAGCCGATCATCGGCATCTGCAACACCTGGTCTGAACTGACCCCCTGCAACGCCCACTTCCGCCAACTGGCCGAACACGTCAAGAAGGGCATTCTGGAAGCCGGCGGCTATCCGGTCGAATTCCCGGTCTTCTCGAACGGCGAATCGAACCTGCGCCCGACGGCCATGCTGACCCGTAACCTGGCCTCGATGGACGTGGAAGAATCGATCCGCGGCAATCCGATGGACGCCGTGGTGCTGCTGGTCGGCTGCGACAAGACCACCCCGGCGCTGCTGATGGGCGCCGCCTCGGTCGACCTGCCGACCATCGTCGTGACCGGCGGCCCTATGCTCAATGGTAAGCTGAACGGCAAGAACATCGGTTCCGGCACCGCCGTCTGGCAGCTGCACGAGCAGGTCAAGGCCGGCACCATCACCATGCACGAATTCATCGCCGCCGAAGCCGGCCACTCGCGCTCGGCCGGTACCTGCAACACCATGGGCACCGCCTCGACCATGGCCTGCATGGCCGAATCGCTCGGTACCTCGCTGCCGCACAATGCCGCCATTCCCGCCGTGGACGCGCGCCGCTACGTGCTGGCCCACATGTCGGGCATCCGCATCGTCGAGATGGTTCACGAAGACCTGAAACTGTCGAAGATCCTGACCCGCGAGAACTTTGAAAACGCCATCCGCACCAACGCCGCCATCGGCGGTTCGACCAACGCCGTGATCCACCTGAAAGCCATCGCCGGCCGTATCGGCGTGGACCTGGAGCTGGAAGACTGGACCAAGATCGGCCGCGGCACCCCGACCATCGTCGACCTGCTGCCATCGGGCCGCTTCCTGATGGAAGAGTTCTACTACGCCGGCGGCCTGCCGGGCGTGATCAAGCGCCTGGGCGAGGGCAACCTGCTGCCGCACAAGGACGCGCTGACCGTCAATGGCAAGACCATCTGGGAAAACTGCAAGGACGCGCCGATCTACGACGAAGAAGTGATCCGCCCGCTGGCCAAGCCGCTGATCGAAGACGGCGGCATCTGCATCCTGCGCGGTAACCTGGCCCCGCGCGGCGCCGTGCTCAAGCCTTCGGCCGCCACCCCGCGCCTGATGCAGCACACCGGCAAGGCCGTGGTCTTCGAAGACTTCGATCATTACAAGGCGCGCATCCTCGATCCGGAACTGGACGTCACCGCCGACTCGATCCTGGTGATGAAGAACTGCGGCCCGAAAGGCTATCCGGGCATGGCCGAAGTGGGCAATATGGGCTTGCCGCCCAAGCTGCTGGCCCAGGGCGTCACCGACATGGTGCGCATCTCGGACGCGCGCATGAGCGGCACCGCCTACGGCACCGTGGTGCTGCACGTGGCCCCTGAAGCGATGGCCGGCGGCCCGCTCGGCGTGGTCAAGGACGGCGACAGCATCACCCTGGACTGCAAGGGCGGCGCGCTGAACCTGAACATTTCGGACGAAGAGATGAAGGCACGTCTGGCCGCGCGCGCCGAGAGCCAGCCGAAGGGCGCCAAGTCCGGCTACCAGCAGCTCTACATCGACCATGTGCTGCAGGCCGACGAAGGCTGCGACTTCGACTTCCTGGTCGGTTGCCGCGGTTCGGCCGTGCCGCGCCACTCCCATTAACACAAGCCAAGAACTTGCCGCCGCCCGCACCTCCCCCCTCTCCTCGTTGCGGGCGGCTGTGCAAGTACTGAACCTGGAGAAGTCATGCTAATCGTTCAATTCAAAAATGAAGCCGGCCAGCGCCGCATCGGCCTGCTGGACCAAAACACCATCCGCGAAATCGACGGCGTCGAGACCACCTATGCCCTGGCACAGGAAGCGATCCGCTCCAAGACCTCGCTGGCCGCACTGGCGACCGCCAAAGCCGGCAAGCTTGAACACGCCTACGATGCCGTGGCCAAGGCCGGCCGCATCCTGGCGCCGCTGGACCACGCCGATCCGGCCCACACCTACGTCACCGGCACCGGCCTGACCCACCTGGGCAGCGCCGACGCGCGCGACGCGATGCACAAGAAAATCGGCGGCGACGTCGAGACCCTGTCGGACTCGATGAGGATGTTCCGCATGGGCGTCGAAGGCGGCAAGCCTGCCGAAGGCCAGCGCGGCGTGCAGCCGGAATGGTTCTACAAGGGCGACGGCTCGATCGTGCGCGCGGCCGGCCAGAGCCTGCCGATGCCTGAATTCGCGCTCGACGGCGGTGAAGAGCCGGAAATCGCCGGCCTGTACGTGATCGGCGAGGACGGCCAGCCATACCGCGTCGGCTACGCCATCGGCAACGAATTCTCCGACCACATCACCGAGCGCCAGAACTACCTGTACCTGGCCCACTCCAAGCTGCGCGTGTGCAGCGTCGGCCCGGCCCTGCTGGTGGGCGAGCTGCCAGCGCACATCGACGGCACCTCGCGCGTCATCGGCACCGACGGCAACGTGCGCTGGCAAAAGCCGTTCGTCTCGGGCGAACAGAATATGTCGCACACCATCGCCAACCTGGAGTACCACCACTTCAAGTACGGCCTGTTCACCCGTCCGGGCGATGTGCACATCCACTTCTTCGGCACCGCCACCCTGAGCTTCGCCGAGAACATCAGCGTCAAGCCGGGCGAAGCCTTCGAAATCGAAGCGCCGGCCTTCGGCCCCGCGCTGCGCAACAACCTGGTGGTCGAAGAGAGCACCTTCAAGAAAGTGAATACCTTATGAGTGGCAGCATCACTGGCGACGCGCTGATCGGCGGCGTTGCCGTCAAGGGCGCGGGCGGTTCGTTCCAGGCTTTCAATCCGGCCCTGCGCAGCGCGCTCGCGCCGGCGTTCCACATGGTCAGCGCCGAGCAGATCGACCAGGCCTGCCGCCTGGCCGACGCCGCCTTCGACCCGTTTCGCGCTACCTCCAACGAAGAGCGCGCCCGCTTCCTGGAAACCATCGCCGCCCAGATCATCGAGATCGGCGACGAACTGATCGAACGCGCGATGATGGAGACCGGCCTGCCGCGCGCCCGCCTGGAAGGCGAACGTGGCCGCACCACCGGCCAGCTCAAACTGTTCGCCGACCTGCTGCGCGAAGGTTCGTGGGAAGACCCGCGCATCGACAGCGCACTGCCGGAGCGCCAGCCGCTGCCGCGTCCCGATCTGCGCTATCGCCTGATCGGCGTCGGTCCGGTGGCCGTTTTCGCGGCCAGCAACTTCCCGCTGGCGTTCTCGGTGGCCGGCGGCGACACCGCCTCGGCGCTGGCAGCCGGCTGCCCGGTGGTCCTGAAAGCCCACTCGGCGCATCCGGGCACCTCCGAACTGGTGGCGCGCGCGGTGGTCAAGGCCGTCAAGCTGTGCAATCTGCCCGCTGGCGTGTTCGCGCTGCTGACCGGCACCGGCAACGGCATCGGCCAGACCCTGGTGGCCCATCCGGCCATCAAGGCGGTCGGCTTCACCGGCTCGCGCTCGGGCGGCACCGCGCTGATGGCCGTGGCCGCAGCGCGTCCGATCCCGATTCCGGTGTACGCCGAAATGAGCAGCATCAACCCGTTCATCCTGCTGCCGCACGCACTGGCTGCGCGCGGCGAGCAGATCGCCGCCGGCTTTGCCGCCTCGCTGACCATGGGCGTGGGCCAGTTCTGTACCAACCCCGGGCTGGTGCTGGCGCTCGATTGCCCCGAGCTCGACAAGTTCGCCGTCAAGGCCGGCGAAGCGCTGGCCAAGATCGACGCGGCCACCATGCTCACCGCCGGCATCGCCTCGGCCTACCAGTCGGGCGTGCACAAGCTGGGCGCGCACGATGCCGTGCAAGCCGTGGCCAAGGCCGACCAGGTCGAAGGCAAGGGCGCACCGGCGCTGTTCAAGACCAGTGCCAAGGCCTTCGCCAGCGAGCACGCGCTGCAGGACGAGATCTTCGGACCGGCCGCGCTGATCGTCGCCTGCGACAGCATCGACGAACTGCGCTCGGTGGCCGAACGCCTGGAAGGCCAGCTCACCGCCACCCTGCAGATGGACCTCGAGGACACCGAACTGGCGCGCGCGCTGGTGCCGGTGCTGGAACGTAAAGTCGGCCGTATCCTCGCCAACGGTTTCCCGACCGGCGTGGAAGTATCGACCGCGATGGTGCACGGCGGCCCGTTCCCGGCCACCTCGGACGGGCGCAGCAGCTCGGTCGGCACCGCCGCGATCGAACGCTTCCTGCGGCCGGTGTGTTACCAGAACCTGGCGCAGACTTTACTGCCGCCGGTACTGCAGGACAGCGCTGCCGGCACGGTGTGGCGGCGCCGCGATGGTGCGCTGACGCGCGAAAAATAATAAATAGCACGAGAGGCGGCCCACAAGGCCGCCTTCGGCGTTTAAAAATATCAGGAGAGAGTTATGAAGAAAGCCAAGTTCCCCAGCCTCGAAGGCAAGCGGGTGTTCATAACCGGCGGCGGCAGCGGCATCGGCGAAGCGATGGTCGAAGCGTTCGCGGAGCAGGGCGCCAAGGTCGCCTTCGTCGACATCATGCGGCAGGAAAGCGAAGCACTGTGCGCGCGCGTGGCCGCGGCCGGTTTTCGCACCCCCTTGTTCCGCCACTGCGACATCACCGATATCCCGGCCCTGAAAGCGGTCATGACGGAACTGGCTGCGGAACTGGGCGACGACTTCGACGTCCTGGTCAACAACGCCGCCAACGACCAGCGCCACCAGACCGAAGACGTCACGCTCGAATACTACGACAGCCGCGTGGCCATCAACCAGCGTCCGATGTTCTTCGCCGCCCAGCAGGTCTATCCGGGCATGAAGCGCAAGGGCGCCGGCTCGATCGTCAACGTCAGCTCGATGTCGTACCACGCCAAGAACGGCGGCTATCCGGTGTATGCCCAGACCAAGGCATCGGCGGTCGGCCTGACCCGCGGCCTGGCGCGCGACTTCGGCGCCCATGGCATCCGCGTCAACACCGTCACGCCGGGCTGGGTCATGACCCAGCGCCAGATCGACCTGTGGCTGGACGAGGCCGGCAAGGCCGAGATCAAGCGCTCGCAGTGCCTCCCCGGCCAGCTGCTGCCCTACGATATCGCCGCCATGGTGATGTTCCTGGCCGCCGACGACAGCGCCATGTGCACGGCACAGGACTTCATCGTCGACGCCGGCTGGATCTGAGCGTTTTTCGTACTATCCGCAGGCTGGCCGCGCAGCGCGGCGGCCTGCTCACATGCGAGCAATCATGATTAGCACCAAGCACAGTATTTTCCTGATGTTGTCGCTGACGGCCGCCTGCGCGCAGGCGCTCGAGAGTCCCGACAAAACCATCCGCGTCAAGGTCGAACTGACGCCGCACCATACCCTGGCTTATTCGGTCTGGCGCGGCCAGAGCCCGGTCATCCTGGCGTCCAGCCTGGGCCTCAAGCTCGAAGGCGCCGACCTGGCCGGCAACCTCAAGCTGACCAACACCTCCAAAGTCAAGTCCATCAACGATGCCTACGAGATGGCGGTCGGTAAAAAGAAGCACATCGCTTACCGCGCCAACGAGCAGGTGTTCAGCGTCACCGGCGCCGATGGCCACAGCATGGACGTGGTGTTCCGCGCCTCCAACGACGGCGTGGCCTTCCGCTACGTGGTCGCCGACAAGTCGCTGGCCGTGAAAAAATTCGTGGCCGAAGACACCGGCTTCAAGTTCGAGATCGATGCGCGCACCTGGATGCAGCCGATGTCGGTCGCCCAGACCGGCTGGTCGAACTCCAACCCGTCCTACGAGGAGCACTACCTGCAGCAGATGCCGGTCGGCTGGAAGTCGCCGCTGCCGTCGGGCTGGGTATTCCCGGCGCTGATCAAGACCAAGGACACCTGGGTCGCCATCACCGAAGCGAATCTGGACGGCAGCTTCCACGCCTCGCGCCTGCAGGCCGACGCGCCCGATACGACCCTGAAGATCGGCCTGCCGATGGCGGCCGAAACGACCACTGGCGGCAAGCTGCTGGCCGAAACCAGCGGCACCATGATTAGCCCTTGGCGCGTGATCGCGCTGGGCACCTTGCCGACCGTGATGCAGTCGACCCTCGGCACCGACCTGGCCGATCCGGCCAAGCCGTTCGACAGGAAGCTGGTGCAGCCCGGCCACGCCTCGTGGAGCTGGGCGCTGCTCAAGGACGACAACACGGTGTACGACGTGCAGAAGAAGTTCATCGACTACGCCGCCGACATGAAGTGGGACTACACCCTCATCGACGCCGACTGGGACCGCAAGATCGGCTACGAGAAGATGGCCGAACTGGTCAAATACGCCGCCGCGAAAAAGATCGGCCTGATCGTCTGGTACAACTCGTCGGGCAAGTGGAACGAGACCCCGTACACGCCCAAGGGCGCCTTGCTCACAGCCGAGCAGCGCGCCAGCGAATTCAAGCGCCTGCGCGAGATGGGCATCAAGGGCGTGAAGATCGACTTCTTCGGGGGCGACGGCCAGTCGATGATCCAGTACTACGTCGACCTGCTGCGCGACGCCGCCAAGGAAGGCCTGCTGGTCAACTTCCACGGCGCGACCCTGCCGCGCGGCTGGTCGCGCACCTGGCCCAACCTGATGACCGCCGAAGCGATCCGCGGCCTGGAGTTCACCACCTTCGAGCAGGCCGACGAAGACAAGGTCGTGCGCCACGCCGCCACCATCCCGTTCGTGCGCAACCTGTTCGATCCGATGGACTTCACCCCGATGGTGTTCGGCGATATTCCGAAGATCAAGCGCAGCACCCGCAACGGCTTCGAGCTGGCTGAATCGGTGCTGTTCCTGTCGGGGATCCAGCATTTCGCCGAGATCCCGGAAGGCATGGCCACCGTCCCGGCCTACGTCAAGACCATGCTGCAGGATCTGCCGCGCCAGTGGGATGACGTCAGGTTCATCACCGGCTATCCGGGCTCGCACGTGGTCATCGCGCGCAAGGCCGGCAATGCCTGGTACGTGGCCGGCATCAACGCCGAAGCCTACGACATGCCGCTCGAACTGGACCTGTCCTTCATGGGCAAGCGCAGCGGCACCCTGATTGCCGATGGCGCCGGCGAACGCGAATTCACCAGGGCCGATATCAAGAGCGGCAAGACCACGGTGACGCTCAAGCCGGCGGGCGGCTTCGTCGCCATCTTCAAATAGCACCAGACACACCACAACAAAAGTGAGACACCCAATGAAAATCAAGCACAATATCATCGCATTGAGCCTGGCCGCCGTCGGCGCGCTGCCGGCATGGGCGGCCAACCAGGTCAGCGTGGCGATCGACGCCACCAAACCGGGCCCGGTCATCAACAAGAACGTCTACGGCCAGTTCGCCGAACACCTCGGCACCGGCATCTACGAAGGCATGTGGGTCGGTCCGAAATCGAAGATCCCCAACACCAGGGGCTGGCGTAACGACGTGGTCGGCGCGCTCAAGGAACTGCATGTGCCGCTGATCCGCTGGCCGGGCGGCTGCTTCGCCGACGAATACCACTGGCGCGACGGCATCGGCGCGCCCGGGAAGCGTGCGACCAAGGTCAACACCAACTGGGGCGGCGTGGAAGAAAACAACGCGGTCGGCACCCACGAATTCTTCGACCTGGCCGAACAGGTCGGCGCCGACACCTACGTCAACGGCAACCTCGGTACCGGCTCGGTGCAGGAGATGAGCGAGTGGATCGAGTACATGACCTCGGACAGCAAATCCACCCTGGCCAACCTGCGCCGCAAGAACGGCCGCGACAAGCCGTTCAAGGTGGACTTTTTCGCCATCGGTAATGAAGCCTGGGGCTGCGGCGGCAACATGACGCCCGAGTACTACGCTGATCTGTACCGCAACTACAACAGCTTCCTGAGAGCGCCGCAGCAGTACCGTCCGAAGATGATCGCCAGCGGCGGCAACGACAACGACATGATGTGGACCGATGTGCTGTCGAGCCGCCTGAAGGGCATGACCGACGCCATCAGCTTCCACTACTACACCATCCCGACCGGCAAGTGGGAAGGCAAGGGCGCGGCCACCGGCTTCAAGGAAAACGAGTGGATGTCGACCTTGCAGAACACGCTGAGGATGGATTCGCTGATCAAGACCAATGTGGCGATTCTCGACAAGAACGATCCGGCCAAGAAGATCGGCTTCTACGTCGATGAATGGGGCACCTGGTACGACGTCGAGCCGGGTACCAACGCCGGCTTCCTGTTCCAGAACAACACCCTGCGCGACGCGGTCGTCGCTGCGCTCAACTTCAACATCTTCCACGCCTATGCGGACCGGGTGAAGATGACCAATATCGCGCAGATGGTCAACGTGCTGCAGGCGATGATCATCACCGATAAGGACAAGATGATCCTGACCCCGACCTACTACGCCTACCAGATGTACGTGCCGTTCCAGGACGCCACCTCGCTGCCGGTGCAGGTCAGCGACAGCGCGCCGTACAAGTTCGGCGACGCCAGCATTCCGGGCGTATCGGCATCGGCAGCGCGCGGCAAGGACGGCAAGGTGTATGTTGCGCTGGTCAACACCAACCCTGGCCAGCCGGTCGACGTGAACGTGGACGTGACGGGCACCAAGGTGACCGGCGCCAGCGGCAAGGTGCTGACCTCGGCCGAGATGGACGCGCACAACACCTTCAAGGCTCCGCAGGCGATCAAGCCGGCGCCATACAGCGCCAAGGCCGCCAACGGCAAACTGACTCTGTCGCTGCCTGCCAAGGCGGTGGTGGTCGTGGCACTGGAAGGCTAAGCGATGAAATCCCCAGTGATACTGCGCGCGGCCGCACTGGCCGCCGCGCTGCTGGTGGCCGCATGCGGCGGCGGGGGCGGCGGCAGCGCCGGCACCTCCACGCCTGTGCCGACGTCAACGCCGACGCCGACGCCAACGCCAACGCAGGCTGCCGTGACCTTCGCCGAAATCTCGGTGCACGACCCGTCGGTCATCAAGAGCGGCGACACCTTCTATGTGTTCGGCTCGCACCTGTCGGCGGCCAAGACGACCGACCTGATGAACTGGACCCGCGTTGCCGATGGCGTCACCAACGCCAATCCGCTGTTCACCAACGTGACCACGGCCCTGTCGGAAGCGCTGACCTGGGCGCAGACCGACACCCTGTGGGCGCCGGACGTGCACGACATCGATGGCAAGTTCTACTTCTACTACAACGCCTGCAAGGGCGACTCGCCCCGTTCGGCGATGGGGGTGGCGGTGGCCGACAAGATCGAAGGGCCGTATGTGGACAAGGGCGTGTTCCTGAAGTCCGGCATGTGGGGCGAAGCCAGCCCTGACGGCACCATCTACGACGCCACCAAGCATCCGAACGTGGTCGACCCGCAGGTGTTCAACGACGCCAGCGGCAAGCTGTGGATGATCTACGGCTCGTACTCCGGCGGCATCTTCATGATGGAAATGGACAAGGCGACCGGCAAGCCGGTGGCGGGGCAGGGTTACGGCAAGCGTCTGATGGGCGGCAACCATTCCCGTATCGAAGGCGCGTACGTGCTGTACAACCCGCAGTCGCAGTACTACTACATGTTCACTTCCTTTGGCGGCCTGGATGCGAACGGCGGCTACAATGTGCGCGTCTCGCGTTCGAAAAACCCGGACGGACCGTATGTCGACGCCAAGGGCACCGACATGGCGAACGTGAAGGCCAATCCGGCACTGCCGCTGTTCGACGACGCCTCGATCGCCCCGTACGGCCAGAAGCTGATGGGCAACCACCAGTTCACCTTGCAGACCGGCGACACCGGCACCGCGCTGGGCTACGTATCGCCGGGCCACAACTCGGCCTACTACGATGCCGCGACCAAGAAGTCGTTCATCATCTTCCACACGCGCTTCCCGAACCGCGGCGAGCAGCATGAAGTGCGCGTGCACGAGATGTTCATCAACGAAGACGGCTGGCCGGTCGTGGCGCCGCTGCGCTATGCGCCGTTGTCCAAGAGCGCGACCACGCTGTCGGCCGACGTGAGCGCGGCCGATGCGGCGGGCAGCTACCAGTTCGTCAACCACGGCAAGGACATCAGCGCCACCATCAAGACGGCGGCGAACCTCAAGCTGAACGCCGACGGCAGCGTCACCGGCTCGGTGAGCGGTACCTGGGCGTACAAGGGCGGCAACAACGTCACGCTGGCCCTGGGTTCCACCGGCACCTTCAGCGGTGTGCTGTCGCGCCAGTGGAATACGAATGCGAACACCTTTGTCGTCACCTTCACGGCCCAATCGGTCGAGGGTGTGTCGCTGTGGGGTCTGCGCACCGGTAACTAAGTAAGACGTCGTCCTCGCGCAAGCGGGGACGACGGTTTTAAGGGTTCATCATGAAAAAGCTGTTTCGTAGTGCGGCGTTCGCTACGACCGTCCTGCTCTTTGCCTGCGCCAACGCCAAGCAGGTCGGCGTGCACGACCCGGTGATGGCCAAGGATGGCAACACCTATTACCTGTTCAGCACCGGTCCCGGCATCACCTTCTACAGCTCGACCGACCTGACCAGCTGGACGCCGGCCGGGCGCGTCTTTCCCAAGGACCCAAGCTGGGCCAGGCGGGTCGCGCCGACCTTCGACGGCCACGTCTGGGCGCCTGACGTCATCCAGGCCAACGGCAAGTTCTACCTGTATTACTCGGTCTCCGGCTTCGGCAAGAACACCTCCGCCATTGGCGTCACCGTCAACAAAACCCTGGACCCGAAATCGCCTTCCTACAAATGGGAAGACCAGGGCATCGTGCTTGAATCGGTGCCGAACCGCGACAACTGGAACGCCATCGACCCGAACGTCGTGTTCGACGACAAGGGCACACCCTGGATGACCTTCGGCTCGTTCTGGAGCGGTATCAAGATCGTCAAGCTGGCGCCGGACATGGTTCACCTGGCCGAGCCGCAGGAATGGAAAGCGCTGGCCACCCATGGCCCCGACAGCGACGAAACGCCGAACGATATCGAAGGCCCGTTCATCTTCAAGAAGAACGGCTACTACTACCTGTTCGCCTCGTGGGGCCTGTGCTGCCGCGGCAAGAACAGCACGTATCGTACCGTGGTGGGGCGATCGAAGAGCGTGACCGGTCCCTACCTGGACCGCAACGGCAAGGACATGGCCAAGGGCGGCGGCTCGCTGGTCATCGACCGCAACAAGGATTTCAGCGGCGTAGGCCACAACAGTGCCTACACCTTCAACGGCAAGGACTATCTGGTGGTGCACGCCTACGAGGCCGCCGACAACTACCAGCAAAAGCTGAAGATGCTGGAGATGAAATGGGATCGCGACGGCTGGCCGGTGGTCGATCCCGAAGACCTGAAACGCTACCAGAGCAAACTACTCCCATGAGCAAACTTCTCGCCAGCCTGCTGCTGGCCGCATCTGCATTGACGGCGTCGGCCGCGGATCGTTTTCCGCTGGCCGACGTTCGCCTTGGCGCGGGCCCGTTCCTGGACGCCCAGAACCGCAATCTCCACTACCTGATGTCGCTCGATCCGGACAAGCTGCTCGCGCCGTTCCAGCGTGAAGCGGGGCTGCCACTGAAGGAGCCGAGCTACGGCAACTGGGAGTCGAGCGGGCTCGATGGCCACATGGGCGGCCACTACCTGTCGGCGCTGGCGCTGATGTATGCGTCGACCGGCGATGCGCAGGTCAAGCAGCGCCTCGACTACTTCGTCGATGAACTGAAGAAGTGCCAGCAGGCCAACGGCAACGGCTACATCGGCGGCATCCCCGAGGGCAGCAAGGCATGGCAGGATATCGCCAAGGGCGTGGTCAAGGCCGACAACTTCTCGGTCAACGGCAAATGGGTCCCCTGGTACAACCTGCACAAGACCTATGCCGGCCTGCGCGACGCCTATCACTATGGCGGCAACCAGGACGCGCGCGCGATGCTGGTCAAGATGGCCGACTGGGCGCTCAAGCTGACCGCCGCGCTGACCGACGAGCAGATGCAGACCATGCTGCGCAGCGAGCATGGCGGCATGAACGAAGTGCTGGCCGATGTGTACGAACTCACCGGCGACAAAAAGTACCTGGCGCTGGCGCAGCGCTTCTCGCATCAAGCCTTGCTGCAGCCGCTGGAGCAGGGCCAGGACAAGCTGACCGGCATGCACGCCAACACGCAGATCCCGAAAGTGATCGGCTTCGAGCGTATGGCTGCGCTGGGCGGCGGCCAGCAGCTGCACAAGGCCGCCGAATTCTTCTGGCGCACCGTGATTGACCACCGCACCGTGGCCATCGGCGGCAACAGCGTCAGGGAGCACTTCCACGACGACAAAGACTTTTCGCCCATGGTGAACGAGGTCGAAGGTCCCGAAACCTGCAACACCTACAACATGCTGCGGCTGTCGGAGATGCTGTTCCGGCGCGACCCCAGCGTGCGCTACGCCGACTACATGGAGCGTGCGCTGTTCAATCACATCCTGTCGTCGCAGCACCCGGACACCGGCGGCTTCGTCTACTTCACGCCGATGCGGCCGAACCACTACCGCGTGTACTCGCAGGTCGACAAGGCGATGTGGTGCTGCGTCGGATCGGGCATCGAGAGCCAGTCCAAGTATGGCGAATTTATCTACGCCCACGAAAAAGATGCACTGTTCGTCAACCTGTACACGTCCTCGACGTTAGACTGGCATGACAAGGGCGTGCGCATCACCCAGACGACGCGCTTTCCGGATGCCGACACCAGCCGCCTGACGGTCGATGGCGATGGCGACTTCACCGTCAAGCTGCGTTATCCGGGCTGGGTCGCGCGCGGGGCGATGCAGGTCAAGGTGAACGGCAAGGCGGTCCGGGTGGACGCCAAGCCGGGCAGCTATGTGAACCTGAAGCGCCACTGGCGCAAGGGCGACCGGGTCGACGTGACGCTGCCGATGCAAACGACCCTGGAACGCATGCCGGACCAGTCGAATTATTATGCGGTGCTGCGCGGGCCGATCGTCCTGGCGGCCAAGACCCAGCTGTTCGCCAACGAGAAGCTGAACGTGTTCGCGGACGATTCGCGCATGGGGCATATCGCCAACGGTCCTGTTTGTCCGCTGGAGGCGGCGCCGCTGTTCGTCAGCGACACGCGCGATTTTGTGAAGAAGTTCAAGCCGGTCAAGGGCGAACCGATGACGTTCACCGCGCCCGGCCTGATCCAGGGCAGCGGCGCGGCGAACATGAAGCTGATCCCGTTCTTCCGCCTGCATGATTCGCGCTACACGATCTACTGGCCGTATTCGACGCCGGCCGAGGCGGTGGCGACGCGCGAAGCGGCGGCCAGGGCCGAAGCCGAGCGCATCGCCCTCGATGCGGTCACGATCGACCAGGTGGCGCCGGGCGAGCAGCAGCCGGAGTCGGATCATGCGTTCGCGGGCGAGGGCGCGGACGCCGGCATCAGCAAGGGCAGGCACTGGCGCCATGCCAGCGGGTGGTTCAGTTACGTACTGAACGACCGCAAGCTGGAAGCGAAAACCTTGCGCTTGACCTTCAGCGGCGCCGATGCGGGCCGCAAGTTCGATGTGCTGGTCAATGGCCAGCAGGTCGCCGCGGTCGCGCTGGAGCAGAACGCGCAGGAGTTCTACACGCAGGACGTGGCCATTCCGGCCGACCTGGTCAAGGCGTCGCAGGGCAAGCTGACGGTGAAGTTCGTGGCCAAACCGGGGTCGATGGCCGGTGGGCTGTACGGCCTGCGTTTGTTACGATAATCCACAATGGTGATAATATTTTCGATATCTCACCAGTCAAAAAAATGATTGGTTCGATATGCCACTTTCTCCTACCATAAGCGATATAGGAAAAAGTGTAAAACTCAAAGGAGACATACATGTTTCAGACTCGACGACTTATCCTTGCCACCGCCGTCATGGGCGCCATGGCTGCCAGTTTCCCTGCCATCGCGGCCAAGCCGCTGGTGATGGGCTTCTCCCAGGTGGGCGCCGAAAGCGAATGGCGCACCGCCAATACCGCTTCGGTGAAGGACGCCGCCAAGAAGGCCGGCGTGACCCTGAAATTCGCCGACGCCCAGCAACGCCAGGAAAACCAGGTCAAGGCCATCCGCTCCTTCATCGCCCAGAAAGTGGACGTGATCGCGTTCTCGCCGGTGGTCGAATCGGGCTGGGAAACCGTGCTGCGTGAAGCCAAGGCCGCCAAGATCCCCGTGATCCTGACCGACCGCGCCGTCAACGTTACCGATCCAAGCCTGTTCGCCTCCTTCATCGGTTCGGACTTCGTGGAAGAAGGCCGCCGCGCCGGCAAGTGGCTGGTGGAGCGCTCCGCCAAGATCAACAAGCCGGTCATCAACGTGGTCGAACTGCAGGGCACCGTGGGCGCGGCACCGGCGATCGACCGCAAGAAGGGCTTCGAGGAAGCCATCAAGGCCAATCCGAAGCTGAAGATCGTACGTTCGCAGACCGGCGACTTCACCCGCGCCAAGGGCAAGGAAGTCATGGAAGCCTTCCTGAAAGCCCAGGGCAAGGCCATCGACGTGCTGTTCGCGCATAACGACGACATGGCCATCGGCGCCATCCAGGCGATCGAGGAAGCCGGCCTGAAACCGGGCAAGGACATCCTGGTCATCTCGATCGACGGCGTCAAAGGCGCGTTCCAGGCCATGGTCGCCGGCAAGCTGAATGTGACGGTCGAATGCAATCCGCTGCTCGGTCCTCAGCTGATGCAGCTGGCCGCCGATGTCGCCGCCGGCAAACCGGTACCGAAGCGTGTCACCGTGGTCGAGGGCGTTTTCCCGGCCGAAGTGGCCGCCAAAGAGCTTCCTAACCGTAAATATTAAATCGCTTAATTGGCTTCTCATGAACGAGGCATCACAGGCCGCCGCTCCCGTACTGGAGTTGCGCGGCATTAGTAAGCAGTTCCCAGGCGTGAAGGCACTCAGCGACGTTGCCTTGCGCCTGTTCCCCGGCGAAGTCCATACCCTGATGGGGCAGAACGGCGCCGGCAAATCGACCCTGATCAAGGTGCTCACCGGCGTGTATACGCCGGAGTCGGGCACCATCACCATGGAAGGGCAGCAGATCCGCCCGGCCTCGACCCAGGACGCGCAGCGCCTGGGGATCAGCACCGTGTACCAGGAAGTCAATCTGTGCCCGAATCTGTCGGTCGCGGAGAACATTTTCATCGGCCGCTATCCGCGCAAGTTCGGCATGGTCGACTGGGGCCGCATGCGCAAGGATGCCGCCGTCCTGCTCGAGCAGCTGGAAGTAAGTATCGATGTGTCGGCGCCGCTGTCGAACTATCCGCTGGCGATCCAGCAGATGGTGGCGATCTCGCGCGCGCTCAACATCTCGGCGCGCGTGCTGATTCTGGACGAGCCGACTTCCAGCCTGGACGAAGCCGAAGTGCAGCTGCTGTTCCGCGTGCTCTCCAAACTGCGTTCGCAAGGCATGGCGATCCTGTTCGTGACCCACTTCCTGGACCAGACCTACGCGATCTCGGACCGCATCACGGTGATGCGCAACGGCCAGCTCGAAGGCGAGTACCTGGCCCGCGACCTGTCGCGCGTGGCACTGGTGAACAAGATGATCGGCCAGCCCGACACCAGCGAAGACCCGGGCGCGGCCGGCCTGCCGGCGCGCGAAGTGCCGGTCGGCGGCGCGCTGCTGAAAGCCACCGGACTGGGACGGCGCGGCGCGCTCAACCCGCTCGACCTGACCATCAACGAAGGCGAGATGCTGGGCCTGTGCGGCCTGCTCGGCTCCGGCCGTACCGAGGCGGCGCGCCTGCTGTTCGGCGCCGACAAGGCCGACAGCGGCACGATCTCCATCGGCCGGCACAACAGCACCTTCAGCTCGCCGCGCGAAGCGATCGAAGCCGGTATCGCCTTCTGCTCGGAAGACCGCAAGCACGAAGGCGCGATCCTGGCCCTGTCGGTGCGCGAGAACGTGATCCTGGCGATGCAGGCCCAGTTGGGCATGATGCGCGCCATTCCGTTCCGCCAGCAGCAGGAGATGGCCGAGAACTACGTGAAGTGGCTGGGTGTAAAGACAGCCAGTATCGAAACCCCGATCGGATCGCTCTCGGGCGGCAATCAGCAAAAGGTGCTGCTGGCACGCTGGCTGGTGACCAAGCCGAAGATGCTGATCCTGGACGAACCGACGCGCGGCATCGACGTGCGCGCCAAGCAGGAAATCATGGATTATGTAAGTGCCCTGTGCCAGAAGGGGATGTCGATTCTGTTCATCTCTTCCGAGCTGCCCGAAGTGCTGCGCTGCAGCGACCGGCTGATGATCATGCGCGACCGTAAGGCTTGCGGCGAATATCAGCGCGGCGAATTGAACGACACCACCGTGCTGCAGGTGATCGCGGGAGAGGCGGCATGAGCGGCCTGCCTACCTCCACCCAGGCCGTGCCAAACGGCTTCTCGCTCGGTCCCCTGATGCGTCACTCGCTGTTCCGGCCGGTGGCCGCGCTGGCGGTGCTGCTGCTGATCGACCTGTTCACCATTCCGGGCTTCTTCCACCTGACGATCAAGGACGGCCACCTGTACGGCAGCCTGATCGACATCGTCAACCGCGCCGCTCCGCTGATGCTGGCGGCCATCGGCATGACCCTGGTGATCGCCACGCGCGGCATCGACATTTCGGTCGGCGCCGTGGTGGCCTTGTCCGGTACCGTGGCCGCCATGCTGATCGGCGGCGGTCCGGATGCCGAAACCCCGATGCTGTGGGCCATGGCGGCCGGCATGGGCGCGGCCCTGCTGTGCGGCCTGTGGAACGGCATCCTGGTCGCCTCGCTCGGCCTGCAGCCGATCGTCGCCACCCTGATCCTGATGGTGGCGGGGCGCGGCCTGGCGCAGCTGCTGACCGACGGCCAGATCGTCACCGTGTATCACGAACCGTTCTTCATGCTGGGCGGCGGCTATCTGTTCGGCCTGCCGTTTTCGCTGACCGTGGTGGCGCTGGTGTTCGCGCTGGTGGCCTTCATGATGCGCCGCACCGCGCTGGGCCTGTTCATCCAGGCGGTCGGCATCAATCCGGTGGCGGCGCGCCTGGCCGGTCTCAAGACCGCGACCCTGATCGTGTTCGTGTATATCTTCTGCGCGGCCTGCGCCGGCCTGGCCGGCCTGATGATCAGTTCGAACATCAAGAGCGCCGACGCCAACAACGCCGGCCTGCTGCTCGAACTGGACGCCATCCTGGCCGTGACCCTGGGCGGCACCTCGCTGGCGGGCGGC
Organism: uncultured Oxalobacteraceae bacterium; assembly: GCA_946480015.1. The sequence continues at coordinate 20,342 of CAMLIL010000019.1, read as the reverse complement.
AAGTTCAGCCTGGTCGGCAGCGTGATCGGCGCCCTGATCATCCAGACCCTGACCTACACCATCTATTCGCTCGGCGTGCCGCCGGAAGTGAACATGGTCGTCAAATCCATCGTCGTCTTCCTGGTCTGCCTGTCGCAGTCGGACGAATTCAAGCAAATGTTCGCGCGGAGGACCGCATGAAGTCGCCTTACTTTACGTCCCTGGTGACGGTTGTGCTGCTGATCGCCATGCTGGCCATCGGCGGCGTGGCCTACCCGGGCTTCCTGTCGGTGCAGGTGATCCTGAACCTGCTGATCGATAACGCCTTCCTGCTGGTGCTGGCGGTCGGCATGGGCTTTGTGATTCTCGCCGGCGGCATCGACCTGTCGGTCGGCTCGGTGCTGGCGCTGACCACCATGATGTCGGCCTGGCTGCTGCAGGTGGCGCACTGGAACCCGATCGCCGTGATCGCCCTGGTGCTGGCCCTGGGCGCGCTGTTCGGCGGCGCCATGGGCGCGATGATCCATTATTTCAAGCTGCAGCCGTTCATCGTGACCCTGGCCGGCATGTTCCTCGCGCGCGGCCTGTGCTACCTGATCAGCATTAATTCGATCACCATCGACAATCCGCTGTTCCTGTCCATGTCGCAGAGCCAGTTGCCGGTCCTGGGCGGCTTCATTTCGCCCAGCGCCGTGATCGCGCTGGCGATGCTGGGCCTGGCCATGTACCTGGCCCACTTCACGGCGTTTGGCCGCGGCATCTACGCCATCGGCGGCAACGAGCAGTCGGCCCTGATGATGGGCTTGCCGGTGGCGCGCACCAAGATCCTGGTGTACGCCTTTTCCGGCTTTTGCGCCGCGCTGGCCGGCGTGCTGTTCTCGTTCTACATGCTGTCCGGTTATGGCCTGCACGCGCAGGGCACCGAGCTCGATGCGATTGCCGCGGTGGTCATCGGCGGCACCCTGCTGACCGGCGGCTACGGCTATATCGCCGGCGCGCTGTCGGGGGTGCTGGTGCTGGGCACCATCCAGACCCTGATCGCCTTCGACGGCACGCTCAGCTCGTGGTGGACCAAGATTGTCATCGGCGCGCTGCTGTTCGTGTTCTGCGTCGTTCAGCGCCTGATGGCGATGGGGGCAGCGCGGCGCAACTGAAACCGGTTCAAACGAAGTACAAAAAAAAATAGATAACAACAGGAGAGACCATGATCAAGCAGTCACTGAGCGCGCTGGCGCTCGGCGCAGCGGCCTTGTGCGCGCACGCCGGCAATCCGATCGTCAAGGAGTACTTCACGGCCGACCCGGCTGCGCTGGTCGATAACGGCAGGACTTACCTGTACGTGGGCCACGACCAGGCCAAGGAGGGCGAGCAGGACTACGTGATGAACGAATGGCGCGTGCTGTCCTCCTGCGACATGAAGCACTGGACCGATCATGGCTCCCCGCTGACCCCGGCCTCCTTCAAGTGGGCCAAGAAGGATGCCTGGGCCGCCGATGTCGTCAAGCGCAACGGCAAGTACTACTTCTATGCGCCGATGGAGCATGGCAGCATTCCCGGCAAGGCGATCGGCGTGGCGGTGTCGAGCAGCCCGACCGGGCCCTTCGTCGACGCGCGCGGTTCGGCCTTGATCACCAACGACATGACCCGTCAGACGGAAATCTCGTGGGACGATATCGACCCGGGCGTGTTTGTCGACGACGATGGCCAGGCCTACCTGTACTGGGGCAATATGGTGCTCAAGTATGCCAAGCTGAAAGCCAATATGATCGAGCTCGACGGCCCGATCATGACGGTGACGAACCTGGAATCGTTCACCGAAGCGCCGTACGTGCACAAGCATAAGGGCACCTACTACCTGTCGTACTCGCGCTACTTCCCGGAAGAAATGGTGTACGCGACCAGCAAGAGCCCGACCGGTCCATGGACCTTCCGCGGCAAGATCATGGACAAGAACGATGGCGTGAAAACCATCCACCAGGCCATCGTCGACTTCAACGGCAAGTCTTACGTGTTTTACCACAACAGCAAGCTGCCCACCGGCGGCGAATTCCGCCGCTCGGTCGCGGTGGAGGAGCTGAAATACAACAAGGACGGCAGCATCGCCTTCGTCGCGCAAACCGCCGACGGCCCTGCCGCCAATCCTGGCCCCGGTTGCAAGTGATACCCGGATCGATACTTTTTTAACGTTATCGATAATAATGGGGGTATTATTCCATGATGGATACACTCAACCCCGGCTGGTTCCTCAAGGCGCGCCTTAAAACGCGCCAGCTGCTGCTGCTGATCGCGCTCGACGATCACCGCAACATCCACCGTGCCGCCGAAGAACTGCACATGACGCAGCCTGCCGCGTCCAAGCAAATCAAGGATCTCGAAGAGATGCTTGACGTGCGCCTGTTCGAACGGCTGCCGCGCGGGATGGAACCGACCATGTTTGGCGAAACCATGATCCGCCATGCGCGCATGGCCCTGACCAGCCTGGCGCTCGCGCACGACGACATCGTCGCGCTCAAGGCCGGGCTGGCCGGCCAGGTCGAAGTCGGCGTGATCATGACGCCCGCCATGGCCTTGCTGCCGCAAGCCATTGCCAAGGTCAAGCAGCAGGCGCCCATGCTGCGCATAGGCGTGCACATGGAGGGCAGCAATATCTTGCTGGAGCGCCTGCAGCACGGCATGCTCGACTTCATGATCGGGCGGATTCTGGAAAAGGAAAACACGGCTGGCCTGATCTACGAGGAACTGACCGAAGAGCCTGCCTGCGCCGTGGTGCGGGTCGGCCATCCGCTGCTCGCTGCAAAGAAACTCGAACTCAAGGAGATCGCCGATCAGGCGTGGATCTTGCCGCCCAATGGCAGCATTTTGCGGCACCGCTTCGACATGATGTTCCGGCGCGCCGGGCTGCCCACTCCGGTCAATGTGGTCGACACCACCGCGCTGCTGCTGATCACCGCGCTGCTGCAAAGCACCGATTCGCTGCACGTCATGCCGCTGGAAGTGGCCAAGTACTATGCCAGCCTGAACGTGCTGTCGATCCTGCCGATCGAGCTGCCGTGCAAGATGGACGCCTTCGGCATCATCCGCCAGCAGGACCATCTGCTCTCGCCGGGCGCCGAGCTGCTGCTCAAATGCGTGCGCGCCTCGGCGAAAGACTTGTACCTCGAACAACCGCAATTTCCTGAAGGAGCGCCGGCATGAACGATCTGTCCCAACCGCGGTCGCGCGAGATCACCTTGCGTTTTCTGGCCGAGCCGACCGACGTCAATTTCGGCGGCAAAGTGCACGGCGGCGCCGTGATGAAGTGGATCGACCAGGCCGGCTACGCCTGCGCGGTCGGCTGGAGCGGTTACTACTGCGTGACGGTCTACATCGGCGGCATCCGCTTCTATAAGCCGATCTTCATCGGCCAGATCGTCGAAGTGAAGGCCACGGTGGTGTACACCGGCAATTCCAGCATGCACATCGCCATCGACGTCTCGGCCACCGAGCCCAAGACCGGCGCGCGCAAGCGCACCACGCGCTGCCTGATCGTGTTCGTGGCGGTCGATGGGGCCGGCGACACGGTGACGGTGCCGAAGTGGGTGCCCGAGAGCGAAGACGACAAACGCTTCGAGCAATACGCCATCCACATGGCCGCCCTGCGCAAGCAGCAGGAGGAAGAACTGCTTGCCACGGAGGGCGATAGCACGCCGTAGCAATAATTCATGCGCGCTCCACGTTGTTTTTGTGCGAACTCGTTGTGTTTTTGATAGGCTATGTTCGCCAACGAACGGATGCATCGTTGGCAACAAGTAATAGTTGAGTGCAGCCAGACGGAGTTCTGGATGCCCTCATGATCAACAACACAAGCGAGAGAATAATATGAAATTTGCAAAAAATATCGGTGCTTTGAGCGCACTCGGCATGGCTGTGCTGGCGGCCCACCCGGCCAATGCCGCCGACGACTTCGTTAATCCGGATTGGGCCAACAGCGCCACCTACATCGGCGCCGGCATCGGCCGCACCGACACCAACATCAAAGCGCGCGATGTCCTGGTGAATCTGAATACCCCGGGCGGCACGGTCAATTCCTGGGGCACCGATGAAAAAGACGTCGGCTACAAACTGTTCGTCGGCAAGCAGCTCAACCGCAACCTTGCGATCGAAGCCGGCTGGTTCGATCTGGGCGAATTCAGCTACCGCACCACCACCGTGCAGGGCGGCGCGCTCAATGCCGAGATGGGTTATCGCGGCGTCTTTCTGGATCTGGTAGGCCAGATTCCGCTGAGCGAGCGTTTCTCGATCCTGGGCCGCGCCGGCATGAACTACGCCAAGGCGCGCACCAACTTCAGCGGCAACCGCCTGTGGGCGCTGACCGATCCTGAGCAGAGCGACAAGAAGCTCAATCCGAAGATCGGTCTGGGTCTGGAATACAAATTCTCCGAAGCACTGGCCTTGCGCGGCGAAGCCGAGCGCTATCGCATCGACGACGCGGTCCGCAACAATGGGCACGTGAACATGTACTCGGTCAGCCTGGTGTACAAGCTGGGTCGTCCGGTAGCGGCGCCGCCTGCGCCGGCACCGGCACCGGCCCCGGCCCCAGTGGCCGAAGCCCCGGCGCCAGCGCCGGCCCCGGCGCCGGCACCGGCCCCGGCGCCAGTACCGGTCTCGGAAAAAGTCTCGTTCGCCGCCGAAGCCCTGTTCGACTTCGACAAGGCCGTCGTCAAGCCGCAAGGCAAGCAAGCGCTGGACGAACTGCTGACCAAGCTGCAAGGCATGAACACGGAAGTCATGGTCACCGTCGGCCACACCGACTCGATCGGCTCGAACGCTTACAACCAGAAGCTGTCGCTCAAGCGTGCGGAAGCGGTCAAGGCGTATCTGGTATCGAAAGGGGTGGAAGCCTCGCGCGTGTACACCGAGGGCAAGGGCGAGACCCAGCCGGTGGCGGACAACAAGAGCGCCGACGGCCGCGCCAAGAACCGCCGCGTGACGGTGGAAGTGGTCGGTACCCGTACCGTGACCAAGTAATTTTAGGGTTGGAAAGGAAAGCCGTCCGGTGCAAACCGGACGGCTTTTTCGTGTGCGCAAAAAACTGCGCTTAATCCGGATGGGATGCCTTGCGGCCTTAGCGGATCAGGAACAGGGCGGTGCTTTCCAGCAGTTCTGTCGAGCACAGCAGGTAAGTGGCGGCGCTTGCCAGGCCGATGTTTAACGCGGTCCAGGTCAGTGGGCAGATGCGCATCATGATGTCCTCCGTGGGGAAGGTATTTCGTCGCAGGAATGTCGATATGGTTCCATCTTAGCGGCACTTTCTTTTGGCAGACATCGGTAGAAAGTCCGAGCCCTTGTAGGACGTTGGCTTGCCGTTCAGCCCTGATGCTGTGATCCTACGCGCGGTGTAGGCTGCGTCCTATGGTGTGCGCCGGGTGCGGGCCGTAGAGTTGCTCGTATGACTACACATAACCATACCCTCCTGCATAATGGCGCCAAGGCAGTGCGCCGCAACGCCATCAAGAAGCTGCTGAGCTCGGTTTTCGGGGTTCCGCGGCTGCGCGATGGCCAACAACAGGTGATCGACAGTGTCCTCGACGGCCAGGACACCTTGGCGATCATGCCGACCGGCAGCGGAAAATCGCTGTGCTACCAGATTCCCGCGCGCATGCTCGACGGCGTCACCATCGTCGTCTCGCCACTGATTTCTCTGATGAAGGACCAGCTGGAAAAGCTGGACGCACTGGGCATCCGCGCGGCCCAGGTCAACAGCAGCCTGGGCGCGGAAGACGAGCAGGCGGCGCTGGACGGTATCCGCGCAGGGCGCCACGAAATCGTGTTTTGCACGCCGGAACGGCTGGCCATGGCGGAATTTCTCGAAGTGCTCAAACAGGTACGCATCGCCCTCGTGGTGATCGACGAAGCCCATTGCATTTCCCAGTGGGGCCATGATTTCCGCCCGGCTTACCTGGAGATGGCCGCCTCGATCGAGGCGCTGGGCAAGCCGCCGGTGCTGGCGCTGACCGCCACCGCCACCGAGGATGTGGTGGCCGATATCGGCAAGCAGCTGGGACGCGCGCGTATCAACGTCGTCAATACCGGCATCTACCGGCCCAATCTGCATTACGCGGTGGTCCAGGTGACCAATCACGACGAGCGTTACGTCAAGGCGCTGGAACTGGTGCGCCAGTCGCAGGGAACGGGCATCGTGTATGCGGCGACCATCAAGGCGGCCGAGGAAATGATGCAGGTCCTGGAGGAGGCCGGCGAGAACGCGGTTTTGTACCATGGCAAGCTGCCGGCCGCCGAACGCAAGCAGAGCCAGGACCTGTTCATGGCGGGCGCGCGGCGCGTGATGGTCGCCACCAACGCGTTCGGCATGGGCATCGACAAACCCGATACGCGCTTTGTGATCCATCTGCAAATTCCGGCCAATCTGGAAGCCTATTACCAGGAATCGGGCCGGGCCGGGCGGGATGGCGCCGATGCCAGCTGCACCCTGTTGTATTTCCAGGACGACAAGCGGGTGCAGCAATTTTTCCTGGTGAAGCATTATCCGGGCCCCAAGGACCTGAAGGCCATCCACGCCAAGGCCTGCGAGCTGGCCGAGGCGGGACCGGTCACGACAGACGCATTGGCCGAGGCGCTCGAAGAACTGCCTTCCAGCACCTTGAAGGTGTGCCTCAAGCTGCTCAAGGATGGCAAGCTGCTGCGCCAGAACCGCAAGCTGGAATACCGTCCCACCGCGCTGGAAGGCTCGGCCGCGCTGTTCGGGCGCCTGGCCGCCGTGTATGAAGAGAAGCAGGAACGCGACCGCGAAGCGCTGGAACAGATGGTCGGCTATGCGGTCAGCGGCTTTTGCCGCTGGAAGGTGTTGCTCGACTACTTCGGCGATGAAGTGGAAGGCTTCGAGAAGTGTTGCCGCTGCGATAATTGCCTGAACCCGCCGCAGGTGGCCGATCTGGCCATCCGCGACGATGAGTTCGAGCGCGAACCCGAGGCCGAGCCGGCCGGCCCGAGCTTCGCGCCGGGCGCTCAGGTGCGGGTGCCGAAGTTCGACGTCGGCACGGTGCAGACGGTGGCGGGAGACCAGATCACCATCGCCTTTCCCGAGCACGGTACCAAGACCTTCCTGGCCGATTTCGTCAGCCCGGCGTAGGAGCGGCCATGAGCGAGCTGGTGGTGGTGCGCAAGGAGGGCCTGTTCTGTGTACCGGGCCAGTTCTATATCGACCCCTGGCGCCCGGTCGAGCGCGCGGTGGTCACGCACGCGCACGGCGACCATGCGCGGGCCGGCCATGGCCACTATCTGTCGGCAGCGCCGGGCGTGAGCGTGCTGCGCGCGCGCCTGGGCGAAATTCATATCGATGGCCTGGAGTACGGCGAGCGCATCGTCCACAATGGCGTGGCCATTTCGCTGCATCCGGCCGGCCACGTGCTCGGGTCGGCCCAGGTGCGCATGGAATACCGCGGCGAGGTGTGGGTGGCGTCGGGCGACTACAAGGTCGAGCCGGACAGGACCTGCGCGCCGTTCGAGCCGGTGCGCTGCGATACGTTTATTACCGAATCGACCTTCGGCCTGCCGATCTACCGCTGGGAAGCTGAACAGACGGTGTTCGACGACATCAATCAATGGTGGCGCAAGAACGCCGGAGCCGGGCGCGCCAGCGTGGTGTTCGCCTACGCCTTCGGCAAGGCGCAGCGCATCCTGTCCGGGCTGGATCCGTCGATCGGTCCCATCCTGTGCCATGGCGCGGTCGAGCCGCTGAACCGGGTGTATCGGGCCGGCGGGGTGGCGCTGCCGGCCACCGCGCTGGCGACCGAAGTGGACAAGGCGGCGATCCGGCGCGCCATCGTGATCGCGCCGCCATCGGCCGCCGGCAGTACCTGGATGCGCCGCTTCGGCGACTACAGCGACGCCTTTGCCAGCGGCTGGATGCGGCTGCGCGGCGCGCGCCGGCGGCGCGGCGTGGACCGCGGCTTCGTGCTGTCCGACCATGCCGACTGGCCCGGGCTGATCAGCGCGATCCGCGCCACCGGGGCGCCGCGCGTGATCGTCACGCATGGGTCGATTGCGGTGATGGTGCGCTGGCTGCGCCAGCTCGGCCTGGACGCGTCCGGCTTCGACACCGAGTACGGCGACGAGGACGAGATATTGGAACCTTCTCAACAAACTGTTGCCGAAACGCACGCTTAATAGTCGAATTTGCTAAAAAAACCTGCCGGCCGGCGGCAGCGTGATAGGATGGTTCTACGTCCAGCTGCTCCGGCAGCGGCAGCCGCGCCCCATCCCTGCGCCGGCCGCGAGGGCCGCAGCCGCACCATGTTGCCGGCATGCTAATTTCACCAGGCCCCGCATCCGCCTTTCGATCTCGATAGGACCGCGATGAAGCGCCACCTCACCATTTTCCTGATTGCCTGCTGCGCCCTGGCGCTGCTGGGCGCGGCCTGGCTGGTGCGCGCCCAGCGCATGGAGGCTTTCGCGCCGGTCAGCGTTTCCCTGGCCATGCCGATCCACCTGTGCCTGGGCGCGGTGCCGGTCGGGCAGGCGCACGGCATGTTCGAGCGTTACCGGGTGCAGCTGGACACGCAATCATTCCGGATTGGCAAGCATGCGCTGGAAAAGGTGATCGATGGCCATGCCGACATGGCCATCGTGGGCGATACGCCCTATACCGTGGCCGCGCTGCGCGGCGAACAGGTGGAGATCGTGGCCAGCCTGTTCGGCTCGCGCAAGGCCATGGCCGTGCTGGGCTGGCGCGGACGCGGGATTGCCAGTGGTGCCGATTTGGCCGGCAAGACCATCGGCACGGTGCCTGGCACCAACGCACAGTATTTCCTCGATGCCCTGCTGGTGGCGCAGGGGATCGACCGCCACAGCGTCAACATTGTCGAACTCAAGCCGGAAGTGCTGACCGACGCGCTGCGCAGCGGCCGGGTCGATGCGGCCACCCTGTGGCAGCCCGACCTGTTGCGCATGCAGCGCGAACTGGGCACCGCTGGCCACACCATTTATGGCGAAGACATTTTCGTCTACCGCTTTCTGCTGGTGACGAGCAAGCGCTATCTCAGCGCGCACCGCGACGCGGTCGGGCGCGTGGTGGCGGCGCTGGCCGACGCCACCGACATGATCCGTCAAGAACCGGTCGCCGCGCGCGCCATCATCGGACGGGCGCTCGGCATCGAAACCGAAGCGCTGGCCGGCGCCTTCGATCCGTCCGATTTTCATCTCACGCTCGACCAGTCGCTGCTGCTGGCGCTGTCGGACCAGAGCCGCTGGGCGCAGCGCACCGGCCTGGTGCGCGAGTCCTCGGCCATCCCCAACTTTTTCGAGCTGATCGACCAGGGCCCGTTGCGCGCGGTGCGCCCGGCCGCGGTTCGGATTATCCAGTGAGGCATCCATGACTCTGTCCCGGCAAAGTTCCCTGCTGGCCTGGCTGGCCGCGCTGACCCTGGCGGCGGTGCTGGGCGCCACCGGCCTGTCGATGTGGGAAGTGCGCGAGCAGACCCGCCAGAGCGAAATGGCGGAGGCGACGGCCCAGGGCATCAACCAGCTGCGTTTTCTGATCATGGAGACCGCCTTGTACAGCGAACCGCGCGCGGCGGCCCAGTGGCGCCTGCGCATCGACAGCTTCGCCCATGCGCTGGCCGGGCAGCACTATAGGGGCGCGCGCGAAACCGTGCTGCTGGCGCGCGAACGCGACAACCTGGGTGTCCTGGCGCGCCAGTACCAGCGCCTGGAGGGCGTGCCCGCCATCGCCCAGCGGGCCGGCGATAGCGCCGGGGCCGAACTGACCGCCAGTACGGTCAGCATGCTGTTCCTGACCAGCCAGGACATGATCGATGACGCCGCCGAACTGCTGCAGCACAACCGCCTCGGCCTGCAGCACGCCCAGGAGCGCGCCAGCTGGGTGGTGCTGGCCAGCGTGCTGCTGTTGGCGGGCATGATCGTGGCCTGCTTCATGATCATCCGGCGCCGGGTGCTGCGCCCGGTGGCGGCGCTGCAAACGGTGACGGAGCTGGTCGCGCGCGGCGAGCTGGGACTGCGCCTGAATCTGGCCGAGGACAATGAAATCGGCCAGCTGGCCGCCACCTTCGACCGCATGACGGCGCAGCTGGACGAGTCGCGCCGCCAGATGCTGGCCGAGAACAGCGAGCGCCGCAGCGCCCAGGAGGCGCTGGAGCGCTCCATGGACAGCCTGGTGGAAAGGAGCGCCGAACTGGCGCGCACGCGCGGCGACCTGCAAACCATCATCGACCATACGCCGGCGCTGGTGGTGTACTGGAACCGCGAGCTGCGCAATGTGTTCGCCAACAGCTCGTACCAGAAGTGGTTCGGCATGTCGCCGGCCGAGATCAAGGGCATGCACATGCGCGACGTGATCGGCGCCGAGTGCTTCGCCGAGCTCGAGCCGAAACTGCGCTCGGTGCTGGCCGGTAACCGCGAACTGTTCGAGCACGCCACCCGCTTCGACGACGGGATTACGCGCGACATGCTGTTTTCGTATGTGCCCGACGTCGTCGACGGCAGGGTGCGCGGATTTTACGGCTTCATCAGCGATATCAGCCCGCTGAAAACCGCCCAGGCCGGCCAGGCGCGCGCACTGGCCCGGCTCGAGGGCATGGTCGACGCGGCCATCGATTTCGCCATCATCACCACCAGCCTGGATGGCACGGTCGAGCTGTTCAGCCGCGGCGCCGAGCGCCTGCTCGGCTACCGCGCCGCCGAGGTGGTCGGGCACGCCAATCTGGCACGCTTTCACCGGCCCGGCGAGGTCGAGGCGCTGGGACGCGAATTGTCGGCCCGGTGCGGCCGCCCGGTCGGCGGGTTCGACGTGTTCGTCGAGGGCGCCCGCCACGGCCAGTCGGAAACGCGCGAGTGGACATATGTGCGGCGCGACGGCCACGAGGTCGAGGTCAGCCTGGCGGTGACGGCGCTGCGCGATGGCCACGGCCAGACGATCGGCTTTCTGGGCGTGGCCACCGACATCGGCAAGGACAAGGCGATCCTGCGTACGCTGGCGGCCGCGCGCGACGAAGCCGAGGCGGGCAGCCGCGCCAAGACCGAATTCCTGGCCAATGTCAGTCACGAGATCCGCACGCCGATGAACGCCATCCTCGGCCTGCTGCGCATGCTGCAGCAGAGCGGCTTGAACGACACCCAGCGCGGCTATGCCGACAACACCCATGCGGCGGCGCGCTCGCTGCTGCGGCTGCTGAACGATATTCTGGATTTTTCCAAGGCCGATACCGGCAAGATGACCCTGGAATGCGTTCCGTTCTCGCTGCGCGGGCTGGCCGGCGAGCTGGCCGCGCTGGGCGAATCGCTGGCCGCCGGCAAGGCGCTGGCGCTGCACATTACGCTCGATCCGCAGCTGCCGGCGAGCGTGACGGGCGATCCCCTGCGCCTGCGCCAGGTGCTGCTCAATTTGCTCGGCAACGCCATCAAGTTCACCCCGCGCGGCGAGGTGCGGGTCGAGATGACGATGCGCGGCGATCTGGTGGAATTTGCCGTGCAGGACAGCGGCATCGGCATCGCCCCCGAGCAGCTGGACGGCATTTTCGAGGCCTTCAGCCAGGCCGAGGCCAGCACCTCGCGGCGCTATGGCGGCACCGGCCTGGGACTGGCGATCAGCCAGCGCCTGGTGCAGCTGATGGGGGCATCGCTGGAGGTGAGCAGCATCGAGGGGGCCGGCAGCCGTTTCTGGTTCACCCTGGCGCTGCCGCAGGTGGACGCGCCGCAGCGGCGGGCGCCGGCCGCGCCGGCGGGCGGCGCCCGCCTGGCCGGGATGCGCCTGCTGGTGGTCGACGACAACGATCTCAATCGCCAGGTGGCCGACGCCTTGCTGGGCGCCGAAGGCGCGCAGGTGCTGCTGGCCGAGGGCGGCGCGCATGCGCTGGACCTGCTGGCAGCGCAGGTGGCGCGCATCGACCTGGTGCTGATGGACGTGCAGATGCCCGGCATGGACGGCCACGCCACCACGCGCGCGATCCGCGCCGACGCCGCGCTGCGCCATCTGCCGGTGATCGCCATGACCGCCAACGCCATGCCGGGCGACCGCGAAGCCTGCCTGGCCGAGGGCATGGACGACTATATTCAAAAGCCGATCGATATCGAGGTGCTGGTCGAGGCGGTGGCGCGCCATCGCCAGGGTGGGCGGCCGGCGCCGCTGGCGCCGCCCAAAGCCGCCGGGCCGATCGCTAGCGGGGCGGCGCGTGCGCTGGAACGCCTGGGCGGCAGCGAATCGCTGTTTCTCAGCGTGGCGCGCAATTATCCCGGCGACGCGCGCGCGCAGGCGAAGGTGCTGGACGAGGCGCTGGCCGAGTCCCGCTGGAGCGATGCGGCCAAGCTGTGCCACAGCCTGCGCGGAGTGGCCGGCACCATCGGCGCCGATGGGCTCGCGGCCCACCTGGCGGCGCTGGAAGCGGCGGTGCGGAGCGAGCCGGACCAGCTGGCCATCGAATGCGAGCGCGCCGCGCTGGCGCTGCAGCTGGCGCGCAGCATCGCCGAGCTTGCGCAAGCGTGCGCGACGCTGGAGGCGCGGCGCGTTATCCTTGCATCCTAACCCAGGGATTCAAGGACGCTGTGCATGCGTGAATTCGCGCGCCTTTATGCCGAGCTCGACGAAACCACCGCCACCAACCGCAAGCTCGACGCGCTGCAGCAGTATTTCAGCAGTGCCGCGCCGGAGAATGCGGCGTGGGCGGTGTATTTCCTCGCCGGCGGCAAGCCGCGCCAGGCGGTGCCGTCCAAGCTGCTGCGCCAGTACGCGATCGAGTACGCCCAGCTCGACGAATGGCTGTTCGACGAGTGCTACGGCGCGGTCGGCGACATGGCCGAAACCATCGCACACATCCTGCCGCCGGCCGAACATCACAGCAATGTCGGCCTGGCCGAGTGGATGCAGGAGCGCATCGGGCCCTTGCGCGGTGCCGATCCGCAGGCCATCCGCACCGCGCTGTTCGGCTTCTGGAATGAGCTCGACTGGCGCGAACGCTTCCTGCTCACCAAACTGATCGGCGGCGCTTTCCGGGTCGGCGTCTCGCGCCTGCTGGTCACGCGCGCCTTGTCCACCATCGCGGCGGTCGACAGCAAGCTCATTGCCCAGCGCCTGATGGGCTGGACCGACGGCAGCGTGCGCCCCACCGCGAGCGGCTTTCTGCAGCTGATCGCCGGGCACAGCGAGGACGAACACAGGCTGCGCGGCGGCCAGCCCTATCCCTTTTTTCTGGCGCACCAGCTGCAGGGCGATCCGGCCGGGCTGGGCGAACCGGCGCACTGGCAGGTCGAATGGAAGTACGACGGCATCCGCGCCCAGCTGGTGCGGCGCGGCGGCCAGACTTATCTGTGGTCGCGCGGCGAGGACCTGATCACCGAACGCTTTCCCGAACTGGCCGGCCTGCCGCTGCCGGAAGGGACGGTGATCGATGGCGAGGTGCTGATCTGGAGCGATGCCGATACCCCCGCGCCGTTTGCCGACCTGCAGAAGCGCATCGGGCGCAAGAGCCTGTCGGCCAAACTGCTGGCCGCGCTGCCGGCCGTGCTGGTGGCCTACGATCTGCTGGAGGAAGACGGCGTCGATCTGCGCGCGCTGCCGCAGCTTGAGCGGCGTACGCTGCTCGAAGCGCTGGTCGGGCAGCTGGCGCGGCCGCAGCTGCGCCTGTCGCCGCTGGTGCGGGCGGCCAGCTGGCGCGAGCTGGCCGAGATGCGTGGCCAGTCGCGTGCGCGCGGCGTCGAGGGCATGATGCTCAAGGCGCGCGACGCCCGGTACGGTGTGGGCCGCACCAAGAATGCCGGCACATGGTGGAAGTGGAAGATCGATCCGTACAGTGTCGACGCGGTGATGCTGTACGCGCAGCCCGGATCGGGCCGGCGTGCCTCGCTGTACACCGACTATACCTTCGCGGTGTGGGATACCGACGCGGCGGGCGAACGGCGGCTGGTGCCTTTTGCCAAAGCCTATTCCGGCCTGACGGACGCCGAGATCGCCGTGGTGGATAGCATCATCCGCAAGACCACGGTCGAAAAATTCGGCCCGGTGCGCTCGCTCAAGCCCACCATGGTGTTCGAGATCGGTTTCGAGGGTATCGCGGTATCGAGCCGCCACAAGGCCGGCATTGCGGTGCGCTTTCCCCGCATTCTGCGCAGGCGCGAGGACAAGCGCGTCGAGGACGCCGATACGCTCGATACCCTCAAGGGCCTGCTGGCCGCGGCCGGCGCATGAGCAAGAGCGCCATCGCGCAGCTGGTCGACGACTGGTTCGCCGCGCGCGGCTGGAAGGTGTTCCCGTTTCAGAGGGCGGTATGGAAGGCCGCGCTGGCCGGTCAATCGGGGCTGCTGCATGCGAACACCGGGGCCGGCAAGACTTACGCGGTGTGGCTGGCGGCCTTGCAGCGCGGGGCGGGGCGCAAGGGCGCCGGCCTGCGGGTGCTGTGGATTACGCCGATGCGCGCGCTGGCGGCCGATACCCAGCGCGCGCTGGAGGAGTCGGGCGCCGCGCTGGCGCCGGGATGGACGGTTGGCGCGCGTACCGGCGACACCAGTTCGGCCGAACGCGCGCGCCAGTCGCGCGCTTTGCCCTCCGCGCTGATCACCACGCCGGAAAGCCTGTCGCTGCTGCTGAGCCACGCGGCCGCGCAGGCGCAGTTCGCCGCGCTCGACATGATCATCATCGACGAGTGGCATGAACTGATGGGCAGCAAGCGCGGGGTGCAGGTGCAGCTGGCGCTGGCGCGCCTGCGCCATTGGAACCCGGCGCTGCTGGTGTGGGGGCTGTCGGCCACCATGGGCAACCTGGAGCAGGCGCGCGACGTTTTGCTGGGCGGCGCGCCCGGGGTGCTGGTCGAAGGCGACTTGCGCAAGCAGATTCTGGTCGACTCGCTGATTCCCGCCAACGTGTCGCGCTTTCCGTGGGGCGGCCACCTGGGCATCGCCATGCTGCAGCCGGTGATCGACGAGATCGAGCGCTTCAAGGCCACGCTGGTGTTTACCAACACGCGTTCGCAGTCCGAGCTGTGGTACCAGAACATCATCGAGGCGCGCCCCGACTGGGCCGGCGTGATCGCGCTGCACCACGGTTCGCTCGACCGCGAAGTGCGCGAGTGGGTCGAGCTGGGCTTGAAGAAGGGCGCGCTCAAGGCGGTGATCTGCACCGCCAGCCTGGATCTGGGGGTGGACTTCCTGCCGGTCGAGCGGGTGCTGCAGATCGGCAGCGCCAAGGGCATCGCGCGCCTTCTGCAGCGGGCCGGGCGCAGCGGCCACGCGCCGGGGCGGGTGTCGCGCGTAACGCTGGTGCCGACCCACAGCCTGGAGCTGCTGGAAGCGGCCGGCGCCAGACAGGCGGTGGCGGCGCGCCGCATCGAGGCGCGGCTGGTGCCCAGCAAACCCTTCGACGTGCTGGTGCAGCACCTGGTGACGGTGGCGCTGGGCGGCGGCTTTCGTTCGGCCGGCATGCTTGCCGAGGTACGCACGGCCTGGTCGTACCGCGCCTTGACAGAGGAGGAGTGGCAGTGGGCGCTGGACTTCGTGGCGCGCGGCGGACAGAGCCTGGTCGCCTATCCGGAGTACCAGCGGGTGGTGCCCGACGAGGAGGGCGTGTACCGGGTGCCGAACGTGACGCTGGGGCGGCGCCATCGCATGGGCATCGGCACCATCGTGTCCGATTCGTCGATGCAGGTGAAGTATATGAGCGGGGGCCGCATCGGCAGCGTGGAAGAGTCGTTCATCTCGCGCCTGAAGGCGGGCGACCATTTCCTGTTCGGCGGGCGCATTCTCGAATTCATCCAGGTCAATGAGATGACCGCCTTCGTCAAGCGCGCCACCGGCGCGCGCGGCGCGGTGACGCGCTGGCAGGGCGCCAAGATGCCGATGTCGTCGGAGCTGGCGCATGCCGCGCTGGAGCAGCTGCGCCTGGCCGCGCAGGGCCGCTTCGAGGGGCCGGAAATGCAGGCCTTGCGGCCGCTGCTGGAGATTCAGCAGCGCTGGTCGGCCCTGCCCACCATCGACACCCTGGTCGTCGAGAGCATGAAGAGCCGCGAAGGCTACCACCTGTTCGTGTATCCGTTCGCGGGCCGCTCGGTGCACATGGGACTGGCTTCGCTGTTCGCTTACCGGATCGGGCGCCAGCAGCCGATTACGTTTTCGATCGCCATCAACGACTACGGCTTCGAGCTGCTGGCGACCGAAGCGGTCGACTGGGCGCGGGTGTTCGCGGCGCCGCTTGGCGGCGGGGTGGCGCTGTTCTCGACCGGGCATCTGCTTGAAGACGTGCTCGATAGCCTGAACGCCACCCAGCTGTCGCAGCAACGCTTCCGCGAGGTGGCGCGCATCGCCGGCCTGGTGTTCCAGGGCTATCCCGGCCAGCCGAAAAGCACGCGCCAGGTGCAGGCGTCGTCCTCGCTGTTTTTCGAAGTCTTTCGCAAGCACGACAGCGCCAACCTGCTGCTGACGCAAGCCCAGCGCGAGGTGATGGAGCAGGAGCTGGAGCTGACGCGCCTGCGCGGCACGCTCACCGAGCTGCATGGACGCGCCGTGGCCTACCGCCAGGTGGAACGCGCCACGCCGTTCGGCTTTGCCTTGATGGTCGAGCGCTTTCGCGAAAAGCTGACCACCGAGAAGCTGTCGGACCGGGTGCAGCGCATCCTGCGCGAACTGGAGAAGGCGGCCACGCCATGAGCGGCTACAGCATCGAACTGGCCGGCGAGCGGGTGCTGCTGCTGGCCGAGAAGGCGCTGTACTGGCCGCGTGAGCGCATGCTCGTCGTTGCCGACATCCACTTCGGCAAAGCGGCGTCGTTCCGTGCGCTGGGGGTGCCGGTGCCGCGCGGGACCACCACCGAAAACCTCGACCGGCTCGATGCGCTGATGGCGCTTTATCCGGCCGACCGGCTGCTGTTCCTGGGCGACTTCCTGCATGCGCGTGCGGCGCATGCCAGCGCCACCCTGGCCGCGATGCTGGCGTGGCGCCAGCGTCATCCGCGCCTGGAGCTGGTGCTGGTGCGCGGCAATCACGACAGGCACGCGGGCGATCCGGCAGCATCGCTGGGCATGCGCGTGGTCGACGAACCGCATCAGGTGGGGCCGTTTTCGTTCTGCCACCACCCGGATATCGAGGCGCCCGGCTATGTGCTGGCCGGTCATGTGCATCCGGTGTTTGTGCTCGCCACCCGGGTCGATTCGCTGCGTCTGCCGTGTTTTGTGGCGGGGCCGCAACGGATGATCCTGCCGTCGTTCGGGTCTTTTACTGGCGGCTACGTCATTGCGCCCGGCGCCGGGGAGAAGGTGTACGTCAGCGCGGGGGATGCGGTGCACTGCGTACGCTAATGCGCGGACGTTTGCATGAGCCCGGCGTTCCGATCATTACAACCAAACACCAGGCGTTGAGCGGGCTGAAAAGGTGAAGGTCAACAATGGTGTGCTGGAACGCGACAGCAGTGTGCAGTCATACAAACGGCGCCCTGCGGGGCGCCGTTGTGGTGTGGTGAGGTAAGGTAAGGTAAGGCTGTTTAGATGGTGGTGGCCAGGACCTGATCGTCGCCGCCTTGGGCGGCTTCGGCTTTTTGCTTGGCGGCGTTGCTCTTGGCACGCGAGCGCGACGGTGGCAGGCGGCGCAGGGTCTTGAGCGCATCGGCATCCTTGATGCCGATGGTGCGCTGGTCGACGGTGATGAGACCGATCTCGTTGAAGGCCGACAGGGTGCGGCTGACGGTTTCGAGCGTCAGGCCGAGATAGCTGCCGATTTCGTGGCGCGTCATGCGCAGGTTGAACAGTTTGCTGGAGTAGCCCATGGCGGCGAAGCGGTCGGCCAGGGTGACCAGAAAACGCGCCACCCGGGCCTCGGCGGAGAGGGCGCCGAGCATGCCGATCATGGCTTGTTCACGCACCAGTTCGCGGCTCATGACGCCGTACATGACGTTTTCCAGTTCCATGTGCACCCGGCCGAGCGCGGTCAGTTTTTTGAACGGCAGCAGGATCAGGTCGCAGTCGGACAGGGCCACCGCTTCCGAAGCGTAATGGCGGGTGTGGATGCCGTCCACGCCGAGCATGTCGCCCTTCATGGGGAAGCTCAGCACCTGTTCGTTGCCGAATTCGTCGATCAGCACGGTTTTAAGGAAGCCCGAGTTGACGATGTACAGGGTGTCGAAGGCCTGGCCGATGGTGTGCACCCGCTGGCCGGTCTTGAATTGCACGTGTTGGAATAGCAGCTCTTCGGAATTGACCGAGACCGCGGCGGAGATGTGCAGCAGATCGCACACCTCTTTCAGATTGGACCACAGGCGGCCCTGACGTTGACGGCCGGCTTCCGTTGGAGCCGAGTGCATGGTCGACGATGGGGTGTTGCGCGGATCGGTTGGCGTTGACTGCATGCTCATCTCCGGTTGAGAAAACTCATGGTTTCAGGCTGTTGTCTGGCGCCACAGTTGACGCTCAACAGCTCGGCTGGCTTAACCATCAGGTGAAAGATGAACCCAGGAAAGCCGAATCGATGGATTTAGTATGCCAACACGAGTCCGGCATTGATATCAGCGATGGCTGAATATGGCGGTAGGATAGAGCGTCATGGGGTAGGAATCTTCCTACCCATCAGCCGCTGCGCCATAGGAAAAACGGGGAGGGAGGGACGAGCGCCGCTTGGCGGCACGGAAACGTGAAAATCACGCTTATTGATAAGACGCCGCACGAAACTGTGGCGCCATTGTCTAAAACTTTTTGGTGTGTCTACGTCTTGAACGGCGATAACAAGCGATGTGCAACCGCATACTGGACCATTTCTGACAAGGAAGTCATCCCCATCTTTTGCATGATCCGGGTCTTGTGGGTGCTCACTGTCTTGACCGACAGATGCAGGCTGTTGGCGATCTCGGTGATCGACTTGCCCCCCACCAACAGCGAAAAGACTTCAAACTCGCGATCGGACAATTGCTTGTGCAGCAACTGTTCATTCGGCGTCATGATGTTTAAAGCCAATTGTTCGGCCACTTCGGTACTGATATACGGTCGCCCCGATGCCACCTTGCGGATCGCTCCCACCAGCTGGGTGCCGGCGCTTTCCTTGGTCAGATAGCCCTGGGCACCGGCGCGGATGGCACGCACCGCGTACTGTTCCTCCTCGTGCATGGTCAGGATCAGGATGGCCAGCTTGGGCGATTCGCTGCGGATCTGGCGGATCAGGTCGACGCCGCTGCGGCCGGGCATCGACAAATCCAGCAGCAACAGGTCGAACCCGCCCTGGCGCACATGGGACAGCACTTCGAAGCCGTTGATGGCTTCGCCGACGATGTCGATGTCGAGGGCGCCGTCGAGGATACGCTTGAGGCCCTCGCGCATGATGGTGTGGTCGTCCGCAATGACAATACGTATCATATATATAAGCAATCGGCAGGTGGATGAACCGGGGCCTGGCCCGGCGGCGTCGTCAAGTCGACAACACTGCCGAAGCGTAAGGCTAAATTGTAAATCGCGCAATATTGACTGGGTTAGCTGGCAGGCTCCTTGATCAGGCGGTGCACCAGCACCGGTTTGCCGGTGTGCGATAACACCTTGTTGGTAACACTTCCTAAGAGCAACTGACCCCAGCCGCTGCGGCCGTGCGACCCCATGAAGATCAAATCGCACTGTTGTTTATCGGCAACATCCACGATCTTCGCCGCCGGGCTGTCGGCGAAGGCCGTGATGCCTTCATGGCGCAGACCGCACTGCGCGGCTTCGTGCAGGATCGAACTCAGGTGCTCGTCACCGATTTGCCGCATGCGCGCCAGATAATCTTCCTCGCTCGGATAGGTCGGCGGGATGATTTCGACGTACACCGGGTACTGGTAAGGCGGTGCCACATACAGCACCAACACTTCGGCCCCCATCTGCGCGGCGAACTGAACGCCGGCGCAGGCGGTGTGTTTCGAGACGGCGGAGCCGTCCGTGGTAATCAGAATTTTCCGATACATGATCAGTTCCTCCGACATGGACTTATTGTCCATTGTAGTTCGCAGGCTGACTATTGTTAGGACGCAAACCCTTGATCTCGCTCAAAGCCCTCATTCACTTTGGCGCAATGTTTATTGCTCTTAGTGATACTTTGCAGCAAGTATCCAATGGTAAGATTACAAAATACAACACTTGCTGAAGTACTGGGTGCGATAAAGACACGTTTTGCTTGTCGGGTCTACAAGTTTCGTCCGTCAAAGCAACACCGGCCTTGCACAGTGATTTACCGGGGCACTTCGCGCTGCTACACTGCGTGTGCGGCATGTTGCCGAAAATCATGCTCTGCCTCGAACTCGCACAGCGCAACAACTGAATTCAGCAATTTGACATTGCCAGATTTTACAATTATGGAGAAGCAGGGATTATGACCGACGCCGCTGATGATTTCGACGCACTATTCGATGAAGTGTCCGC
>CAMLIL010000018.1 GCA_946480015.1 uncultured Oxalobacteraceae bacterium | reverse complement strand
ATACAGGCGCTACGCGAGGAAGGCGCCTGAGTTGTGTATAAAGGCATGGCCTGAACTCTTCCAGTGTCCTGTCACCGCCCAAGCGCGGGTTGCGCTGCTTCTCCTGGCCGATGGACGATACAAAGCGCTCCTGATAGTCGTGACCCGGATAAACAAGCGTCTCGTCCGGCAGCGAAAACAGCTTCTCCCGCACGCTCCTGTATAGCGCATCGGTGTCACCGTTCTGGAAATCGGTGCGGCCACAGCCATTGATCAGCAGCGAATCCCCGGTGAAGACGCGGTCGCCGAACCGGTACGCAAAATGTCCTTCCGTATGGCCAGGTGTATGCATCGGCTGCAGAGCGATGGCGCCGACCTGAAACGGCTTCCCCTCCTCGATCCCGACGTCGGCACACGGCAAGCGGTCGTAAGCCGGTGCGGCAATTCTGCTTCCCACCGCACGTTTGAGCGCGAGCGCAGCGGTAATGTGGTCCGCGTGGATGTGGGTGTCCACGGTAAAGGTAAGCCTCAATCCCAAGCGGTGAACCTCGGCCAGGTCCCTCTCCATGGCAGAAATAACCGGGTCAATAAGAATGGCCTGACCGGTGTGCTCGTCCCCCAGCAGATAGGTACTGGAAAGCCGTTCGTGAAGTTGTCGGAAAATCATGGTGCCCTTTTTTTGCATACTTCATTATATCTTTATATAGACTATAATTAAATATACTGTAACCGCTCCCAAGCTCTGATGAACAAGACAAAGCACATCGACCTGATAAAGCTTCAGGCTGCCGCCGATCAGGCCAGCGGGCTGCTGAAGGCGCTTGCCAACCCGGACCGCCTGCTCCTGCTGTGCCAAATGACGCAAAGCGAATACTCGGTCGGTGAACTGGAGGCGGCGACAGGCATTCGGCAACCGACGCTCTCGCAGCAATTGACCGTGCTGCGCGACGAGCGGCTGGTGACGACACGTCGTGACGGAAAGCAGATTTTCTATAGCATCGCCAGCCAGCAAGCCTTGGCCGTGCTGCAGGTGCTGTACCAGTTGTACTGTCCCAAGGAAGAGGAGAAATGAGATGACGATCGACTGGACCCACTTCACACCGTGGGCATCGCTGGTCGGCGGCTTGATGATCGGCGTGGCCGCCGCCATGCTCCTGCTCTTCAATGGCAGGATTGCCGGCATCAGCGGCATCATTGGCGGCCTGCTCAGGCCTTCCCGCGGCGATATCAAATGGCGCCTTGCCTTCATCGCCGGCCTGGCCGGTGCGCCCATGGTCTACGGCTTGGCACTCCCGCTTCCCTCCATGCGTGTTGACGCCGGCATCCCCACCCTCGTTGCCGCCGGCCTGCTGGTAGGCATCGGCACACACTATGGATCGGGCTGCACCAGCGGACACGGCGTATGCGGCATATCGCGCCGATCGCCGCGTTCGATGGTAGCGACGCTGGCGTTCATGCTTGCCGGATTCGTGACGGTCTACCTCGCGCGTCACGTCCTTGCGTAGGAGAATGCAATGAAAACGCTGCTCGCATTGCTGGCCGGTCTCGTATTCGGCCTCGGTCTGATCGTATCCGGCATGGCAGATCCGTCGAAAGTACTCGGCTTTCTCGACCTGAGCGGAAACTGGGACCCGTCGCTGGCCCTGGTCATGGGTGGCGCCGTGTCGATCGGATCGCTTGCCTTCCCGTTCGCACGCAGGCGGCCGCACTCACTGCTGGGCGAAACCATGCGCCTGCCGGCGGCAACAAAGATTGACCGCCGCATTGTGCTCGGCGGGTTGATATTTGGCGCCGGCTGGGGTCTGGCCGGCTATTGTCCTGGGTCGGCCCTGGCATCGTTGGCCATGGGCGGAGCAAAGTCCATGGTGTTTTTCATCGCCATGCTGGCCGGGATGCTGGTGCGCGAAGTCCACCAACGCATGACAGCCTGAATCAACTTACGCAAAATCGCAACCTCAATTCGCGAAAAAAACCTTTGCGGTTCTGTATATATACAATACAATTACCATGAATAATAAAATGGAGTTGGAAAGCGATGATGAAGAGCGTGGTGTGCCAGTCCCCAGGCGAACTCCGGATGGTCGAGGCCGGCATTCCCAGCGTAAACGAAGGTGACGTGCTGATCCGCGTGCGCCGTATCGGCGTTTGCGGCACCGACATGCACATCTTCCGTGGCACCCAGCCATTTCTCAGCTACCCGCGCGTGATGGGCCACGAGCTGGCCGGCGAAGTGGTGCAAGCGCCGGACGATTCCGGCCTCGCATCCGGCGACACCGTCTACGTCATGCCCTATCTGTCCTGCGGCACCTGCGTGGCCTGCCGCAAAGGCAAGACCAACTGCTGCACGCGCATCCAGGTACTGGGTGTGCACCGCGATGGCGGCATGGCCGAATACCTGACCGTCCCCGCCCAATTTGTTTTCAAGGCCGACGGCATCTCGCTCGACCAGGCCGCCATGCTGGAGTTCCTCGCCATCGGCGCCCACGCCGTCAGCCGCGCCGCGGTCCACCAGGACCAGCGCGTGCTGGTTGTCGGTGCCGGCCCGATCGGCATCGCCGTGTCCCTGTTCGCGCGCCTCAAAGGCGGCGAAGTCACGGTGCTCGATACCCGGGCCGACCGTCTGGATTTCTGCAGCGACGCCATCGGCGTCCACCACGCCGTCCAGGCAGGCGAGGGCGACAAGGACGCCCTGTCCGAGCTCACCGGCGGCGAATTTTTCGACGTCGTCTTCGACGCCACCGGCAACGTCAAGGCCATGGAGCGCGGCCTCGAATTCGTCGCCCACGGCGGCACCTACGTACTGGTGTCGATCGTCCTGGACCGCATCTCCTTCGCCGATCCTGAATTCCACAAGCGCGAAACCACGCTGCTGGGCAGCCGCAATGCCACCGCCGCCGATTTCCGCGAAGTGCTGGAGGCGATGAAAGCCGGCCTGATTCCGACCGAGCGCCTGGCCACCCACCGCACCACCCTGGCGAACTTCATCGACGTCCTGCCGCAGTGGATGGACCCGTCCAGCGGCGTGATCAAGGCGATTGTCGAGGTCTGACGTGAACCCGATCCTGCAATTCGGTACCAGCCGCTTTCTGCAGGCGCACGTTGACCTGTTCGTCAGCGAAGCGCTCGAACGCGGCGAGGCCCTCGGCCGCATCACCGTAGTCCAGACTACCGATAGCCCGGACAGCGCCGCGCGCATCGCCGCGTTCAACCAGCAGGACTACCCGGTCCGCGTCCGCGGCTGGCAACATGGCCAGCGCATCGACCGTGAGCAGCGTGTCGGCTCGGTCGGCTTTGCCGTGCATGCCGCCAGCCACTGGAGCTGGATCCTCGAACAGGCCGCCACGACGGTGCAGGTGATCGTCTCCAACACCGGCGACGCCGGCTACCTGCTGCATCCGGATGACCGTCCCGATCTGCAACCGCCGCGCAGCTTCCCGGCCAAGCTGCTCCAGCTGCTGCACGCGCGCTACCGGAACGGCGCCGCGCCGATAACCCTGCTGCCCTGCGAGCTGGTCAACAGCAACGGCACCGTCCTGCGCAATATCGTTCTGGATCTGGCGCAGGCCTGGGACCTCGACAGCGGTTTTCGCGCCTGGCTGCGCGACGGCTGCGTCTGGGTCAACTCCCTGGTCGACCGCATCGTCTCCGAAGCCATCGAGCCTGCTGGCGCGGTGGCCGAACCTTATGCCTTGTGGGCGATCGAAGCGCAGTCCGGCATGACCCTGCCGTGCAGCCACCCCGACATCGTCGTCACCGAATCGCTCGATACCTTCGAGCGGCGCAAGCTGTTCCTGCTGAACCTCGGGCACACCTGGCTGGCCGAACAATGGATCGCCGGCGGCAGGCAGCCCGACCTGACCGTGACCCAAGCGATGGACGATGCGGCGCTGCGCGCTTCGCTCGAACAGGTATGGGAGCACGAAGTGCTGCCGGTGTTCGATGCGCTCGGTGACGGCGACAGCGCGCGCGCCTACCTCGCGCAGGTACGCGAGCGCTTCGCCAATCCCTTCCTGCGCCATCGCCTGGCCGACATCGCGCAAAACCATGCCGAGAAAAAGCGCCGCCGCATGCTGCCGCTGCTTGAACTCGCGCGTGCAACGGGCTGCAGCACCGGCCAGCCCCGCCTGCAAGCCCTGCTCGATGAGGTGGTTGCATGATCCAATGCCGCCCGCGCAAGCTGTGTACAATGGGTATCCACACGTATTCCGCCTCGAAGGCGACTCATTTACACACCCATGGCGAAACCAGCGACCATCTTCAAGCGCAGCACCAACCTGCTGCTCGAACACATCGGCGCAAACCTGGCGATCGGCGCGGTACTGCCGCCCGAACAGCGCATGGCCGAACTGGCGCAAGGCAGCCGCACGGCCATCCGCAGCACCATCAACTACCTGCATTCCCGTGGCCTCATCAGCGACCTGAAAGACCGGCGCCTGGTGCGCAAGCCGGTGGCGGAAGACTATTTCGACGAGGCCGAACTGCAGTCCGGCGCGGACCGCATCCGGCAGGTGCTGATGGAGCGCATCTACCACCACGACCTGACGCCGGGCGCGGCCTTCTCCGAAGCCGAGCTGGCGCGCGCCGCGGGTGCGAGCACCATCAGCGTGCGCGAATTTCTGATCGGTTTTTCACGCTACGGCCTGATCGAAAAGAAGCCGCAGGGCGGCTGGCGCCTGTGCGCCTTCGACCAGACCTTCGCGACCGAACTGGCGCAGGTACGCCGCATGTTCGAGCTGGCCGGGGTCGAAGCGTTGACCGCGCTCGCACCGGACGATCCGGCGTTCGGGCGGCTGGACGAACTGATCGAGCAGCACGAACAGCTGGCCTTGGACTTTCCTGGCCGGCACGCGGACTTTCCGGCACTCGACCGCGAGTTCCACACCTTTCTGATCGGGCTGCTGAACAACCGCTTCGCGCAAGGACTGAACGATATCGTCTCGCTGGTATTCCACTATCACTACCAGTGGGACAAGAGCGACGAAATGCCGCGCATCCGCTTCGCCGTGCCGGAACATCTGGAGATCCTGCGTGCGCTGGCGCGGCGCGACACCGCCGCCGCCCTTGCGGCCATGAACAAACACCTCGATTCGTCGCGCCTGACCATGCAGGCCGCGATCAACAAGCGCGCCTGAAAGTTGAACACCGACTGACACAGACTGGCCAGGCCTGGCTGCGGCGCGCATTTATCCTGACAAGGAAAACCCATGCCTGATTCCACGCCAGAGCTGACATCGAGCCTGCTGCTCATGTCCCCCGAGGACAACTGCCTGATCGCCCGCACCGCGCTCACCGCCGGTACGCGTGTGCAGATCGACGGCCGCGAAGTCGTGCTGCCGCAAGACGTCAACCTGGGCCACAAGTGTGCCCGGCGCGACCTGCAGCCGGGCGACAAGATACTGCGCTACGGCGCCATCATCGGCACCATCACCCAGCCGGTCGCCGCCGGTGCGCACATCCATACGCACAATCTGGAAAGCGACTACATCCCCACTTACACCCTGGGCCAGGATGGCCACCACTTCATCGGGACCGAGCACAAATGAACACGATCGAGAACGCCGAACTGACCGGCTACCTGCGCCCCGACGGCCGCAAGGGCATCCGCAACATCGTGACCGTGGTCTACACGGTGGAGTGCGCGCACCACGTCGCCCGCCTGGTGGTGAACGCCTTCCCCAACCAGCCGGTGCACCTGGTCGGCTTCCCCGGCTGCTACCCCAACGAATACGCCGACCAGATGATGCGCAAGCTGCTCACCCATCCGAACGTCGGCGCGGCGCTGCTGGTGTCGCTCGGCTGCGAAAGCTTCAACAAGCACGGCCTGGCCGAAGCAGTGGCCGACAGCGGCCGCCCGGTGCACACCATCACCATCCAGGAAAACAGCGGTACCCGCAACAGCGTCGCCAGCGGCGTGGAATGGGTCCGCTGGGCGCTCGACAGCCTGGCCGACACACCGCGCGTGCCGATGCGGCTCGACGAACTGGTGGTGGCCACCATCTGCGGCGGCTCCGACAGCACCAGCGGCATCACCGCCAACCCGGCCGTCGGTGTCGCCTTCGACTCCCTGATCGCCGGCGGCAGCGCCTGCATTTTCGAAGAGACCGGCGAACTGGTGGGCTGCGAATTCCACATGAAGCGGCGCGCCGTGACGCCCGAACTGGGCGACGAAATCGTCAGGACGGTGGAGAAGGCCGCGCGCTACTACACCATCATGGGCCACGGCAGCTTCGCGCCGGGTAACGCCGATGGCGGCCTCACCACCCAGGAAGAAAAGTCCCTGGGTGCCTACGCCAAGAGCGGCGCCTCGCCGATCAGCGGCATCCTCAAGCCGGGCGACCAGCCATGGGGCGGCGGCCTGTACCTGCTCGATGTGGTGCCCGACGGCGAACCGCGCTTCGGCTTCCCCAACATTTCCGACAATGCCGAGATCGTCGAACTGATCGCCTGCGGCGCGCACATCACGCTGTTTACCACCGGGCGCGGCTCGGTGGTCGGCTCGGCCATCTCGCCGGTCATCAAGGTCTGCGCCAACCCAAACACCTATCAGCGCCTGTCCGACGACATGGACGTCAACGCCGGCCGCATCCTCACCGGCGAGGCCACGCTGGACCAGGTCGGCGCCGAGATCGTCGATCTGGTCAAGCGCGTCGCCAACGGCGAAGCGAGCCGTTCCGAAGAGCTGGGCCACCAGGAATTCATCCTCACCTACAAGCAGTTCGAGCCGGTCGGCCCGGGCTGCCATCCGCTGAGGGCCGCCTGAACATGGGGGATGTCGCGTTGAGCCGTCTCGGCCTTGGCTGCGCGCAGCTGGGCGGCCTGTACGCCGCCATGAGCGACGCGCAGGCCCAGGCCGTTGTGGATGCGGCCTGGGACGCCGGCGTGCGCTACTTCGACACCGCACCGTATTACGGCTTCACGCTGTCCGAGCGCAGGCTGGGCGCGGCGCTGCGCCAGCGTCCGCGCGGCGAATACATGATCAGCACCAAGGTCGGCCGCCGCATGCATCCCGACGCCAGCGTGCGCCCGGGCGAATCCGGCTGGGCCGAACCGCTGCCGTTCCGCCCGCATTACGACTACACCTACGACGGCATCCTGCGTTCGCACGAGGACAGCCTGCAGCGCCTGGGCCTGGAAAGCGTCGACATCCTGTACGTGCACGACATCGGCGCCTGCACGCACGGCGAACGGCACGATCACTACTGGTCGCAGCTGACCTGCGGCGGCGGCTTTCGCGCGCTGATGCAGCTGCGCGAACAGGGCCGCGTGCGCGCCATCGGCCTGGGCGTGAACGAATCGGACGTCATACTCGCCGCCATGCAGGAGTGCCAGCTCGATTGCACCTTGCTGGCCGGCCGCTACACCTTGCTGGAACAGGCCGCGCTGGCACCGCTGCTGGAAGCCTGCGCGCGCAACGGCAACGCCATCGTCGCCGGCGGCGTATTCAACTCGGGCATCCTGGCTGGCAACCGCAAATTCAATTACGAAGACGCACCGGCCGACCTGCTCGCGCGGGTCGAACGCATCGAAGCCGTATGCCGCCGCTTCGGAGTGCCGCTGCAGGCCGCGGCGCTGCAGTTCCCTCTGGCGCATCCGGCCGTGGCATCGATCCTGACGGGGGCGCAGAGCGCCGACCAGTTGCGCCAGAACGCCGCGTGGCTGGAGCACGCCATCCCCGCCGGGCTGTGGCAGGCGCTCAAGCAGGACGGCCTGCTCGACGAGCGCGCGCCGGTACCGGAGGGAACATGATGCGCGTCGACGCTCACCAGCACTTCTGGCGCCTGGCCGACCGCGATGGCGCATGGCCGCCTGCCACGCTGACCGCGATTTACCGCGACTTCCTGCCCGCCGACCTGGAAGCCACCCTCGCGCGCCACAACATCGGCAAAACCGTGCTGGTGCAGTCGCTGCCGACCGAAGCGGACACCCATTTCATGCTCGACCTGGCGGACCGGTTCAGCTTTATCGGCGCCGTGGTCGGCTGGACCGACCTGAAAGCCGCCGATGCGCCGCAGCGCATCGCCGCGCTGGCGCGCCACAGCGCCTTGCGCGGCTTGCGGCCGATGCTGCAGGAGCTGGAGGACGACTGGATCGCCGACCCGGCGCTGGCGCCGGCGGTGCACGCCATGCAAGCGCATGGCCTGACCCTGGACGCGCTGGTGCTGCCGCGCCAGCTGCCGGCACTGCTGACATTCGCCGAACGGTTTCCCGAGCTGCCGATCGTGATCGATCACGGCGCCAAGCCGCTCATCGCACAAGGCGAGATCGACGCGTGGCGCGCGCAGATGGTGCGCCTGGCCGCGCTGCCGCAGGTCTGCTGCAAGCTCTCCGGCATGGTCACCGAAGCCGGGCCGGCATGGAACACAGGTGAGCTGCAACCCTACGCCGACACGATCGTCGGCGCATTCGGCCCGGCGCGCGTTATGTGGGGCAGCGACTGGCCGGTGCTCGATCTGGCCGCCGATTACGGCCGCTGGGTCGCGGTAAGCGAAACGCTGCTGGCCGCGCGCAGCGAAGCCGAGCGCCAGGCCATCTTCGGCGGCACCGCCGCTGCTTTCTACCGCATCCAACAAACTCTTTTGCGGGCCACGCCATGACGCTGCGACTGGCAGGAAAAACCGCGCCGGTGACTGCCGCCGGCCAGGGTATCGGCCGCGCCACCGCACTCCTGCCCGGCATGCTGGCGCAGAAAAAGGGCTCTATCATCAACATGGCCTCGATCGCGTCGAGCGTGAAGTTCGCGCCCAACCGCTTCATTTACACTACCACCAAGGCCGCCGTGATCGGCATGACCAAGGCGGTGGCGGGCGACTTCGTCACCTCGGGCGTGCGCTGCAACGCGATCTGTCCTGGCACCGTGGATTCGCCATCGCTGCGCCAGCGCATCGACAAGCAGGCCCGCGACAGCGGCCAGCCGCTCGACGAAGTCACGCGCGCGTTCGAGCAGCGCCAGCCCATGGGCCGGGTCGGCACCCCCGAGGAAATCGCCGCGCTGGCGCTGTACCTGGCGTCGGACGAATCGGCTTTCACCACCGGCACCGCGATGCTGATCGACGGCGGCTGGTGTAATTAATTAATCGTTTTTACTCCAGAAGGAATGCAATGAAATTACTGCGCTTTGGCCCCAAGGGCAATGAGAAGCCCGGCCTGCTCGATTCGCAGGGCACCGTGCGTGACCTGTCCGGCGTCCTGCCCGACCTGACCGCTAGCTCGCTTGGCCGCGACGCGCTGGCGCGCCTGCGCGCGATCGATCCGGCTTCGCTGCCGGCGGTCGCCAATCCAGGCCGCATCGCCCCGATCCTCGCCGACATCGGCAAGTTCCTGTGCGTGGGCCTGAACTACTCGGACCACGCGGCCGAATCGGGCATGGCGGTGCCAGCCGAGCCAGTGCTGTTCATGAAAGCCACCAGCGCCATCATCGGCGCCAACGACGCCGTCGTGCTGCCCAAGGATTCGAAGAAGAGCGACTGGGAAGTCGAACTCGGCGTGGTGATCGGCACCCGCGCGCGCTACGTCGACATCGACCAGGCGCTCGACCATGTGGCCGGCTACTGCGTGGTCAACGACCTGTCCGAGCGCGAGTATCAGCTCGAACGCGGCGGTACCTGGGACAAGGGCAAGGGCTGCGATACCTTCGGCCCGGTCGGCCCATGGCTGGTGACGGCCGACGAAGTGCCGGACCCGCAGAACCTGGACATGTTCCTGGAAGTGAACGGCCAGCGCTACCAGAACGGCAACACGCGCACCATGGTGTTCGACGTGGCGCATCTGGTCAGCTACATCAGCCGCTTCATGACGCTCAATCCGGGCGACATCATCAGCACCGGCACTCCGCCGGGCGTGGGCCTGGGCCAGAAGCCCGATGCGGTGTACCTGAAGGCCGGCGACAAGATCCGTCTCGGGATCAGCGGCCTGGGTGAGCAGAACCAGACCGTGCACGCCTGGAGCGAAGCGCTGATCGACGAGTAAAAGGCAGCAGGCAAACCCACGCGGACCCCGCGCAAGACGGGGCGCGTGACCGGGCGCACCGCGCCCACTTGGAGGAGCAGGTATGGTGGAGCAGGAAGTACTGCTGGCTTTGCGTGGTATCACCAAGCGCTTTCCGGGCGTGGTGGCACTCGATGGCGTCAGTCTCGACTTGCGCGCGGGTGAAGTGCACGCGCTGTGCGGCGAGAACGGCGCCGGCAAGTCGACCCTGATGAAAATTCTCAGCGGGGTCTATCAGGCCGACGCGGGCGAGATCGTGTATCAAGGCAGGCCTGTACGCTTTGCCTCCAGCGTGGAGGCCGAGGCGGCCGGCATCGCCATCATCCACCAGGAATTGAACCTGGTGCCGCACCTGTCGGTGGCGGAGAATATCTATCTGGCGCGCGAGCCGCGCAAGGGCATGTTTGTCGACGCGCGCCGCATGCAGCGCGACGCCGCCGCATTGCTGGCGCGCCTGAAGCTGGCCATTGCGCCGTCCGCGCTGGTCAGGTCGCTGTCGATGGCGCAGCAGCAGATGGTGGAGATCGCCAAGGCGCTGTCGCTGGACGCGCGCATCCTGATCATGGACGAGCCGACTTCCTCGCTGACCGAAAGCGAGACCGAGCAGCTATTCGCGATCATCAACGAGCTCAAAGCCACGGGAGTAGCGATCGTCTACATCTCGCACCGGCTCGACGAGTTCCAGCACATCGTCGACCGCGTGACCGTCATGCGCGACGGCCAGTTCATCAGCAGCGCACCGTTCGCCGGCCTGACCATCGGCCGCATCGTGTCCGACATGGTCGGTCGCGCGCTCGACCAGCAATTCCCGCCAGCGACCCGCGTGCCGCAAGCGGCGGCGCTGCTGTCGGTGTCGGCGCTGGCGCGCAAGGGCGTGTTCGGCCCGGTCAGCTTCGAGCTGCGGCGCGGCGAGATTCTCGGCTTCGCAGGCCTGATGGGCGCCGGCCGCAGCGAAACCGCGCGTGCCATTTTCGGCGCCGATCCCGGCTGTACCGGCGCGATCCGCCTGGGCGAGCGCGAGATTGACGTCAGGTCGCCCATCGACGCCATCGCCCATGGCATCGCCTACCTGTCGGAAGACCGCAAGAGCCAGGGGCTGGCGGTGCGCATGTCGGTGGCGGCCAATCTGACGCTGACCAATGTGCGCGGCGTGGCCAGCCGCCTGAACCTGATCGACTTCACGCGTGAAGATGCGGTCGCGCGCGAATACATCGGCGCGCTCGACATCAAGACACCCGGCCCGGCGCAGATCGTCAAGAATCTCTCGGGCGGCAATCAGCAGAAGATCGCGATCGCCAAGTGGCTGTACCGGCAGTCGCGCATCATGATCTTCGACGAACCGACCCGCGGCATCGACGTCGGCGCCAAGTTCGCCATCTACCAGCTGCTGGACCGTCTTGCCTCCGAGGGCATCGGCGTCATCCTGATCAGCTCCGAGCTGCCCGAAATCCTCGGCATGACCGACCGGGTGGCGGTTTTCCACGAAGGCGCGATCGCCGGCATCGTCGACACGCGCGCCACCAGCCAGGAGGAAATCATGCACCTGGCCTCCGGCAGCCATCAACAGAACAATACGAGATACGGATGAACGACAAGCAGAAGGACCTGATTCAAAAATTCGCGGCGCTGGGCAGCCTGGCCCTGCTGATCATGGTGTTCGCGTTCACCAGCGATGCCTTCTTCAAGGTCGAAAACGGCATGAGCGTGGCGCTGCAGGTGACCTCGATCGCCTACCTCGGCATCGCCGCCACCTGCGTGATCATCACCGGCGGCATCGACCTGTCGTCCGGCTCGGTGCTGGCGCTGTCCGGCGTGACCGCCGCCCTGCTGGCCCAGCAGGGGATGCCGGTGGCGCTGGCCATGGCAGTGGGCGTGCTGGTCGGCGCCGCGTGCGGCCTGGTGAACGGCCTTTGCATCACGCGCCTGAAGCTGCCGCCGTTCATCGCCACCCTCGGCATGATGCTGATCGCGCGCGGCGTGGCGCTGCAGATCACCGGCGCGCGCGCCGTCTCCGGCCTGGGCGAATCGTTCGGCGAACTGGGCAACGGCTCGCTGTTTCGCATCGAGCGCGCCACCGACGGCCCGTTCCCGGACGTGATCTTCCCCGGCATTCCCTATCCGGTGATCCTGATGATCGTGATCGCCATCGCGGTGGCGGTGATGTTGAAGCGCAGCGTGTTCGGCCGCCACCTGTACGCGGTCGGCTCCAACACCGAAGCGGCGCGCCTGTCGGGCGTGAAGGTGGGCGGGGTCACGGTCATGGCCTATGTGCTGTCGGGCCTCCTGTCCGGGCTGACCGGCTGCGTGCTGATGTCGCGCCTGGTCACCGGCCAGCCCAACGAGGGCGTGATGTACGAACTCGACGCCATCGCCAGCGCCGTCATCGGCGGCACCTCGCTCACCGGCGGCATCGGCAGCATTTCGGGAACCATGATCGGCGCCTTCGTCATCGGCATCCTGCGCAATGGCCTGAACATGAACGGCATTTCAAGTTTCGTCCAGCAGATCATCATCGGCCTGGTGATCCTGCTGACCGTATGGATCGATCAGAAACGCAATCGCAGCTGAACAGACAAGGAGACAGGACCCATGAAGAGCTTAAAAATCGCAGCATGCGCCATGCTGGCGCTGACGGTGGGCGCCAGCGCGGCCGCCGCGCCGACCAAGGAAATCGCCGTCATCGTCAAGACCAGCAATTCGAACTACTGGCAGAACGTGCAGCGGGGCGCGGTGGCGGCAATCGGCGCCAATCCCAATTACAAAGTCACCTTCCAGGGACCGGCCACGGAAGCGGCCATCGCCGACCAGGTCAACATGGTGGAGAACGCGGTCACGCGCAAGGTGTCGGCCATCGTGCTGGCGCCATCCGATCCGGACGCGCTGGTCCCGGCCATCAAGAAGGCGTGGGAAGCGCGCATTCCGGTAGTGATCATCGATTCGCGCATCGCCGACGCCGGCAAGAAGTACTACCAGTCCTTCCTGTCGACCGATAACGAGGCTGCCGGCGAGCAAAGCGCCAAGGCATTGATCGAGAAGATCGGCACCACCGGCAAGATCGCCGTGATGTCGTACGTGGCCGGCAGCGGTTCCGAAGTGGCGCGCGTGGGCGGCTTCAAGCGCTACATCGAAAAGAACTCGCAGCTCAAGATCGTCGGCACCTACTACTCGCAATCGCAGATGGCCACGGCGCTGAACCAGAGCATGGACGTGCTGACCTCGAACCCCGACCTGAAGGGCATGTTCGGCGCCAACGAGCCGACCGCGATCGGCATGGGGCGCGCGCTGGTCCAGTCGGGCAAGGCCGGCAAGGTGGTGGCCGTGGGCTTCGACGGCAACGAAGACCTGCGCGACTTCGTCAAGAAGGGCACCCTGCACGCGACCGCCGTGCAGAATTCGTACTCGATGGGTTCACTGGGCGTCACCACGGCGCTCGATATCATCGCCGGCAAGAAGGTCCAGCCTTTCATCAACACCGGCGTGGTGATTGTCACGCGCAATAACGTCGATCTGCCCGAAGCGAAAAAAGTGATGTATTGACGTCAGAAGGGCCGGGCAAGCTTGAGCATGACATAGTTCACGCCATTGTTCGGCTCTTTGATGCCCGCGTTCGAGAAGTGCTGGAACTTGACGCCCAGGTCCCAGCCGTTGGCGAACACGTAGCCCGTGCCGAGATGGTCGCCGAACTGGAAGGCCGTCGACAGGCGCTTGCCGTCGTTGTTGTACACGTGCGAGAACAGGTGCGCGCCGATACCGCCTTCGGCGTACCAGCCCAGCCGGTCGTCGGCCGCGTAGCGCAGCACCGGCGTGAGGCCGATATCGGTGATGAACTGATGCGCACCGGGGAAGTCGTTGTAGGCGGTACCGCGCCAGCGTGCCAGCGACAGGTCCCAATAGCCCGATACGTGGCGGCCATTTCCCTCAAACCATCGGCGCCCCTCCCAATCCGACTGCACCCCCACACGCAGCATCCGTACGCCTGGCCCGCTGCCTGCTTCGACGGACGCGTGATCGATCGGGGATGCGGCGCAGATCGCCGTTTGCATGCTGGATAAAGCGGCCGCGGCAAGTAAGAATCTTGAAACAGTGTGAGTTCTGCGCGACTGCATAAGTCTCTCTTAAAATGAGCTAATGGATAATTAACATCCCGGCCATTGTACTCATCCTGAATAATTCGCGCCGCCGACGGTTCAATTGCGCGTGTCAACATTAAAGGGCTACCCATGACGACAGTTCGCATCACTTTTCTCGGCATCGGACTGATGGGCCGGCCCATGGCCGCGCGCCTGGCACAGGCCGGCTACACGGTGTCGGCGTGGAACCGCAGCGCGGACAAAGCCGAGGCCCTGCGCCCGCTCGGCGTGAGCCCGCATGCATCGGTGAGCGCGGCGGTGGCCGGTGCCGACATCGTCATCTCGATGCTGTCGGCCGGCCCGGCTGTCGGCGAAGTCATCGCCGCGGCCTTGCCGGCGCTGGCCAAAGGTACTTTATGGATCGACATGAGTTCGACCCGGCAAGCCGAAGCGCTGGCATTCGACGCCACCCTGTCGGCGGCCGCTTGCCGCTTCATCGACGCGCCGGTGTCCGGCGGCATGGCCGGCGCCGAGGCCGGCACGCTGGCCATCATGGCCGGCGCCTCGGTCGAAGATTTCGCCCGGGCCGAGCCGGTATTGACGGCCATGGGACGCGCCACCCTGGTTGGCCCGGTGGGCAGCGGCCAAGTGTCCAAGCTGTGCAATCAATTGATCGTCGGCGGCACCCTGGCCATTGTTGCCGAAGCACTCTTGCTGGCGCAAGCGGCCAGCGCCGATCCGGCGGCGGTGCGCACGGCCATCCGCGGCGGCTTCGCCGAAAGCCGGGTGCTGGAGATGCATGGCCAGCGCATGCTGGACCGTAATTTTATGCCGGGCGGGAAAGTGCAGAGCCAGTTGAAAGATTTGCGCAACGTGCTGGTGTCGGCCGCCGATGCCGGTGTGGTGCTGCCGGTCACGGCGCTGGTGACCGATACCTACGCCAGCATCGAGCACGACTATCCGCTGGCCGACCAGGCGGCCGCCTTGCTGGCGCTGGAAAAGCGCAATCCCGGCCAGCGGCTGGGCGAGCTGCCGGACCAGCTGCCTTAACGCGTCTGGCAAAACCTTTCGACATACCGCCAGGGAATGCGCTGGCACGGACGGTCCGCAGCTCGGCGGTCTTGTCAGGCGTTCTTAACCGCCTGCAGCCAGGCTCATCTCGGCCAGCCTAACCCAGTAACTCGCACCGACCGGCAACAGATCGTCATTGAAGTCGTAACTGGCGTTATGCAACTGGCACGGTCCCAGCCCGTGCCCTGACGTCCGGTGCGCGCCTTCGCCATTGCCGATGAAGACATAGCATCCGGGCTTGGCCTGCAACATATAGGCGAAGTCTTCCGCGCCCATGGTCGGCTCGGTATTCGTGTCGACCCGGTCCGGACCGGCCACCGCGCGCATGGCCTCGATGGCGAACGCGGTTTCTTTCGCGTGATTGACCAGCGGCGGATAGTTGCGCTTAAAGTTGAATTCCACCTCGGCATTGAATGCCGCCGCCGTGTGCCTGGCCAGCTCTTCCATGCGCCGCTCGATCAGGTCCAGCACGCCCGTGGTAAAGGTGCGCACGGTACCGATCAGCGCCGCATCGTCGGGAATCACATTGGTGGCGCTGCCCGCGTGGATCTGCGTGATCGACAGCACGGCCGTGTCGAGCGGATTCTTCTCGCGAGAAATAATCGTTTGCCAAGCCTGGGCGATCTGCACCGCCACCATGACCGGATCGACGCCCCGGTGCGGCTGGGCCGCATGCGCACCCTTGCCCTTGACTACGACGTGAAACTCGTTACTCGACGCCATCATCGGCCCGGCCACGACGCCGAAGCTGCCCGCCGCCATGCCCGGCCAGTTGTGCATGCCGTACACCGCGTCCATGGGACACTGCTCGAACAGGCCATCGTCGATCATGCGCTTGGCGCCGCCGCCGCCTTCTTCGGCCGGCTGGAAAATCAGATACACGGTACCGTCGAAGTTGCGATGCTGCGACAGGTAATGCGCGGCGCCCAGCAGCATGGCGGTATGGCCATCATGGCCACATGCGTGCATCTTGCCCGGATGGCGCGAGGCATGATCGAAGCGATTGATTTCCTGCATGGGCAAGGCATCCATGTCGGCGCGCAGGCCGATGGCGCGCTTGGACGTGCCATTTTGCAAGATGCCAACGACGCCGGTAATGCCCAGCCCGCGCACGATCGGGATGCCCCACGCGGTCAGCCGGGCCGCCACCATATCGGCGGTGCGCTGTTCCTCATAACACAGTTCCGGATGCGCATGCAGGTCGCGGCGGATCTGTTGCAGCTCGGACTGGAATGCAATGATGGGTTCGACAAGGTTCATCTCGGTCTCCGATGCATGAATGCCAAGGCATTGAGAGGGCTATTGTAGCCCGGCCAACACAAGCGGGCCAGCGCGGCACATTGATCGTATCGACTCTGCCGGATTCGTATAAAGTATTGGCTTCGGCCACTATTTTTTGGACTTGCACCCATGAGTTCCACTCAAGTCCGGGCGACCTGCCCGCACGACTGTCCCGATACCTGCGCACTGTTGATCACAGTCGAAAACGGCGTCGCGACACAGGTGAAGGGCGACCCCGACCACCCCACCACCGCCGGCGTCCTGTGCACCAAGGTGTCGCGCTATACCGAACGCACCTATCACGCCGAGCGCCTGCTGCATCCGATGCGCCGGGTCGGCAAAAAAGGCGAGGGCAGGTTCGAGCGCATCAGCTGGGAGCAGGCGCTTGACGAAATCGCCACGCGCCTGAAAGGCATCGCCGCGCGCGACCCGCAAGCCATCCTCCCCTACAGCTACGCCGGCACCATGGGCCAGGTACAGGGCGAATCGATGTCGGCGCGCTTTTTCCACAAGCTGGGCGCCTCGCTGCTGGACCGCACCATCTGCGCCGAAGCCGGCGCCACCGCCTATCGCTACACCATCGGCGCCGGCATCGGCACCGACCTGGAGCAGTTCCAGAACGCCAGGCTGATTCTGATCTGGGGCGGCAATCCGATCGCCTCCAACCTGCACTTCTGGACCCGGGCCCAGGAAGCCAAGCGCCACGGCGCCAGGCTGATCGCGATCGATCCATATCGTTCGCTCACCGCCGAGAAGTGCCACCAGCACATCGCGCTGCTGCCCGGCACCGACGCCGCGCTGGCGCTGGGCATGATGCACGTGCTGATCACCGAAAGCCTGCTCGACGACGACTACATCGCCCGCTACACGGTCGGCTTCGAGCAGCTCAAAGCGCGTGCGCTGGAATGGACGCCCGAGCGCACCGCCCAGACCTGCGGCATCACGGTCGACGAAGTGGTCGGCCTGGCGCGCGAATACGGCCAGAGCGCGCGCCGCGGCGAGCCGGTAGCAATCCGCACCAACTACGGCGTGCAGCGCGTGCGCGGCGGCGGCATGTCGGTGCGCGCCATCGCCTGCCTGCCCGCGCTGGTGGGCGCATGGCGCCATGCGGCGGGCGGGGTGCAGCTGTCCTCGTCCGGTTCCTTCCCGGTCGACAAAGCGGCGCTGCGCCGGCCCGATCTGCTGCCGGGGCCGGTCCGCACCATCAACATGAGCACCATCGGCGAGGATCTGCTGCGCCAGTCCTCGCCCGATTTCGGCCCGCGCATCGAAGCGCTCATCGTGTACAACTCCAACCCGCTGGCGGTCGCCCCCGATTCGGCCAAGGTGATGCGCGGCTTCGAACGCGAAGACCTGTTCACCGTCGTGCTGGAGCACTTCCAGACCGATACCGCCGACTACGCCGACATCCTGCTGCCGGCCACCACCCAGCTGGAACACGTCGACGCGCACAGCGCCTACGGCCACCTGTACATGATGGCCAACAATGCCGCCATCGCCCCGCTCGGCGAAGCCAAGCCCAATACCGAGGTGTTCCGCCTGCTGGCCGCGCGCATGGGCTTCGACGATGCGCTCTTTCACGAGAGCGACGAGCAACTGGCCAGCCAGGTGTTCGTCGGCGTGGACTGGGAATCGCTCAAGCGCCGCGGCTGGCAGAAACTGGCCATGCCCGACGCCCCGTTCGCCCAGGGCGGCTTTCCGACCCCGTCCGGCAAGTGCGAGTTCTATTCCGCGCAGATGCTGGCCGACGGCCTCGATCCGCTGCCGGCCTACATCGCGCCTTACGAATCGAAGGCCAGCAATCCGGCGCTGGCCGCGCGCTATCCGCTGGCGATGATCTCGCCGCCGGCGCGCAACTTTCTCAATTCGACCTTCGTCAACGTCACCAGCCTGCGCGCCACCGAAGGCGAGCCTACGCTCGACATGCATCCGGCCGACTGCGCCGCGCGCGGCGTGGTCGAGGGTGACATGGTCCGCATCTTCAACGACCGCGGCTCCTTCGTCGCGCGCGCACGCGTAACCGACAAGGCCAGGCAAGGGCTGGTGGTGGCGCTGTCGATCTGGTGGAAGAAGCTCGCCAGCGACGGCAAGAACGCCAACGAAGTGACCAGTACGCGCCTGACCGACATGGGCCGCGCGCCCACGTTTTACGACACGCTCGTCCAGGTCGAACGGCACGCAGCACCAGAGTGAAATCATGGCCCGCATCACATTATCCAAGACCGCACGCCGCGCCCTGCTGGCGTGCGCCGCGGCCGGCCTGCTGGCCAGCTGCTCCAGCCTGAATTACTACCGCCAGGCCGCCCAGGGCCAGCTCGACCTGTTGTCGGAAGCGCGCCCGGTCGACGACTGGCTCAACGACCAGCACACCGACGCCCGCCTCAAGACCCGGCTGGCCACGGCGCGCCAGATCCGCACCTTCGCCGTGCACGATCTGGCCCTGCCGGACAATAAGAGCTACCGCAACTACACCGCCCTGAAGCGTCCCTTCGTGCTGTGGAACGTGGTGGCCGCGCCCGAGCTGTCGCTCAAGCCCATTCAGTGGTGCTTCCCGATCGCCGGCTGCGTCAGCTATCGCGGCTACTACAGCAAGGAAGACGCGCTCGCCTACGCCAGGGAACTGCGGGCCGAGGGCAACGACGTGCAGATCGGCGGCGTGCCGGCCTACTCCACCCTGGGCTGGTTCAACGACCCCTTGATTTCGACCTTCATCAACTATCCCGATGCCGAACTGGCGCGCCTGATTTTCCACGAACTGGCGCACCAGGTGGTGTACGTCGCCGGCGACTCGCAGTTCAACGAATCGTTCGCCAGCGCGGTCGAGGAAGCCGGCGTGGAGCGCTGGCTGGCCGGCTTCGGCAACGACGCCATGCGCGCCAACTACGCGCGCTACCAGGCGCGCAGGGACCAGTTCCTGGCGCTGCTGTTCAAGTGCCGCAAGACGCTCGAACAAACCTACGCGTCGGACAGGCCGGACGCCGAAAAGCGCGCTCTCAAGGCGCGCGCCTTCCAGCAGCTGCAGGCCGATTACCGGCAGCTCAAGGACAGCTGGGGCGGTTATGCCGGCTACGACCGCTTCTTCGCCGAACCGCTCTCGAACGCCCACCTGGCCTCGATCGCCACCTACACCGACTTCGTTCCGGCCTTTCGCGCGCTGCTCGCCCGCCAAGGCAGCTTCCCGCGCTTCTACCAGGCCGTGCGCAAGCTCGCCGACCTCGACCCCAACGAGCGCCACCGCCGCCTGAAAGCCATGATTCCGGTGCCGCCGACCGCCTGAATGTTGTGTTAAGGCATCATTTTGCCCCGCGTAGAGTGCTTGCTCGAATACCAGCAAAAGCGCTTGCATCCGCTCGCCTCGACCGATAGCATCACAGGCAGACGGCGGATCGAGACGGATCGGCGCCGATGCCGCGAGCATCGGCGCCTTTCGGCATGCCGGCTCCATAACGATAAAGCGAGAGACGAGGCAGACGATGGACAAGATTTGGCTCAAGTCGTACCCCGGCACGGTGCCCGCCGAGATCAATCTGGATCAGTATGGCTCGCTGGTCCAGCTGCTGGACGAATCGTTCGCCAAGTACGCCGCGCGCAACGCCTTTGTGTGCATGGACAAGTTCATGACCTTCGGCGAACTGGACCTGCATTCGCGCCGCATGGCGGCCTGGCTGCAAAGCCGCGGCCTGGAGCGCGGCGCGCGCGTGGCCATCATGATGCCCAACGTGCTGCAGTATCCCATCGCCATCGCCGGCATCCTGCGCGCCGGCTACACGGTCGTCAACGTCAATCCGCTGTACACCCCGCGCGAGCTCGAACACCAGCTCAACGACTCGGGCAGCGAAGCGATCATCGTGCTGGAGAACTTCGCCGCCACGGTCGAACAGGTGCTGGCGCGCACGCGCGTGCGCCACGTCGTCGTGGCCAGCATGGGCGAGATGCTGGGCGGCCTGAAAGGCGCGCTGGTCAATTTCGTGGTCCGCAGCGTCAAGAAGCTGGTGCCTGCCTACCGCCTGCCCAACGAAGTGCGTTTCAAGGACATGCTGGCGCAGGGCGCGCGCATGCCGTTCAAGGCGCCGGCGATCGTTGCGGCCGACGTGGCGTTCTTGCAGTACACCGGCGGCACCACCGGCGTCTCGAAAGGGGCCACGCTCACGCACCGCAACCTCATCGCCAACCTGCTGCAAACCGAAACCTGGGCCAAACCGGCGCTGCAAGGCGAGCCCGTGGTCGAGCAGCACATCATCATTTGCGCGCTGCCGCTGTATCACATCTTCGCGCTGACCGTGTGCGCCATGTGGGGCCTGCGCATGGGGGCCGTGAACGTCCTGATCCCCAACCCGCGCGATATCGGCGGCTTCATCAAGGAGCTGCGCAAGTACCCGTTCAACATGCTGCCGGCGGTGAACACGCTGTACAACGCGCTGCTCAACCATCCCGGTTTCGCCAGCGTCGATTTTTCCCACCTGAAGCTGGCCCTCGGCGGCGGCATGGCGGTCCAGAAGGCCGTCAACGACAAATGGAAGCAGCTCACCGGCCGCTTCATCACCGAGGGCTACGGCCTGTCCGAGACCTCGCCGGTGGCCACCAGCAACCGCTGCGACATGAGCGAATTCACCGGCGCGATCGGCTTGCCGATTCCGTCCACCGAGATCGCCATCCTGGACGAAGCGGGCCAGCCGGTGGCGCTGGGCGAGCCCGGCGAAATCGCGATCCGCGGACCGCAGGTCATGGCCGGCTACTGGAACCGCCCCGACGAAACCGCCAAGGTCATGACGCCGGACGGCTTCTTCAAGTCGGGCGACGTCGGCGTGATGGGGCCGGACGGCTACATCAGGATCGTCGACCGCAAGAAGGACATGATCCTGGTGTCGGGCTTTAACGTGTACCCGAACGAGATCGAATCGGTGGTGTCCGCGCATCCGGGCGTGCTCGAATGCGCCTGCATCGGCGTGCCGGACGAGCATTCCGGCGAAGCGGTCAAGCTGTTCGTGGTGCGCAAGGACCCCGCGCTTACCAGCGAGCAGATCATCGACTACTGCCGCCAGAACCTGACCGGCTACAAGCGGCCCAGGCACATCGAATTTCGCACCGAACTGCCGAAGACCAACGTCGGCAAGATTTTGCGACGCGCACTGCGCGAGGAAAAGGCTGCCGCATAGCGCTGCAATCATCAATTTCAAGAGGCTCAGATGGACAAGTTTTGGCTCAAGTCGTACTCCCCTGGCGTACCTGCCGAAATCGATACGGCGCAGTACCGCTCGCTGACGCATTTGCTGGAGGAGTCGTTTCGCAAGTATGCCGACCGCCGCGCCTATGTCTGCATGGGCAAGGCGATCACCTACGCCGAGCTGGACCGCCTGTCGCAGCAGATGGGGGCATGGCTGCAGTCGCGCGGCCTCAAGCCGGGCGCGCGCGTGGCCATCATGATGCCCAATGTGCTGCAGTATCCGGTCGCCATGGCGGCGGTGCTGCGTGCCGGCTACGTGATCGTCAACGTCAACCCGCTCTACACCGCGCGCGAACTGCAGCATCAGCTGAACGACTCGGGTGCCGAAGCCATCGTCGTGCTGGAGAATTTCGCTACCACGCTGCAGCAGGTGCTCGACAAGACGCCGGTCAAGCACGTCATCCTCGCCACCATGGGCGACATGCTCGGCCTCTTGAAAGGCACCGTGGTCAACTTCGTGGTGCGCAGCGTTAAAAAGCTGGTGCCGCAATTCTCGCTGCCCACGGCGATCGGTTTCAACAAGATGCTGGCCGACAGCGCGCGCCTGACGCTCAAGCCGGCCTCGCCCGGACACGACGACATCGCCTTCCTGCAGTACACCGGCGGCACCACCGGCGTCTCGAAAGGCGCGGTCCTGCTGCACCGGAACGTGATCGCCAACGTCCTGCAGAACGAAGCCTGGCTGCAGCCGACGCTCGACACCATGGACAAGGACCAGCAGCTTGAATTCGTCTGCGCGCTGCCGCTGTACCACATCTATTCATTGACCGTGTGCGCGCTCATGTCCACCCGCCTGGGCGGCATGAACCTGCTGATTCCGAACCCGCGCGACATACCGGGATTCGTGAAGGAGCTGTCCAAGTACCGCATCAACATTTTCCCTGCCGTGAATACGCTGTACAACGGGCTGCTGAACAATCCCGAGTTCGCCA
Organism: uncultured Oxalobacteraceae bacterium; assembly: GCA_946480015.1. The sequence goes on along the minus strand of CAMLIL010000018.1, from coordinate 42,482 downwards.
AGCTCGATTTTTCCAGCTTCAAGGTCTGCAACGGCGGCGGCATGGCGGTGCAGCAGGCGGTGGCCGACAGGTGGCTCAAGCTGACCGGCACCGCCATCATCGAAGGCTACGGTCTCTCGGAAACGTCGCCGGTGGTGACCGCCAACCGCTGCGACATCAGCGAATTTACCGGCACTATCGGCCTGCCGTATCCATCGACCGAGATCGCGATCCTCGACGACGACGGCAAACCGGTGGCGCTCGGCCAGCCGGGCGAGATCGCCATTCGCGGCCCGCAGGTGATGGCAGGCTACTGGCAGCGCGACGATGAAACGGCCAAGGTCATGACGCCGGATGGCTTCTTCAAGACCGGCGACGTGGGCATCATGGACGAGCGCGGGTACACGAAAATCGTCGACCGCAAGAAGGACATGATCCTCGTATCGGGCTTCAATGTGTACCCGAACGAGGTCGAAGGCGTGCTTGCGGCCCACCCCGGCGTGCTGGAGTGCGCGTGCATCGGCGTGCCGGATTCGAATTCGGGCGAAGCGGTCAAGCTCTTCGTGGTGCGCAAGGACCCGAATCTGACGGTCGAGCAGCTGCAGGCCTATTGCAAGGAGCAGTTCACCGGCTACAAGCGCCCGCGCTTCATCGAGTTCCGCGACTCGCTGCCCAAGACCAACGTCGGCAAGATCCTGCGGCGCGAGCTGCGCGACGAGAAGGCGGTCGCTTAAGCAGCAGCGCGACGGGTTGCCCCCTCCATCAAGTGATGAAAGCCATATATTGGCATCGCTACGCCACGATTGATAGCTAATCGTTCGACACTGTGGCACCCAGGTGCAGCGGATGCCAAGGTAGCAATCTTGTTCGTTATGTCGTTCGGCGGCCAAGCGTATCGATAATCAACCGAGTGGAGGTGTTCATGGCAGGCCATTTCGTAGTTTGGAAAATGTCGGCAGACGACAAAAACAATATGTTGGCTCAGTTTCCTGGAAGCGTATGGACTGGGCTGGCGCATGCCGCAGGTGTGGCAAATGGAGGGGGCGGAGTATTCCCAGGTTGGACGCCGGCTTCGCGGGCCGAGCTTGAGCGAGTGCGCGATGGGCGCGGTGGCTTGGCCAACCGCAATCTATTGCCGCCGCACCGTTATATCACTATGCCGGCCATTCCGCCGACCGCTGCGCAAATCGCCTTTTTGCGAACTTGCTATTGGACGAACGACCTGATTCGGCCGTCCGACGCTGGCTTCGGGGTGATCGGGCTTTGCGTAGGGGCACTGGCTGCCTGGAACCTGAACAAAAAGGTGGAGGCGTTGGCGGCCCAGTTGGCCCACGGTGCAACCTCGATCGAAATTTTTTATCTAGGCAAGAAAGAAATGGTGTAGATCAAACGACACCGGTGCTTCTCGTCTGCGCGGCGGCAGAGTAAACTTTGTTCGGGTATCGAGATGCTTGAAGAGAAAATAGCCGAGTGGCTTAGGGGCACCGGCTTTCCCTTGGAAATGGACGCAGCTACGGCTTTTAGGGAAGCCGGGTTCGAAATCAGGCAATCAAGTGTCGTGCTCGATCCCCAGGAAAACAAGTCGCGCGAAATCGACGTGCTGGCCGAAGACCCCGATCTCGCCGGCATCATAGAAATAGCCTGCGTCCTCGAGTGCAAGTCGTCGAAAAACCCCTGGGTCATATTTACGTCCGAGGACACTTTGGCGAACTACAGCCGCCTTTTCGCATTCGGAATGCTGTCGTCAGACGCGCTGTCTGCGGCATCGAAGCGATGGAATAAGTCCGCTGCGCTCAGGCAGTTTCTGGCCCGGCCCAGCCAATGCGGCTACGCTTTCCGCCAGGCATTTGGAAACGACAAGGACCCGGCCTATGTTGCCGCCATGGCGGTGCTCAAGGCCTGCCATACGATTTCCCAAGGCGACGCCCCCAGCAACCTTCCGCATTTGAAATTTACGTTTCCGATCATCGTCATTGATTCCCCGCTGTTCGAATGTTCCAAAGGCGTCGATGGGGAGCTGAGTCTTACCCAGGTGACGCACGGCGATTTCCTTTTCTCATCTTACGTCCCGGAGCGAACGGCCTGCTGTATCAAGGTATTGACGAAGGCCGAGCTGCCAAGGTTCGCCCGGTATTTCAGGGAGCTTGCGACCGCAATCAGAACCGAGTTTTCCGACATTGAAAGCAACGCATTCAAGGAAACCTGACCTCCAAACCGTTCGCGCTCAGTACAAACGGCAGGGGCCGGCAGCCTTTGCCTTCCTTCCCGCATCGGCGTTCTTTGGGCTCACCGCTTGCCTATCGCTAGACATCATGTATTGGGTGAAAGCCTGATCTCCCGGCGGCGACCTCGAAATTGGCCAATGCCGCAGCGCCCGTACCGGCGTCGCGCACGTCGTCCAGACCGATAAAACTTGCGCGTGTGGCGGACGGCGTGACTACCATCAGCATGAATCCGCGCTTGTCGCTGCGCCCATACTTCGTGTGCGGATTCATGGCGACGAACTGCTCGGTGCGCGCTTGCGGCCGCGAAGACGAGGTCACCGACGTGCCGCAAAATTCGCTGGCGACGACTGGATTGGCGCTCGATACCGGCCGGTTGAAGTCGCGCCGCAGCTCGCTCGCATAAAACGTGTGCACGTCGCCGGCCAGCACGATCGGGTTCGCCGCGCCGCTGGCCGACAGTGCATCGAACAGCCGTGCGCGCGCCATCGGATAACCGTCCCAGCCATCGTTCCAGAACCGTCCGTCGGCAGGACGCACAACCGGCACCTGGCTCGATTGCGCCATCGGCGTCTGCTGGGCGATGATGTTCCAGCGCGCTTTCGATGAGCGCAGCCCCTCGGCCAGCCAGGCTTCCTGTTCGCTGCCCAGCATGGTCCGGCGCGCATCGCGAAGCGCCGCGCAGGCGCGCGTGACCGAAGCCGAGCCGCCCCGGCCGGCCGGTACGCAGGCATGCTCGCTGCGGTACTGGCGGTCGTCGAGTACGTGAAAGCGCGCCAGCTGGCCCCAGTCGTAGCGCTGGTACATCCGCAACGGCCCCTGCTGCGGTGGCGGCACCCGCAGCGGCATGTGCTCGTAAAACGCCTGGTACGCCGCAGCGCGCCGTTCGGCAAAGCGCGGGTCGAGCCGTTCGTCGCGCTCGGGCGAATAGTCGTTGGCGACCTCGTGATCGTCCCAGGTCACGATCCAGGGCGCGGCCAGGTGCGCCGCCTGCAGATCGGGATCGCTTTTGTACTGTGCATAGCGCGCACGGTAGTCATCCAGCGAAAACGACTCGTGCGTACGGGTGGCTGTGCCCGGATGCCGCAGGCTGTATGGCCCCCACTCATAAATATAGTCGCCCAGGAACGCGACCAAATCCGGCGCAGCGTGCGCGATGTGCCGGTGCGCCGCATAGCTGCTGAATTCCCAGTGCTGGCATGAGGCCACGGCCAGCTTGAGCATGGCGGGCATCTCGCCCGCCGCCGGCGCGGTGCGCGTGCGTCCGACAGGGCTGACCGCATCGCCCAGCATGAAGCGGTACCAGTACCAGCGGCCCGGCTGCAAGCCCGCCGCTTCGGCGTGCACGCTGTGCGCCAGCGTGGGTGAAGCGAGCGCACTGCCTTTCGCGGCGATGCGGCGAAAGGCCGGGTCGTGCGCGACTTCCCAGCGCACCGTCAGCGCCACCGGCGCGGTCGGCCTGGCGCCCAGCGGGTCGCTGAGGATGCGGGTCCACAGGATCACGGAACCGGGCAGGGGAGAGCCGGAGGCGACGCCCAGGCTGAAGGGATAATCGGGCGGGACGGCGCGCGCCGGGGCCGCGTTCAGCAGCGCCAGAGCCGCGGCGTCGCACAACAACAGGCGGCGCTGCAGGTCCACGGCGGCCTTAGCGGCTGATCAGCGATTCGATCGGCGGCAGCTGGCGCGGCTTGCGGTCCGGGCCGGTGGCCACGTAGGTCAGTGTGGCTTCAGTGACCTTGACGATGTCCGCCTGCAGGCGGTTGCGCTCGGCGTAGACCTCGACATAGACCGTAATCGAAGTATTGCCGACCTTCACGATGTCGGCGTAAAACGATAGCAGATCGCCCACGAACACCGGATTCTTGAACACGAACGAATTCACTGCGATGGTCGCCACGCGGCCATTCGCGCGCCGGGTGGCCGGCAGGGAGCCGGCGACATCGACCTGGGCCATGATCCAGCCGCCGAACACATCGCCGTAGACGTTGGCGTCAGCCGGCGCCGGCATCACCCTCAACTGCGGAATCTTGCCTTCCGGAAGACCACGGCTGGCGGGGACGGGGGCGGAATTTGGTGGGGTGGTCATCTTGAATTCCCGTAAAAAGCTACAATCGTCCGGAATTGAACCATAAAACTGTGAGCTCTGCCATGCGACGTCAGCCCGCCGGTCCCCCCGCGCCACCCGCCGATCCCAGCGCCCCCAAGCGCAACGACTGGAATACCATCGGCACGCTGCTGCCCTATCTCTGGGTGTACAAGTGGCGCGTGATCCTGGCGCTCGGCTGCCTGATCGGCGCCAAGATGGCCAACATCGGCGTACCCATCGTACTCAAGAACCTGATCGACAGCCTGACGCTCGGGCCGCACAACCCGCAGGCGCTGCTGGTGCTGCCGGTCGGGGCGCTGGTCGCCTACGGCGCGCTGCGGCTGTCGACCACGGTGTTCACCGAACTGCGCGAATTTCTGTTTGCGCGCGTGACGCAGCGCGCCGTGCGCACCATCGCCCTGCGCGTATTCCGGCACCTGCACGCGCTGTCGCTGCGGTTTCATTTGAACCGCCAGACCGGCGGCATGACGCGCGATATCGAACGCGGCACGCGCGGCGTCGGCTCGCTGATTTCGTACACGCTGTTCAACATCCTGCCAACGCTGGTCGAAATCACGCTGGTGCTGGGTTACCTGATCACGCACTACGACATCTGGTTCAGCGCCATCACTGCCATCGCGCTGGTTACCTACATCACCTTTACGGTGGTGGTGACGAACTGGCGCACGCACTTTCGCCGCACCATGAACGACCTCGATTCGAAGGCCAACACCAAGGCCATCGATTCGCTGATCAATTACGAGACCGTCAAGTACTTCGGCAACGAGGACTACGAAGCCAGACGCTATGACGCGGGCCTGAAGAGCTACGAGTCGGCGGCGGTGCGGTCGCAGACCTCGCTGTCGGTGCTCAACACCGGCCAGTCGCTGATCATCGCCACCACCGTCACGCTGATCCTGTGGCGCGCGACGCTGGGCGTCATCGGCGGCACCATGACCATCGGCGACCTGGTGATGGTCAATACCTTCATGATCCAGCTGTACATTCCGCTCAACTTCCTGGGCGTTATTTACCGGGAAATCAAGCAAAGCCTGGCCGACATGGAGCGCCTGTTCGCGCTGCTGGACGAGGGCCGCGAAGTGGCCGACACGCCCGGCGCCACGCCCCTGGCGACGCACGGCGCCAAGGTCACGTTTTCGCACGTCGATTTCAGCTACGAAGCCAAGCGCCAGATCCTGTTCGACGTCGACTTCACGATTGCCGCCGGCACCACCACGGCGGTGGTCGGGCACAGCGGTTCGGGCAAGTCGACCTTGTCGCGGCTGCTGTTCCGCTTTTATGACGTCAATGAGGGCTCGATCAGCATCGATGGCCAGGACCTGCGCAACGTGACCCAGGAGTCGCTGCGCAGCGCGATCGGCATCGTGCCGCAGGATACGGTGCTGTTCAACGACACCATCGAATACAACATCGCTTATGGCAAGCCGGGGGCGAGCAAGGAAGATATCGTGGCGGCGGCGCGCGCGGCGTCGATCCACGATTTCATCGAAAGCCTGCCGGATGGCTATGCGACCATGGTGGGCGAGCGTGGCCTGAAGTTATCGGGTGGCGAAAAGCAGCGCGTAGCGATCGCGCGCACCTTGCTCAAGAACCCGGCGATTCTGATTTTCGACGAAGCCACCTCGGCGCTCGACTCCAAGGCCGAGCAGGCCATCCAGGGGCAGCTCAAGGAGATCGCCCGGAACCGCACGACGATGGTCATTGCGCACCGCCTGTCGACGGTGGCCGACGCGCAGCAGATCATCGTGCTCGATCACGGCCGCATTGTCGAGCGGGGCACCCACTTCGCGCTGCTGGCGCAAAACGGGCTGTATGCGCAGATGTGGGAGCGTCAGCAGGCCAGGCAGGATGAGGAACTGGCTTCGCCGCTGGAAGTGGACTAAGCCGGCGTCCCCGCGTTTTCGCGCGGGGACGACATGGTCAGTAGGTATAAAACATCCGCTGAATATCGCGGGTATTGCTGGTCTTGGTCAGTGCCAGCATCAGCAGGATGCGCGCCTTTTGCGGGCTGAGCGTATCGGCCGCCACAAAATCGAGCTCATCGTCGTTGGCTTCGCCGTTGCGCGCCAGGATGCCCTGGCCGACGCGGCTGGCCCGCACGATGATGGTCCCTTTCGCACGCGCCGCCTTCAGCGACGGCACCACCCTGGTGGCCAGGCTGCCATCGCCCACACCGGCATGGATGATGCCCTTGGCACCGGCAGCCACGAACGCATCGAGCGCCACCGGATTCATGTTCGCATACCCGTACACGATATCGACCTGCGGCAGCGCCGACAGGGCACTGACATCGAACTCGCTGTCCACCGTGTGCCTGCGCGCCGGCAGGCGGTAGAAGAACGGCTTGCTGCCCTGGATGTAGCCGAGCAGGCCAAGTTCCGGAGTCTTGAACGAGTCCAGGGTCGAGGTATTGGTCTTGGTGACATCGCGTGCCGACTGGATCTGGTCGTTCATCGCCACCAGCACGCCTTTGCCGACCGCATCGGCGGAACCGGCCAGCAGCACCGCGTTGTACAGGTTGATCGGCCCATCGGCCGACAGCGCCGTCGATGGACGCATCGCGCCCACCAGCACCACCGGCTTTTTGCTCTTGACCGTCAGGTCCAGAAAATAGGCGGTCTCCTCCAGCGTATCGGTACCGTGGGTGATGACGATGCCGTCCACATTCGGCTGCGCCAGCAGCGCATTGACGCGCTTGGACAGGACCAGCCAATTGTCGTTGCTCATGTTCTCGCTGGCGATCTGGAACACCTGTTCGCCGGTGACATTGGCCACCCTGGACAGTTCCGGCACGGCCTGGATCAGCCGCTGGACGCCGACCGTGGCGGCGGTATAGCCGACCGTGGTGGTGCTCGATGCGCCGGTGCCTGCAATGGTGCCGCCGGTGGCGAGGATGGTCACGTTGGGCAGCTTGCCCTGCGCCTGAACGGCGCCGGCCAGCATCAGCCAGAGTGCGAACAGCGCCAGCGCGGATGATTTATGCAGCATGTGTTTCTCCTGTTTGGATAATTCAGGGCAGCGGTACGGCGGCCAGATCCTTCTGGGCCGGGACTGGATCGACCAGTTCGCCTTCCCATTTCGCCACCACGGCCGTGGCCACGCCATTGCCGATCACATTGGTGGCCGAACGCGCCATATCGAGGAAGTGGTCGATCCCCAGCAGCAGGACCATGCCGGCTTCCGGAATGTTGAACTGGGCGAGGGTGGCGGCGATCACCACCAGCGAGGCGCGCGGCACGCCGGCCATGCCCTTCGAGGTCAGCATCAGCACCAGCATCATGGTGATCTGGGAGCTGAGCGCCATTTCGATGCCGTAGGCCTGGGCGATGAACACGGTGGCGAAGGTGCAGTACATCATCGAGCCATCCAGATTGAAGGAGTACCCGATCGGCAGCACGAAGGCGGCGATCCGGTTGCGCACGCCAATGCGCTCAAGACCTTCGAGCGTCTTGGGGAAGGCCGCTTCCGACGACGCGGTCGAGAATGCCAGCAGGGTCGGACCGCGCAGCTCGCGCACCAGGGCGAACACGCGCGGGCCGAGGAAGATGAAGCCGGCCGCGATCAGCAGTACCCACAGCAGCACGATGGCGAAATAGAACTCGCCCATGAAGACGCCGTAGGTCTTGAGCACGCCGAGGCCGTTCTTGGCGATCACGCCCGTCACCGCCGCGAACACCGCGACGGGTGCGAAGTTCATCACGTAGCCGGTCAGCTTGAGCATCACGTGGGCCACGCCGTCGACCACGGCGATCATCGGCTCGGCGCGCGCGCCGATGGCTGCCGCCGCGGTGCCGAAGAAGATCGAGAACACCACGATCTGCAGGATCTCGTTCTTGGCCATGCCGTCCACGATGGAGCTCGGCACCAGGTGGGTGACGAAGTCCTTCAGCGACAGCGAGGAGGTGGCCAGGTTGGCCGGTGGCGCCGCCGCCTGCAGCGCCGCCGACATGCCGTCGCCGGGGCGGAACAGGTTCACCAGGACCAGGCCGAGCGAGAGCGACAGGATCGACGCGATGATGAACCATCCCAGCGCCTTGACGCCGATACGGCCCACTTCCTTGGCGTCGCCCATTTTCGCAATGCCGACCACCAGCGTGGAAAACACCAGCGGCGCGATGATCATCTTGATCAGGCGAAGGAACAGGGTGGTGATGAGTGACAGGTACTCGGCAAACCCGGCGGGGTCGGCCAGATAGGTGTTGGCGAGGTACCCGGCGACCACGCCCAGCACCAGGCCGATCAGAATGTAGGTAGTCAGACGGCTGCGCTTGTCCATGAGCTGTGAGTTCCTTAAAACGTGTCGATTCGTGATCGAGGGGGACTGGGGAAAACTGTCCTCGTGCGTTCTCGTGCAAAATAGGGTGATTTCGCGAGCGGACCGGCCGGTGAAATATGAATTCATTGGCAAGTTCGGGCAGTATCCTTGGGGCTGCCGGGGCTGTCAAGCGCACACGCGCGGCCTATTCGAACAACGCATAACACATGATCGAACTGGATAAAGTCAGTAAATGGTTCGGCGCATTTCAAGTGCTCGACGCCTGCACCACGCACGTTGCCAGGGGCGAGGTGGTGGTCGTGTGCGGGCCGTCCGGTTCGGGTAAATCGACCCTGATCAAGACGGTCAACGGACTGGAACCCTTTCAACAGGGGGAGGTGCGCGTGGACGGCGTCTCGGTCGGCGGCCTCGGCGCAGGCTTGCCCGCGCTGCGCGCCCGTATCGGCATGGTGTTCCAGAATTTCGAACTGTTCCCGCATCTGTCGGTGCGCGACAACTTGGCGCTCGGCCAGATCAAGGCACTCGGGCGCGCCAGGGACGAAGCCGTCGCCAGGGGGCTGGCCTACCTGGACCGGGTCGGCCTGCTGGCGCAGCAGGACAAATTCCCCAGCCAGCTGTCGGGCGGCCAGCAGCAGCGCGTGGCCATTGCGCGCGCCCTGGCGATGGACCCGATCGCCATGCTGTTCGACGAGCCCACCTCGGCGCTCGATCCGGAGATGATCACCGAGGTGCTGGACGTGATGGTCGCCCTGGCGCAGGAGGGCATGACGATGATGGTGGTAACCCACGAGATGGGCTTCGCCCGCAAAGTGGCCGACCGCATCGTGTTCATGGATCATGGCCGCATCGTCGAGGACAGCCAGGCGCAAGCATTCTTCGACGCGCCAAAAGCGACACGCGCGCGCGAATTTCTGGCGAAAATCCTGCATTGAAGCGGTTTGAAAGCGTTTTCACTTTTCCTGGGCGGGTAAAATAGCGGCATTCGTTTTTCGAGAGCCGCCATGTCCACCACCGAAATCCCTCAAAGCCTGACCATCACCCGTCCCGACGATTGGCACCTGCACCTGCGCGACGGCGCGGCCCTGGCCAGCGTGCTGCCGCACAGCGCGCGCCAGTTCGCCCGCGCCATCGTGATGCCCAACCTGAAGCCGCCCGTCACGACCACCGCCATGGCCCAGGCCTACCGCGAGCGCATCCTGGCCGCTCTGCCGGCCGGCATGTCGTTCGAGCCGCTGATGACGCTGTACCTGACCGATAACACCGCCCCCGATGAAATCCGCCGCGCCGCAGACAGCGGCTTTGTGCACGCGGTCAAGCTGTACCCGGCCGGCGCGACGACCAACTCCGATGCCGGCGTCACCGAACTCGCGCGCTGCTACAAGACCCTGGAAGTGATGCAGGAAGTCGGCATGCCCTTCCTGGTGCACGGCGAGGTGACGGACCAGGACATCGACCTGTTCGACCGCGAAGCCGTGTTCATTGAACGCGTCATGCGCCCGCTGCGCCGCGCCATGCCCGAGCTGAAGATCGTGTTCGAGCACATCACCACCAAGGACGCCGCCCAGTACGTGGCCGAAGCCGAAGGCCCGATCGCCGCCACCATCACCGCGCACCACCTGCTCTACAACCGCAACGAGATTTTCAAGGGCGGCATCCGTCCACACTACTACTGCCTTCCGGTGCTCAAGCGCGAAGAACACCGCCTGGCGCTGATGACTGCCGCCACCAGCGGCGACGAACGCTTCTTCCTCGGTACCGACTCGGCGCCGCACGCCATCGGCGCCAAGGAAACCAGCTGCGGCTGCGCCGGCTGCTACACCGCGCTGCACGCGATGGAGCTGTACGCCGAAGCGTTCGAGCGCGCCGGCGCGCTCGACAAGCTGGAAGCCTTCTCGAGCTTCTTCGGTCCCGACTTCTACGACCTGCCGCGCAATACCGGGACCGTCACCCTCAAGCGCGAAGCCTGGACCTTGCCGTCGGCCGTGCCGATGGCCGACACCAGCCTGGTGCCGCTCAATGGCGGCGAGCAGATCAACTGGAAGCTGCTGTAATCGAATGCTGGAACAGATCGACTGGACGCGTCCGTGGCTCGATTCGGTGCGTCCAGCGTTCGCCAGGCTGGCACCGCAGGGCGACGCATTCATCGCTACCCTGAACGATGCGGCCGCCGCGCTGGCGCTGGTCAACCACCAGGGGCGGCCGCTGCGCTTTGTTCCCCAGGCCGAGCTGCCGGAAGGGCGCGCCTACGAAGAGTTCATCGGCGCCACCGGCTGTGTGCCGACCCGCGACAACCTGCACGATTTCTTCAACGCCCTCGTGTGGCTGACCTTCCCGCGCATCAAACGCCAACTGAACGCGCTGCAGGCGGCGCAGATCGCCGTCGCCGGGGTGGGCAAGTCGCGCGGACCGGCGCGCGATGGCGCCACGATCTTTGACGAGAACTCGGCCTTGCTGGTGGTGCGCGATGACGCGCAAGGCCAGGCGCTGGTGGATGCGCTGCGCGCGCACCGCTGGCGCGAGGCGCTGTTCGAACGGCGCGGCCAGTTCGCGCAGGTCTGGCTGTTCGGCCACGCGCTGATGGAAAAACTGGTGGCGCCACGCAAGGCCATCACCGCCCATACCCGTGTGGTGCTGGCCGACGCCGGCTATTTCGCACTCGGCCATGACGCGCAGCGCGCATGGATCGACGCCGAGGTCGCGGCGCAACTGGCCGCTGACGGATTGGATACATCCTGCTTCACGCCGCTGCCGGTTCTCGGCGTGCCGGGGTGGTGGGAAGGGCAGGACGAAGCGTTTTACGATGACACGAGTGTGTTCCGGCCCAAGCGGGCTGCCTGAAGGGAGACGAAATGAGTGACGTGGTTCGCTGGGGAGTGTTGGGCACGGGCGTCATCGCCCACGCGTTTGCCACGGCGTTGATGGAAACGCCGGGTGCGGTGCTGGCGGCGGTGGGTTCGCGCAGCCTGGCCAGCGCCGAGAAGTTCGGCAGCCAGTTCGGTTCGCCGGCAGCGTACGGCTCGTACCAGCAGCTGTGCGACGCGCCCGGCGTGGACATCATTTACATCGGCACCCCGCATCCCATGCATGCCGAGAACACGATCATGGCGCTCAACAGCGGCAAGGCGGTGCTGTGCGAAAAGCCGTTCACCATGAATTTGCGCGAAGCGCAGCAGGTGGTGGCGCTGGCACGCAAAAAGAAGCTGTTCCTGATGGAGGCGATGTGGACCCGCTATATGCCGGCGCTGGCCGAACTGAGGCGCGTCGTCGCGGCGGGCGAGATCGGCACGCCGCGCCAGGTGCACGCCGATTTCGGCTTCCACGCGCCAACCGATCCCGCGCACCGCGTCAACAATCGCGAGCTGGGCGGCGGTGCGCTGCTGGACCTGGGCATCTATCCCCTGTCGATCGCGGCTGCCATCATGGGACCGGTGAAGAACGTGCAGGCGCTGGCGGAAATGAGCGGCGCCGGCGTGGATGCGCAAACCGGCTTTACCTTGCTGCATGAAGGCGGCGGGCTGTCGATCTGCAGTTGCTCACTGCTGGCCGGGACGCCGGATGAACTGACCGTGTCGGGGCCACTGGGCCGCGTACGCATGGATGCGATGTTCCACCGCTCGCCGTCGCTGACCGTGACCCTGGCGGATGGGTCCTCGCGGGTGGTGCCAACGCCATGGCTGGGCAATGGCTATGTGCACGAGGCGATCGAGGCAAGCCGCTGCGTGCGCGAAGGACTGCTGGAAAGCCCGGGCATGACGCTGGATGAAACGCTGGCCTTGATGGGCACGCTCGACACCATCCGCGCACAGATTGGCTTGACGTACGCCGCAGACGCAAGGACGACGGTTACTCGATGAATCCGCGCTGCACCGCCGCGTCCTGGTCTTCGAACACCGCCATCGCCGTGCGCATCATCCTGAAACCCAGCTTTTTGTAAAAGGCCTCCTTGCCCGGCACGGAATACAGGATGATTTTCTTGTGCCCGCGCGAGCGCTCCATCAGCAGTTGCACGATGCCCTTGCCCAGTCCGATCCCTTGATGCGAGGGCAGCAGCGCCACGTCGGCGATGTACGACATGTCCACCCCATCGGCCACCGCGCGGCCGGCGCCGACCAGGCTGCCATCCTCGCGCACGAAGCATACGAACATGCTGTTGCGAAAAGCCGTACGCAGCCCTTCCGGGTCCTTTTTTCCCAGCGGCGCGGCGTGATACAGCGCCGTCAGCTCGTCCCAATCCACGCCATCGATCGATTCCGTCCACGCTAAGGCCACAGCTGTACCTCCTCAAGTCAAACCTTCAAGAATTCCTCGCGCCCGCCCAGCCAGCGCGCCAGATGCGCTTCCACCACCTCGTCGACCGCATCGTGAATCAGGCTGTGCGCCACATCGCGTGCCTGCTCCACCAGCCACTGGTCGGTCTCCAGGTCGGCAAAGCGCAGCATCGCCTGGCCCGACTGGCGCGCACCGAGGAACTCGCCCGGCCCGCGGATCTCCAGATCGCGGCGCGCAATTTCGAAGCCATCGGTGGTCTCGCGCATCGTCATCAGGCGCTGCCTGGCCACCGGACCCAGCGGGCTTTGATACAGCAGCAGGCACACGCTGGCGGCCGTGCCCCGTCCGACCCGCCCGCGCAGCTGGTGCAGCTGCGACAGGCCGAACCGCTCCGCATGCTCGATCACCATCAGCGACGCATTCGGCACGTCCACGCCCACCTCGATCACGGTCGTCGCCACCAGCACATGCACTTGCCCGGCACTGAAAGCATCCATGACTTCCTGCTTCTCGGCCGGCTTCATGCGGCCATGAACCAGGCCGACCTGCAGGTCCGGCAGCGCTTCGGCCAGCATCGCATGGGTATCGGTCGCCGTCTGCAGCTGCAGCGCTTCCGATTCCTCGATCAGCGGGCAGACCCAGTACACCTGGCGGCCTTCCAGCGCCGCGGCGTGAACCCGCTCGATCACTTCGTCGCGCCGGTTCTGGTCGATGGCGCGCGTGACGATCGGGCTGCGTCCCGGCGGCAGCTCGTCGATGACCGATACTTCCAGGTCGGCGTAGTAGGTCATGGCCAGGGTGCGCGGAATCGGCGTGGCCGACATCATCAGCTGGTGCGGCGTCTTGCCGTTGCTGCCTTTGTTGCGCAGGGTAAGGCGCTGGCCGACGCCGAAGCGGTGCTGTTCGTCGACGATCACCAGCCCCAGTCTGGCGAAATTGACCGTGTCCTGGATCAGCGCATGGGTGCCGATCACGAGCTGCGCCTCGCCCGATTCGACCAGGGCGCTCGCGGCCACCTTGTCCTTTTTCTTCAGGCTGCCGGTCAGCCACGCGACCTTCACGCCCAAAGGCTCCATCCACGCGGCAATCTTGCGAAAATGCTGATCGGCCAGAATTTCGGTCGGCGCCATCAGCGCCGCCTGGTAGCCGCTGTCGATGGCCTGGGCGGCGGCCAGCGCCGACACCACTGTCTTGCCGCTGCCGACATCGCCTTGCAGCAGGCGCTGCATCGGAAAGCCGTTGCGCAGGTCGGCGCGGATTTCCTGCAGCACGCGCTGCTGGGCTCCGGTCAGCTGGAACGGCAGCTGCGCCAGGAACGCTTCCGACAGCGCGCCGACCGCCTTGAGTACCGGCGCACCCTTGACCCGGCGTGCCCGCTGCGCGCGCTTGAGCGAGAGCTGCTGGGCCAGCAGCTCGTCGAACTTCATGCGCACCCAGGCCGGATGCGAGCGGTCGAGCAGGGCGCCGGCGTCGATCTCCTGCGGCGGCGAGTGCAGCAGCCGTACCGCCGGTTCGAAGTCGGACAGGCGCATTTGCTGGACCAACGACGGCGGCAATGTGTCGCGCCAGTCGATGCGCCGCATGGCGTCGGCGATCGCGCGCCGCAGAACCGTCTGCGACAGGCCTTCGCCGGACGGGTACACCGGCGTGAGCGCAGTGGGCAGCGGCGCCCCTTCGTTGATCACCTTGTAGGCCGGGTGAACCATTTCGGCGCCGAAGAAGCCGTGCTTGAGTTCTCCGCGCGCGCGCACCCGCGTGCCTTCGGCCAGTTGCTTGACCTGGCTGCCGTAGAAATTCATGAAGCGCAGCTGCAGCTCGCCACTGTCGTCGGCGATCGTCACCAGCAGCTGGCGCCGCGGTTTGAAGCCGATTTCGTTCTTCGTCACCACGCCCTCGACCTGCGACACGTGCCCGCCGCGCAGGCAGGCCTCGCGGATCGTCACCACCTGGGTTTCGTCCTCGTAGCGCATCGGCAGGTGCAGCACCAGGTCCATATCCGTGCGCAGCCCCAGCTTGGCGAGCCTGCTTTCGTTGGTTTTTGGCGGACTTTTCGGTTTCGGTAGAGGCATTTTGCGGCAATCAGGTGCGGGCAAGGTTAAAATAGAGGGTTGCCCAGCACGCGTGGCGCCTATTGTAAGGGCGCACAGCACATTTTTTCATAAATACCATGTACTCGCTTTCCGATTTCGATTTCGACCTGCCGCCCGAGCGCATCGCCCAGACGCCACTGCCCAACCGTAGCGCCTCGCGCCTGCTGCATCTCGATGGCGAGCGCGTCATCGACCGCCACTTCGCCGACATCGTCGACCTGCTCCAGCCGGGCGATCTGCTGGTGATGAACGACACGCGCGTGCTCAAGGCGCGCTTTTTCGGCGTCAAGGAGACCGGCGGCGCGGTCGAGGTGCTGGTCGAGCGGGTGCTCGACAACCGGACCGTGCTGGCCCAGGTGCGCGCGTCCAAGTCGCCCAGGCCGGGCAACCGCATCCGCCTGGCCGACGCGTTCGACGTGGTGGCCGGCGAGCGCGCCGGCGAGTTCTTCACGCTCACGTTCGAAGGCGACGTGTTCGAGCTGATCGAACGGCACGGCCGCCTGCCGCTGCCGCCTTACATCGAGCACGACGCCGACGAATTCGACGAAACCCGCTACCAGACCGTGTACTCGAAAGAGCCGGGCGCGGTGGCGGCGCCGACCGCCGGCCTGCATTTCGACCAGGCCCTGCTCGACCAGCTCAGGCAGAAGGGCGTGCAGTTCGCCTATGTGACGCTGCACGTGGGCGCCGGCACCTTCCAGCCGGTGCGGGTGGAGGCGCTGTCCGAGCACAAGATGCATACCGAGTGGTACACCGTGCCGCAGGGGACGGTCGATGCGGTGCGCGCGGCCAGGGCCGCGGGGCGCGACGTCGCCGCCGTGGGTACCACCAGCCTGCGCGCGCTGGAATCGGCCTCCCAGTCCGGCCAACTGGTGGCCGGCAGCGCCGATACGGCCCTGTTCATCACGCCCGGCTACACCTTCAAGACCGTGACGCGCCTGATCACCAACTTCCACCTGCCCAAGTCGACCCTGCTGATGCTGGTGTCGGCCTTTGCCGGCTATGCCGAGATCCGCAAGGCCTACGCCCACGCGATCGCCAGCCAATACCGCTTCTTCAGCTATGGCGACGCCATGCTGCTCACCACAAAGAACACCTAAGCCATGCTCGAATTTGAACTGATCAAGAAGGACACCAGCGGCCTGTCGCACGCGCGCCGCGGCCGCATAAAGCTCAATCACGGCGTGGTCGAAACGCCGATCTTCATGCCGGTCGGGACCTACGGTTCGGTCAAGGCGATGGACCCGGTCGAACTCAAGGAGATCGGCTCGCAGATCATTTTGGGGAACACCTTCCACCTGTGGCTGCGCCCGGGCACCGAGGTGCTCAACAAATTCGGCGGCCTGCACGGCTTCATGGGCTGGGACAAGCCGATCCTCACCGATTCGGGCGGCTTCCAGGTGTTTTCGCTGGGCGCGATGCGCAAGATTACCGAGGAGGGCGTCAAGTTCCAGTCGCCCATCGACGGTTCGCGGCGGTTCCTGTCGCCCGAGGTGTCGATGCAGATCCAGCGTGCGCTGAACTCCGACATCGTCATGCAGTTCGACGAATGCACGCCCTACGAGATCGACGGCCGTCCGGCCACCGCCGAGGAAGCGGCCAAGTCGATGCGCATGTCGCTGCGCTGGGCCCAGCGCTCGATGGACGAATTCAAGCGCGGCGAAAATCCGAACGCGCTGTTCGGCATCGTCCAGGGCGGCATGTTCGAGCGCCTGCGCGACGAGTCGCTGGCCGGGCTCGAAGAGATCGGCTTTCCCGGCATCGCGATCGGCGGCCTGTCGGTCGGCGAGCCGAAGGAAGACATGATGCGCATGCTCGAGCACGTGGGGCCGCGCCTGCCGGCCAA
Organism: uncultured Oxalobacteraceae bacterium; assembly: GCA_946480015.1. The sequence goes on along the minus strand of CAMLIL010000018.1, from coordinate 25,693 downwards.
CAAGCCGCATTATCTGATGGGCGTGGGGACGCCGGAAGACCTGGTGGCCGGCGTTGCCAACGGGATCGATATGTTTGATTGCGTCATGCCGACCCGCAACGCGCGCAACGGCTGGCTGTTCACGCGCTTTGGCGACGTCAAGATCAAGAATGCGCGCTACAAGGACGATCAGGCGCCCCTCGATGAAAGCTGCAGCTGCTACTGCTGCAAGAATTTCTCCCGGGCATATTTGCACCATCTGCACCGTTCGCAGGAGATTCTGGGCGCGCGCCTGAACACGATCCACAACCTGCACTTTTACCTCAAGATCATGAGCGAAATGCGCGAGGCGATCGAGCAGGACCGTTTCCATGCCTGGCGCCTGGAGTTCAACGCCAGCCGGGGGCGCGGCGTCTAAACCCTGTCGATTGGCTCGTCAACACGGGCCGGTGCTAGAATACAGCGCTGCTTTTTTAACTGCTTTATTTACAATCGGAGTTTCTGTGTTTATATCGAACGCTTATGCGCAAACGGCAGGTACTGCCGCCGACCCAGGCCTGATGGGCAGCCTGTCGACCTTCCTGCCGCTGGTTTTGATGTTCGTGGTCATGTATTTCCTGATGATCCGTCCTCAGCAAAAGCGCGCCAAGGAACAGCGCGCCATGATGGACGCGCTCGCCAAGGGCGATGAAGTGGTCACTTCCGGCGGCATTCTGGGCAAGGTCAGCAGGGTCACGGATACTTACGTGACCATCGAAGTTGCCACCGGTACCGACATCGTGGTGCAAAAGAACTCCATCACGACCCTGCTGCCGAAGGGCACGCTGAAGTCCCTGTAAGCCCGCGCCGCTCAACTTGAACGCTGGAACACTATGAATCGCTATCCCGTCTGGAAATACGTCCTCATCGTCATCGCGCTGCTGCTCGGCGCGCTGTACACGGCGCCGAATTACTTCGTCGAATCGCCGGCCCTGCAGGTGACGACCGGTAAAACGACCATGAAGGTCACCTCCGCCACCGCCGAACAGGTGGAAGCGGCCCTGAAGATGGAAGGGATCAAATCCGAAGGCGTCAGCCTGGACGGGAGCGGCGCATCGACTTCGGTGAGCGCGCGCTTCAAGACCAGCGACGAGCAGTTCAAGGCCAAGCTGGCGCTTGAAAAAGACCTCAACCGCGATCAGGCCGATCCGGATTACATCGTCACCGTCAATCTGGTGAAGAACACCCCGGCCTGGATGCAGGCCCTGGGCGCCAAGCCGATGAATCTCGGCCTGGACCTGCGCGGCGGCGTGCACTTCCTGATGCAGGTCGATACCAAGGCGACCGCGGAAACCAAGCTCAAAGGCATTCAGGCCAGCGTGCGCAGCCAGCTGCGCGACAAGAACGTGCGCCATGCCGGCATCGAGCGCAGCAGCTCGTCCATCATCATCAAGTTCCGCGACGCCGAGACCCGTGCCCAGGCACGTTCGCTGCTCAGCCAGCAGCAGGACCTGGCCATGGCCGATGCCGCCGACGGCAGCGAACTGCAGCTGATCGTCACGCTCAAGCCGGAAGCGCTCAAGCGCGCCACCGATGAAGGCGTCAAGCAGAACATCGCCACGCTGTCCAAGCGGGTCAACGAACTGGGCGTGTCCGAGCCGATCATCCAGCAGCAGGGCGCCGACCGCATCGTGGTGCAGCTGCCGGGCGTGCAGGACGTGGCGCGCGCCAAGGACATCATCGGCCGTACCGCGACGCTGGAAATGCGCATGGTCGACGACACCATCGTGCCGGGCACCGAATCGTCGGCGACGATTCCGCTCAATTCGGAACTGTTCACCGCCGCGCAAGGCGGCCCAATGGTCCTGTCGAAAGACGTGGTGCTGACCGGCGACTACATTTCCAGCGCCGTCGGCACGCTCGACGGTACCAACCACCAACCTGCCGTGACCCTCGACCTGAACGGCGACGGCGGCCGCAAGATGCGCGAAGCGACCCGCGAGCGCGTCGGCAAGCGCATGGCCGTGCTGCTGAAGGAAAAGGGCAAGTACACCATTCTGTCGTCGCCGGTGATCCAGAGCGAGCTGGGTTCGACCTTCAACATCACCGGCATGGGCACGCCTGAAAAGGCCAACGAACTGGCGCTGCTGCTGCGCGCCGGCGCGCTGTCGGCACCGATGGAAGTGGTCGAGGAACGCGTGATCGGCCCGCAGCTGGGCGCCGAAAACATCGCCAAGGGTCTGTACTCGACGCTGTACGGCTTCATCGCCATCGCGATCTTCATGATCATTTATTACCACCTGTTCGGTTTCTTCAGCGTGCTGGCGCTGGCCTGCAACCTGCTGTTCCTGCTGGCCTTGCTGTCGCGGATGCAAGTGACCCTGACCCTGCCGGGTATCGCGGCAATCGCGCTGGCGCTGGGTATGGCAATTGACGCCAACGTGCTGATCAACGAACGCATCCGCGAGGAACTGCGTTCCGGCAACACGCCGCAAGCGTCGATCGCGGCCGGTTTCGACCGCGCCTGGGCCACCATTCTCGACTCGAACGTCACCACGCTGATCGTCGGCCTGGCCCTGTGGGCCTTCGGTTCCGGTCCGGTGCGCGGCTTTGCCGTGGTGCACTGCCTGGGCATCCTGACCTCGATGTTCTCGGCCGTGTTCGTTTCGCGCGGCGTGGTGAACCTGTGGTACGGCCGCAAGAAGAAGCTGGGCAAGATCGCGATCGGTACCGTCTGGACTCCTGGCCTGTCGGTCAAGAACTAACAAGCACTTACTACAACAGGATTCAAGATGGAATTTTTCCGCATCAAGAAAGATATCCCTTTCATGCGCCACGCGTTGATTTTCAACGTGATTTCGGCGCTGACCTTTGTCGCCGCGGTGTTCTTCCTGGTGTCCAAGGGACTGCACTTTTCGGTCGAGTTCAAGGGCGGCACCGTGATGGAGCTGAAGTACCCGAAGGCGGCCAACCAGGAAAAGATCCGCGCCGATCTGATCAAGCTGGGTTACGAGCAGCCTGAAGTGACCGCCTTCGGCACCGCGCAGGACATCATGCTGCGCCTGCCGATCATCAAGAACGTGGCCGGTTCGAGCGGTTCGCAGCTGGTGTTCAACGCGCTGTGCGCCAGCGAGGGCGGCTCGCCGCGCCGCGTGGACGTGATCGAGAAAGGCCAGCCGGTGAGCAAGTCGAGCTGCTTCAACGCCGCCGGCGCCGAGCTGCTGACCTTGCAGAAGATCGAGTTCGTCGGCCCGCAGGTGGGCGACGAGCTGGCCGCCAACGGCCTCAATGCACTGATCATGGTGATTATCGGCGTGATGGCTTACCTGGCCATCCGCTTCGAGTGGAAATACGCGGTGTCGGCGATCATCGCCAACCTGCACGACGTGGTCATCATTCTCGGCTTCTTCGCCTTCTTCCAGTGGGAGTTCTCGCTGACCGTGCTGGCGGCGGTGCTGGCGGTGCTGGGCTATTCGGTCAATGAGTCGGTGGTGATTTTCGACCGGATCCGCGAGAACTTCCGCAAGCAGCGCAAGGCCGACGTGCATGAAGTGATCGACAACGCCATCACCAGCACCATCTCGCGTACCATCATCACCCACGGCTGTACCCAGATGATGGTGCTGTCGATGCTGCTCTTCGGCGGCGCCACGCTGCACTACTTCGCCATCGCGCTGACCATCGGTATCTGCTTCGGTATTTACTCGTCGGTATTCGTGGCCGCGGCGATCGCCATGTGGCTGGGCGTGAAGCGCGAAGACCTGATCAAACCGATCAAGGAAAAAGACGAGACCGACGGCGCGGTGGTTTAACACCCGCCGCCGATGGTCCGAAGAATGCCGCTCAGTTCACGCTGGGCGGCATTTTTTTTAAGCGTTGCCGTCGTCCCCGCGTTCGCCAGGACGACCTGAAGGGGCACAATGGACGACACCGAAATCGCCAGCATACGGCTGGCCTGCCAGCAGATCGACACGCAGCGCTTCAGCGACCCCGCCGCGCTGCTGTCGCACATGGGCGCGCTGCAGGCGCAGGATTTTCCCAGCGCGCTGCTGGCCATCGGCCTGCGCGTCAACGGCGCCAGCGCCAGCACGGTCCGCGCCGCCTTCGACCAGCGCATCATCGTGCGCTCATGGCTGCTGCGCGGCACCCTGCACGCGGTTGCAGCGCAGGATCTGCGCTGGATGCTGGCGCTGCTGGGCAAGCGCAATGTGGCTGGCACAGCGGGCCGCTTCCAGCGCCTGGAACTCGACGACAATTTGATCGCCAAGGCGCACAAGCTGGTCATCAAGGCGCTCGAGGGCGGCCCGCCGCGCACCCGTGCCCACCTGTTCGACGTCTTCAAGGCCAACGGCATACCCACCGCCGAGATGCGCGGCAACCAGATCCTGTGGCGTCTGGCCAGTGACGGCCTGCTGTGTTGCGCCGGGTTCGAAGGCGCCGAAACGACCTTCGCGCTGATCGACGATTTCCTGCCCAAAGGCGAGGTCCTTGGCCGTGACGAAGCGCTCGCCCGCCTGGGCCAGCGCTACTTCACCAGCCACGGTCCGGCCAGCGCTGCCGATTTCGCGTGGTGGGCCGGGCTGACCGGGGCCGACGCCAAGCGCGCCTGTGCCGCCGCCGACGGCCTGATCGAGCACGATGGACTCTGGCTGGCGGCAAGCGCGGCGCCCGGCACGACCGCCAGCACCATCCATCTCCTGCCGGGATTCGACGAATACCTGCTGGGCTACAAGGACCGCGCCGCCGTGCTGGCCGATCACCACGCAAGCCGCCTGGTCCCGGGCGGAAACGGCATCTACAAACCCATGCTGCTGGTCGACGGCCTTATCAGCGGCACATGGCAGCGTGCGGGAGACGAAATCACCACGGCGCCATTCGAGCCCTTGCGGCGTGGCACGGCCAGGGCGCTGGCCGCGGCGATCAGGCAGGTATCCCAAAAATTGATTTGACAACCTGCCAGCTCCAAGCAATACTCGCAGTCATGTTAGCGCTAACATTGGTTTGTCCAAAAAGCCACAAAGGGGCGGAACTGTGCGAGTGAAAACGTTTCCAATCGGCGCGGACCTGGATTAAAATGCCATGTTCGCGCTTTTGTACTTCGATTATTGAGAGTTAACTGTGACTGCAATCGTCTTACCCTGGCGCGAAAAAATCAGTTACGGCATTGCCGACATGGGGTTCAATTTTTATTGGACCAACGTGTCGACCTTCCTGCTGATCTATTACACCGATGTGTTCGGCCTGTCCGCCGCCGCCGCCGCGTCGATGATGTTCCTCATTAAGATCATCAATGCCTTTACCGACCCGATGATCGGGGCCGCCGCCGACCGCACCAGCTCCCGATACGGCAAGTTCCGCCCTTACCTGTTGTGGGGCGCATTGCCGCTGGCCGGCGCCGCCGTGCTGACCTACACCACGCCGGACCTGTCCGGCAACGGCAAGATCGTCTGGGCCTACGGCACCTATCTGTGCATGATGGTGTGCTACACCTGCGTCAACATCCCGTATAACGCGCTGTCGGGCGTGATGTCGAACGATCCGCAGCAGCGCTCGTCCATCAACGGCCTGCGCTTCATTTTCGCCTTCGCCGGCAGCACGCTGGTGACTGCCGCCACCCCCTGGCTGGTGAACAGGCTTGGCAACGGCGACGCGCGCACCGGCTGGCAGCTGACCATGCTCTTCTGGGGCATCGCCGCTTCGCTGCTGTTTGCGCTGACCTTCTTCAATACGCGCGAGCGCATCGCGCCGCCGCCAGGCCAGCAGTCGGATGTAGCCCAGGACGTCAAGGACCTGGCGCGCAACCGCCCGTGGGTGGTGCTGTTCGCGCTGGCGCTGATCATCATGGTCACCATCACCCTGCGCAACACCACCGCTGCCTACTACTTCAAGTACTACGTCGGCAAGCCGGAACTGATCGCATCCTTCGTCCCCGCCTACATGATCGCCGCCAGCATCGGTGCGGCGCTCACGCCGGTGATGACGCGTTTCGTCGACAAGCGCATGCTGATGATGATCCTCATGAGCCTCACCGCGCTGTTTTCGTGCGCATTCTTCTTCATCCCCAAAGACCAGATCACGCTGATGTACGCGCTGCAGATCGCCCTGGGCTTTGTGCTCGGACCGAAGTCGCCGCTGGCATTTTCCATGTACGCCGACACCGCCGACTACAACGAGTACCGCACCGGCCGCCGCGCCACCGGCATGACCTTCGCCGCCGCCACCTTCTCGCAAAAGCTCGGCACCGCCGTGGCGGTCGCCGTGATCGGTTCGATCTTCACCGCGCTGGGCTATGTGCCCAACGCGGCCCAGTCCAGCGGCTCGCAGGCTGGCATCGTCTGGCTGATGTCCTTCATTCCCGGCCTGTTCGCGCTGCTGGCGGTGCTGGTCATGTACTTCTATGACCTCGATGGGAAGCAGCTGGCCGATATCCAATCCGAACTGCTCGCACGCAAAGCTGCGCAACCGCGTCCCGAGGGGGCCCTGTGATGTTACGTCCAACCGACAACGGCGAGCGCTTCGAGCTGTCCAGCGCAACCGCCATGCCGTACGCCGCGGGCTTTCTGTGGAACCGCAAGATGATGATCCAGGCCACCTGCCGCGGCTACGCGGTGGCCCAGTTCATGCAGCCGGAACCGGCCAAGTACGCGCACGCGCCGAACCTGGAAGCGAAATCGTTCATGCAGCCGGAGCAGGCTTACTTCGCCCATCATCCCGGACGCTTCTTCTACATCAAGGATGAAGAAAGCGGGCAGTTGTTCTCGGCGCCGTATGAGCCGGTGCGCCAGCGGCTGGACCGCTTCACGTTCTCGGTCGGTAAAGCCGACCTGGCCTGGAGCGTCGAACACCTCGGCCTGCGGATCGATGTGCGTCTCGGCCTGCCGACCGACGATGTGGTCGAACTGTGGTCGCTGCGCGTGACCAACCTGTCGGGCCGGCCGCGCAGGATCAGCGTTACGCCTTACTTCCCGATCGGGTACATGTCGTGGATGAACCAGTCGGGGGAATACCGCGCCGACCTCGGCGGGGTTGTCGCCAGCAGCGTCACGCCGTATCAGAAGGTGGCCGACTACTTCAAGAACAAGGACCTCAAGGACAAGACCTACTTCCTGTGCGAAGACGCGCCCGATTCGTGGGAAGTCAACCAGGCGGCGTTCGAGGGCGAGGGCGGCCTGCATGATCCCTCGGCCCTGCGCCAGGCCAGCCTGGCCAACGGCGACGCGCGCTACGAAACCCCGGCCGCCGTGGTGCAGTACCGGCTCGCGCTCGTTACCGGCGCGGCGGTGGACAAGCGCTTCCTGTTCGGTCCCGCGTTCGACGATGCCGAAATCGCCAGCGTGCGCGCGCGCTACCTGTCGGCCGAGGCGTTCGCGCGCACCGCCGCCGAATACGCCGAATACATCGCCGGCGGGCGTGGCTGCCTGCGCATCAGCACCCCCGACAAGGAACTGGACAACTTCGTCAACAACTGGCTGCCGCGCCAGGTGTTCTACCACGGCGATGTAAACCGCCTGACCACCGATCCGCAGACCCGCAACTACCTGCAGGACAATATGGGCATGAGCTTCGTCAAGCCGCAGGTCATGCGCGCGGCCTTCCTGCACGCGCTCAGCCAGCAGGAAGCCACCGGCGCCATGCCGGACGGGATCTTGCTGGCCGAAGGCGCCGAGCTCAAATACATCAACCAGGTACCGCACACCGACCACTGCGTGTGGCTGCCGGTGTGCCTGAAAGCCTATCTGGACGAAACGGCCGACTGGGCGCTGCTCGATGACATCGTGATCGACAATAGCGGCCGCAGCGAACCGGTGGCGGTACGCATGGGCCGCGCGATGGACTGGCTGCTGTCCGAACGCGACGCGCGCGGCCTGTCGTACATCGCCCAGGGTGACTGGTGCGATCCGATGAACATGGTCGGCTACAAAGGCCGTGGCGTATCCGGCTGGCTGACGGTGGCGGCGGCGTACGCGCTGACCCTGTGGGGCGATATGTGCGGACAGCGCGGCGAGCAGGCGCACGCGCGCCACTTCCACGACGGCGCTGCGGCCATGAACGCGGCGGCCAACGAGCACCTGTGGGATGGGCGCTGGTTCGCGCGCGGCATCACCGACGACGGCGTCAAGTTCGGCGTCAAGCAAGACCGGGAAGGCCGTATTTACCTGAACCCGCAGGCCTGGGCGATGCTGTCCGGAGCCGCCGGCGCGCAGCAGCGCGCGGTGATGTTCGAGGAGGTCGAGGCGCAGCTGGAGTCGCCCTACGGCGTGGCCATGTTCGCGCCGCCGTACAGCAAGATGCGCGACGACGTCGGCCGCGTCACGCAGAAGCACCCGGGCTCCGCGGAAAACGGCGCGGTCTACAACCACGCCGCCATCTTTTATATCTTCAGCCTGTACACGGTCGGCCAGGCCGAGCGCGCCTACAGGCTGCTGCGCCAGATGATTCCCGGTCCGAGCGAAGCCGATTACCTGCAGCGCGGCCAGCTGCCGGTGTTCATCCCGAACTATTACCGCGGCGCCCATCGCGAATATCCGCGCACTGCGGGCCGTTCCAGCCAGCTGTTCAACACCGGCACGGTGTCGTGGGTGTACCGCTGTTTTGTCGAGGGCCTGTGCGGCGTCAAGGGCGACGCCGAGGGGCTGAGCATCGCGCCCAATCTGCCGGCGGCATGGAGCGAAATGCAGGTCGAGCGCACCTTCCGCGGTGCGCACTTTGTACTGAATATCCGGCGCGCCGAGGTCGGCGAAGTCCAGGTGTGGCAGGCGGGGCGCATGCTGCCGCAGGCCAGGATAAGCGGTATCGTCGAGGGGGGCAAATACAACCTCGACGTGCTGGTTCCGATGTAAGCTAGCATGCAAGTTGCGTGGTTAGAGAGACCTTTTTTTAAAATATAAGATTGAAGGATGAGCATGACACAAGGTAGAAAAACGAGACAAGCCTGGGCGCTGGCCCTGTCGGCGGCGCTGTGCACCCTGATCGCGCAAAGCGCCCAGGCGCAGGCGGGCAACCCTGACGAGCGTGCCGCCAAGGCGGTGTCGCAGATGACCATGGACGAAAAGATCCACACCGTGTTCGGCTATTTTTCGACCGACTTCAAAGGCGTGACCAAGCCCAAGGAAGGCGTGCCGCAGACGGCCGGCTTCCTGCAGGGGATCGAGCGCCTGGGCATTCCGCACCAGCAGCTGACCGACGCCGGCATCGGCGTGGCGACCCAGGGCGGCGGCAAGGTGCGCGAACTGACTTCGCTGCCGGCCGGTATCGCCACCGCGGCCACCTGGAACCCGGCGCTCGGCTTTGCCGGCGGCGCCATGATCGGCAAGGAAGCCCGTCTGGCCGGCCACAACGTGATGCTGGCCGGCGGCGTCAACCTGCAGCGCGATCCGCGCAACGGCCGTAATTTCGAATACGGCGGCGAAGACCCGCTGCTGGCCGGTATCATGGTCGGCGAGCAGATTCGCGGCATCCAGTCGAACCACGTGATCGCCACCATCAAGCACTTCGCCTACAACGACCAGGAAACCGGACGCAATCACCTCGACGTGAAGATTAGCGACGCGCCTGGCCGCATGTCCGACCTGCTGGCCTTCCAGATCGCCATCGAGCGTGGCGACCCGGGTTCGGTGATGTGCGCGTACAACCGCGTCAACGGCGAGTACGCCTGCGAGAACGATTACCTGCTCAACAAGGTGCTCAAGCGCGACTGGGGCTTCAAGGGCTATGTGATGTCCGACTGGGGCGCCACCCACTCGACCATCCCGGCCGCCAATAGTGGCCTGGACCAGCAGTCCGGCTGGCCGTTCGACCAGTCGCCGTACTTCCAGGGCGCGCTGAAGGAGGCGGTGCAAAACGGCCACGTGTCGGAGAAACGCTTCGACGACATGGCCCACCGCGTGCTGCGCACCATGTACAAGCATGGCTTGATGGAGCATCCGGTCAAGGTGGAGCTGGAAAAGATCGACATGGCCGCGCACGCCAAGGTGTCGCAAGCCGATGCCGAAGAAGGCATCGTGCTGCTGAAGAACCAGAACAAGCTGCTGCCGCTGGCGAACGGCTACAAGACCATCGCCATCATCGGCGGCCACGCCGACGTTGGCGTGCTGTCGGGCGGCGGTTCGTCGCAGGTCTATCCGGTGGGCGGTTCGGCGGTGCCGAACGAGGGGCCGGAAGGGTTCCCGGGACCGATGGTCTACCTGCCGAATTCGCCGATGAAGGCGCTGGCCGCACGCCTGAATGCCAAGTTCGTGTACCACGACGGCAAGGACGCCGCCGCCGCCGCCAAGCTGGCCGCTTCGAGCGACCTGGCGATCGTGTTCGCCACCCAGTGGACCGCCGAGGGCCAGGACCAGACGCTCGCCTTGCCGAACAAGCAGGACGACACGATTGCCGCCGTCGCCGCCGCCAACCAGAAGACGGTGGTGGTGCTGGAAACCGGTTCGCCGGTGTCCATGCCGTGGCTGGGCAGCGTGAACGCGCTGGTGGAAGCGTGGTACCCGGGCACCAACGGCGGCGAAGCGATTGCCCGCGTGCTGACCGGTGAAGTCGATGCATCGGGCCGCCTGCCGGTGACCTTCCCGATGGCGGAGGCGCAGCTGCCACGTCCGAAGCTCGACGGTCTGGATGCGCCGAAGGATACGCGTTTCCCGGTCAACTACGACATCGAAGGCGCGGCCGTTGGCTACAAGTGGTTCGAGAAGAAAGGGCTCAAGCCTCTGTTCGCGTTCGGCCATGGCTTGTCGTACACCACCTTTGGCTACTCCGACCTGAAGGCCGCGCCGAAGGATGGTTCGATCGCCGTGTCGTTCAAGACCGCCAACACCGGCAAGCGTGACGGCAAGGCCGTGCCGCAGGTGTATGTGGCCAAAGTTGGCGGCGGCTGGGAAGCGCCGAAGCGTCTGGGCGGCTGGGACAAGCTGGCACTGAAGGCGGGCGAAAGCCGGGCTTCCAGCGTGACCATCGATCCGCGCACGCTGGCGGTGTTCGATTCGAAGTCGAACAAGTGGAAGATCGCCGCGGGTGAGTACGTGGTGACCCTGGCGCAGGCTACCGATGCGCCGGTGAGCACCGTGAAGGTCAAGCTGGCGGCACGCGAGTTCGCTGCCGGCGGACGCTAAGCCGGGTCCTCCCCTCGAAAGAGGGGACCCATACTCCGTGCTGCGCAATAATGGGTTCCCTCGTTCGAGGGAACGACGGGGCTAAGCGCTCTCGCGCGGCATCAGCGTGAATCCCAGATCGATCCTGGTCACCGGGGGCGTGCGTCCCGCAATCACGCTCCGTAACAGCGTCGCCGCCTCGAAGCCGATGCGGTAGCGCGGCGTGCCGATGGTCGTCACCGATGGCTTCATCCATGCCGACGCCGGCAGATCGTTGAATCCGCAGATGGCCAGCTGCTCCGGCACCGAAATCCCGCGCCGCTGGCACTGATAGATCGCGCCATGCGCCAGGTCGTCGTTACAGCAGAAGATGGCGTCGCAATCGGGCGCCTTGGCCAGCATGCGCCCCAGCAGCTCGGCCCCCAGCGCAATGCTGGACGCATCCGGCACCATCAGTTCCAGCCGTTCGTCGGACAGCCCGGCATCGAGCATCGCCTTGCGGTAGCCGGCGAAGCGGCTCAGCGTCCGTTCATCGAGCTGGGCGCCGATAAAGCCGATGCGCTTGTGGCCCTTGTCGATCAAATAACGTGTCATGGTGTGGCCCGCCTCGTGCTGCGAGAAGCCCACCGACAGCTGGGCCGGATCGCCGGCCAGGTCCATCATCGATACCACCGGCACCCTCGATGTAGCCAGCATCTGCGCCACGCGCGGGCTGTGGGTCAGGCCCGACAGCAGAATGCCGTCCGGATTCGACTGCAGGTAAATCCCCAGCAGCTTTTCCTCTTCCGCGTCCGAATAGCGGGTGTTACCGATCAGAAGCTGGTAGTTGGCTGCGTCGACCACGTCCTGGATCCCGTCCAGCACCGCGGTAAACACCACGTTCGACAGCGACGGCACCAGCACCACGATCACATTCGACTGGCGTGAAGCCAGCGCGCGCGCCGCGCGGTTGGGCACGTAGCCCAGGGTGCTGACGGCCAGCTGGACCCGGGCGCGCACGGCGTCGGACACCAGGTCGGGCTGATTGAGGGCGCGCGAGGCGGTCATGGTGGACACGCCTGCATGGGCGGCAACCGCAGCCAGGGTGGTGCGTCCGCTCGCGCGGCTCTTGCTGGTGACGGTTTTGGTCATGAAAGGCTAGCTAAGTTGACAATGTCGTGATTCTGCCACGCGGACGGAAAATGTCGGCATGGAAATCCGAGGATATTTTTGTTCTTGTGTGTGTTGGCGCACAGAACAATGATGACCGGAAAACTATAGTGGAACCGTCTCTTTCAGGACATCCCTAGTTTTGGACTTCGCCCGCTCTCAACCAGCGGGCATTTTTTTGGCCGGAACACCCGGGTTCGGTCACAACAGGGCGGACGTCAGGCCCTTCACTTCCTCGGCCGATTCTTCCAGGATGCTGTTGAGCGTACCTTCGCCGATGACGAAGTCGATCGTCGAGGCCGATGAGCGGGTGGTGGCGCCGGGGCGGGTATGCAGGGGCGAGGCGACCGGCGACAAGTCGTTGGCCAGCAGCAGGGTGTCGCCCAGGGTTTCGGGCGGCAATGCGCGCATGCCTTCCCACAGGGCTTCGATGGCCTCCATGACCGGTGCCGGCACATTGAGCTTCTTGAGTACGCCGCGGCCGACTTCGACCTCGCCATGCTCGATCCATTCGTCCGGGTCGCCGTCCAGCAGACCGGGAAATTCCTCGGCGCGCGAGAGCAGATAAAAGCCGCCGACCTCGTGCACAATGCCGGCAAACAGCGCCGTTTCCGGGTCGACCCGGGCCACCCGCTTGGCGATCACCTGGGACAGCGCGGCCACGTGGGCCGAGTGCTGCCATAGCTGGTCGGCCATCTTGCGCAGGTGAGGCTGCTTGATCTTGCTGTCGAGCTGACGCACGATCACCGCCGCCGCCAGTGCGTTCAAGGTGCGGAAACCGACCCGCTGGACAGCGTTGCGGACATTCGTGATTTCATTGCCGGAACGGTTGTAGGCCACCGAGTTGGCGATCGCCACCGTGCGCGCGGCCAGCAGCGGCTCGGCCTGGACCAGCCGGGCCGCGACTTCGGCGTGACAGTCCGGATCGTTCAGCGCCCGCTGCAGTTTGAGGGTCGCGTCGACATTGGTCGGAAAGGTAAGTTCGCCGCGGCCCGCCTGCGCAGCGATGCTTTTGAAGGCGTCGAGTCTGTCCATCGGAAAATTATTCTCCCATAAGTCCGCCAAGCTTCTCGCAAAACGTTCTGTCGAGCAACATATTTCTTCAAGTATATTACCTGGGAGCGACAATCCTCAAGGCTGACTGAAAATCGCGTCGCAGCCTTCCTGGGTGCCTTCGGTGTCCTGGAGCTCGTTCACAAGGCCCAGATCGTCCAGTTCCTCGACCGCGTTCATGAAGCTGTTGATCTTGGTCGCGCCGATCAGGCGATAGATGTCGCCGTCCTCGTTGCGTACGCCGATCAGCATTTTTTCCTTGCGCACTTCGTCCGGGGTCGCCTGGTCGAGCAGGAGGTTGCCGATGATGTGCTTGTCAAATTTGGCGGGCTTTTTGCCATCGAGAAGAGAGGTTTTCAATCTGTTTCCTTGGGTTGTGGGGTTCCGGGGGACCGCCGGGTGGCGTCGGTAATGAGTTGCTTGAGCTTGCGCAGGGCGACATCCATGGCCTCGAAATCGGCTTCCGTGTACGGGGCGAACAGATTTTTGCCCTGTTCGACCACTTTGGGGAAGGTATCGTTGAACACGCTCTCGCCTGCGGGACTGAGCTGCACGAAAAAGGACCGCTTGTCGTCCGCATTGCGGGTGCGTACCACCAGGCCCTTCTGTTCAAGCCGTTCGATGACGCCGGTCAGCGTGCCTTTGGTGATCAGGGTGCGTTCGCCCAGTTCCTTGTAACTCATGCCTGGGGTATTGCCGAGGGTGGCGATGATGTCGAACTGGGGTGGCGTCAGCCCGCAGCGGCGCACCGACTCACCCGACAGACGCTCGAAGCCCTGCAGGCACTCGGCCAGCAAACGCACACTCTTTAAGTATCGCTCCCCCATGGTGTGATTATAACGGTCCGCGCCGCGAGCGCGGCAGCGGCGCGGCTCGCGTTCGCGGCCGGGTCCGGTTACCATGGGTATTTCCTGTCATTTTGTTATCCCCCCATGCCATCCCATCTGCGCGGCATTCTTGCCTTGCTCATCGTTACCCTCGTATGGGGCACCACCTTTCCGGCAATGAAAGACTTGACCGGCGCCTACTCGCCCGCATGGATCGTGTTCACCCGCTTCCTGCTTGGTTCGCTGCTGCTGGCGCCTTTCCTGCTGCGCGCCACCCGTGCCGACCTGGTATCGGGCGCACTGCTCGGCATGGTGCTGTTCTTTTGCTATGTATTTCAGGTGGAAGGGCTCAAGTTCACCAGTTCCAACCGCAACGCCTTTATTTGCGGCCTGAACGTGCTCATCGTGCCCCTGCTTGGGCTGCTATCCGGCAAGCCGCCCGAGCGCCGCATCTGGGTCGCGCTGGCGCTGGCATTGTCGGGCCTGACGGCGCTGTGCTGGGACAGCGGCAGCTGGACTATCGGCGACACGCTGGCGCTGCTGTGCGCGCTGTGTTTCGCCGTGTATGTCAAGATGCTGGAAGTGCGCACCCGCGCGGCCAGCCGCCTCATGACCTTGACGGCCACGCAGATCGTCACGGTCGCGGCCGGCTCCCTGCTGTGGCTGCTGCTGACCGAAGTGCCGCTGCAAGCCGGCCCGGCCATGGAGCGCTACTGGCAACACACGCTCGAGGGGCTGAAAGCCACCTGGCTGAGCATCGCCTACCTGGGCGCGATCGCCACCGCCGCCATCATCTCGCTGCAAACCTGGGGCCAGCGCCACGCCAGCGCCAACGAGGCGGCCGTGATCTACGCGTTCGAGCCGGCCGCGGCCGCCTTCTTCGCCTTTTTCTGGCTGGGCGAGACCATGGGCGTGCGCGGCTGGGCCGGTGCCGCTTTGTTAATCTCCGGTATGATAGTCAGCCAATGGAATACCGCGCGCCCCGCAGGCGCCCTCGTGCCCGAGTGAAAACTCCGCTGACGCCACCCGATGCCACTCGCTAAACTTGCCCTGCTGGCGCAAGAGAGGCCATTGCGCGTGCTGCTCATCAACGCCGGCGAACCGGACACCCTGACCTGGTCGGGCCTGCACCAGCCGCTGCGCATGGCCGCCACCTTGCTGGGACCGGAGCGCCTGCACGTCGACGTGCGCAGCCCGGATAAATTCAATGCCGACACGGCGCGCCACTGGCATCTGGTGCTGCTGGTGGCCGACGAAGCGCAAGCCGCGTTAAAGCCAGCCCATTGCCGCGCCGTCATCGACCGTTGCCGCGCTGCGCCGTTCTGGGGCGGGGTCGGGGCGGGCGTGCTGTGGCTGGCCGATGCCGGCGTGCTCAACGGCGCGCGTACCGCCTTGCCGTGGGCCTTGTATGCCGATGTCGACAGCGTTGCCGATCATGCCAACTTTACACCGAACCTGTTCGAAATCGACGGCAACCGCCTGACCTGCTGCGGCGGCGGGGCCAGCATCGATTTTTCGCTTACCCTGGTCGAAGCGATTTTCGGCGCGGGCGTGCAGGCGCAGATCAAGGAAACCCTGTGCATCGACCGTGTGCGCGGACGCGAAGAGCGCCAGCGCGTTGCCTTGCAGGCGCGCTTTGGCGCCCTGCAGCCGAAATTGACCGAAGCGGTCACGCTGATGGAGGCCAATATCGAAGAGCCCCTGTCGACCGACGACATCGCCAGCCTGGTCGGCATTTCGCGGCGCCAGCTGGAACGCCTGTTTAAACAGTATCTGGGCAGCTTGCCGTCGCGCTACTACCTCGAAATGCGGCTGCAGCGTGCCCGTCAATTGCTGCTCGAAACCAATTACTCCATCGTCCAGGTCGGACTGATGTGCGGTTTTTCCAGCGGTTCACATTTCTCGACGGCGTTCGGCGCGCTGTTCGGCAATACTCCGCGCGAGGAACGGCAGCGCAAGCTGGCCGGTCCCGAACAGTAGCGCTGGTCATGCAGGGGCTGGTTTCCAGACGCAAAGCAATCCCCGGCATGGCAAAAAATGAAAATGTTTGTCGCGTATCCAAAAGATGTGTTTTGCCATCTTTCTTATAATGGCTCAACGTCACCAGCTGTTGTTGGCTGGGCGCCCTACTAACATCGGATGAGGAATTGCCATGAACGCTAAGCTTGATACGGGTGTCACCACGCGGCCTGTAACCCGGGAAACCTTCGACGAGGTCCTGGTCCCTACCTACGCTCCCGCCGCGATGGTGCCTGTGCGCGCTTCGGGCCTGGACCTGTGGGATCAAAGCGGCAAGCATTACCTGGATTTCACCTCGGGTATCGCCGTCACCTCGCTGGGCCACTGCAACCCCGTCATCAACGACGCGATCACGCGCCAGCTCAATACCCTCTGGCACATCGGCAACGGCTACACCAACGAGCCGGTGCTGCGCCTGGGCGCCGCCCTGACCGAGGCCACCTTCGCCGAACGCGCCTTCTTCTGCAACTCCGGTGCCGAAGCCAACGAAGCGGCCCTGAAGCTGGCGCGCAAATATGCGCACGCCAAATTCGGCCCGCACAAGTCGCGCATCATCTCCTGCCTGTCGTCCTTCCACGGCCGCACGCTGTTCACCGTCTCGGTCGGCGGCCAGCCGAAGTACACCGAAGGCTTCGAGCCGCTGCCACCGGAAATCAACCACATTCCGTACAACGATCTGGAAGCGGCACGCGCGGCCATCGGCGACGACGTGTGCGCGGTGATCGTCGAACCGATCCAGGGCGAAGGCGGCGTCATTCCAGGCGATCCGGCCTATCTGAAAGGCCTGCGCGAACTGTGCGACAAAACCGGCGCGCTGCTGATTTTCGACGAAGTCCAGTCGGGCATGGGCCGTACCGGCCACCTGTACGCCTACATGGACAAGGGCGTCACCCCGGACATCCTGACCAGCGCGAAGGCACTGGGCAACGGCTACCCGATCGGCGCCATGCTGACCACCACCGCCATCGCCAGCGCTTTCGCACCCGGCTCGCACGGCACCACCTACGGCGGCAATCCGCTGGCCTGCACGGTGGCGCTCAACGTGCTCGAGACGATCAACCAGCCGGCATTCCTGGCGCGCGTGCGCGAAGCGTCGGCCAAGCTGTTCGCCAACCTGAACAAGCTCACCGCGGACTTTCCCCAGGTGTTCGGCGATGCGCGCGGCAGCGGCCTGCTGATCGGCTTGCCGACCACCGGCGCCTTCATCGGCCGCGCCAAGGACATCACCAAGGCCGCCGAAGCGCTCGGCCTGATGCTGCTGATCGCCGGCCCTGACGTGGTGCGTTTCGCTCCGGCCCTGATCGTCACCGACGAGCAGCTGGCCGAAGCGGACCGGATCCTGCGCCTCGCGCTGCAGACCGTGCTCGATACCTCGACTGCGAACTAAGTATCGCAGGCGCGCAGCCCGCCAGGCGCGGGCTGCGCGCATTGTCGAGCCACGCAACGTCAACGCCCCTCTGGGAGCTACCATGTTTGTTGTTCGTCCGGCCGCACGTGCGGATATCGACGCCCTCGAAGCAATGGCGAAGGTCTCCATGCCTGGCGTGCATACCCTGCCGCGCACGCGCGAGAAAATCGCCGCGTCGGTGGAGCGATCGATCGCTTCCTTCGCCGCCCATGTCGACATTCCCAGCGAAGAATCCTACCTGTTCGTGCTGGAGCAGCGCGCTTCCGGCGCCATCGTCGGCACCGCCGCGATCCACGCCTCGGCGGGATCGAACGGCACCTACTTCTCGTTTCGTAACGACGTCATCCAGCAGGTCTCGCGCGACCTGAACATCAGCCACAGCGTGCACGCGCTGACCCTGTGCTCGGAGCTGACCGCGTACTCGCAGCTGTCCGGCTTCTACATCGGCGACCAGGCCCGCGCCGGCGCCGAAGCGGCCCTGCTGTCGCGCGCGCGCCTGCTGTTCGCCGTGCTGGCGCCGCACCGCTTCAGCGACCGCTTCTTCGTGCCGCTGGCCGGCGTCACCGACAAGAACGGCCAGTCGCCGTTCTGGGAAGCGCTGGGGCGCAAATTCTTCAAGATGGATTTCCTCGACGCCGAACGCATCATCGGCGGCGCGCGCAACCGCACCCTGATCGTCGAACTGATGCCGCACTATCCGGTCTACGTGCCGCTGCTGCCGGGCGATGCGCAGGCAGTCATGGGCCAGATCCATGCGGGCGGCGAACTGGCTTTCAGCCTGCTCACCGCGGAGGGCTTCGAAGCCGACGATTACGTCGACATCTTCGACGGCGGCCCGATTCTGCAGGCGCACAAGAACGTGCTGCGCTCGTTCAGCGGTTCGATGGTGCGCCACGTGGCGCAGGCCGAGCCGGGCAAGTCCGCCGATCCGATGGTGAACTACGCCATCGCCGCCAGCAACGAGCAGAACTTCCGCGCCGTCACGGTCAGGTGCCCCGCGGTCGAATCGGACGACAGCGTGCAGCTCTCGGCCGAAGCGCAGCAGGCGCTGATGGTCACGCCGGGCGACAGCGTCATCTGCGTCAGAATCTAACGTCGACAAGGACAGCTATGCTAGTAGTACGTTCAATCAAAGCTTCCGATCTCGACGCCCTGATCGACCTGGCTCAGCACGTCGGCAGCGGCATGACGACTCTCAAGCCGGACCGGAAATTGCTGGGTCATCGCGTCGATATCGCGGTCGCGTCGTTCGCCGAAACCATTCCGCCCGAACAGCGCGACTACATGTTCGTCATGGAGGACACGTCCAGCGGGCGCCTGGCCGGCGTGTGCGCCATCAAGGGCGCGGTCGGCCTGGACGAGCCGTTCTATAACTACCGCATCGGCACGCTGGTCCATTCCAGCCACGAACTGCACGTGTTCACGCGCATGGAGACGCTGTATCTGTCCAACGACCTGACCGGCGCGACCGAACTTTGCTCGCTGTTCCTGCATCCGGACTACCGCATCGGGAACAACGGCAAGTGGCTGTCGAAGAGCCGCTTTCTGTTCATCGCCCAGTTCCCGCACCTGTTCACCGAAAAAATCATCGCCGAAATGCGCGGCTACCAGGCCGAGGACGGCCGCTCGCCGTTCTACGAAGGCCTGGGGCGGCACTTCTTCAAGATGACCTTCGATCACGTCGACCACCTGACCGCGCTCGGCAAGAAATCCTTTATCGCCGAACTGATGCCGCGCCAGCCCATGTATGTGGCCTACCTGCCGGAGGACGCACAGCAGGTCATCGGCAAGGTGCACGACTCCACCGCGCCGGCGCGCCGCCTGCTCGAGCAGGAGGGCATGCATTTCGAAGGCTATGTCGATATCTTCGATGCCGGGCCGGTGCTGCAGGCACGCGTGTCGGAACTGCGCGCAATGCGCGACAGTACGCTGGCCAGCGCCGAAGCGGGAGAGGAAGGGGACGCCGCCGAGCCGATGATCATTTCGAACACGGCGATGAACGATTTTCGCATGATCCTCACGCATGCCGCCCCGCGTAACGGCAAGCTGGCCTTGTCGCCGGCCCAGATGGACCTGCTGCACTGCCAGGGCGGCGAGCAGGTACGCACGCTGCACCTGAATGTAAGGAGGAATCCTCATGTCTAATCTCAGCAACTACATCAACGGCAGCTGGCTGCCGGGCGGCGGCGCGGAACTGGTGACGGTCGATCCGTCCACCGGCCGCCAGAGCTGGACCAGCCGCGAATCGAACGCCGATGACGTGGCCCAGGCGGTGCAGACGGCGCGTGCGCGCTTCGAGTCGTGGGCGCTCACGCCGCTGGACGAACGAATCGCCATCTGCACGCGCTTTCGCGATCTGCTGCGCGAAAACGCCGAGGAGCTGGCGCAGACCATCGCCGAGGAAGTCGGCAAGCCCCTGTGGGAAGCGCGCACCGAAGCGGCCACGATGGCCGGCAAGGTCGACATCTCGGTGCAATCGTACGGCACCCGCACCGGCGAAGTGGCGGCCAAGGTCGCGGATGGTACCGCCGTGCTGCGGCACCGCCCGCACGGCGTGTTTGCCGTGTTCGGACCGTATAACTTCCCCGGCCACCTGCCCAACGGGCATATCGTGCCGGCCCTGATCGCCGGCAACACGCTGGTGTTCAAGCCGAGCGAATACGCCCCGCGCACCGCCGTCAAGACGGTGCAGCTGTGGGAACGCGCGGGCCTGCCGGCCGGTGTGCTCAATCTGGTCAATGGCGGCCGCGATACCGGCGTGGCGCTGAGCCGGCATCCGGGCCTGGACGGCCTGCTGTTCACCGGCAGCAGCCAGACCGGCGTGGCCCTGCACAGGCAGTTCGGCGGCCAGCCCGGCAAGATGCTGGCGCTGGAAATGGGGGGGAACAACCCGCTGGTGGTGTGGGACGTGAAGGATCTCGACGCGGCCGTGCACCACACGGTGATGTCGGCGTTTATCTCAGCGGGCCAGCGCTGCACCTGCGCGCGCCGGCTGGTGGTGCACGATTCGCCCGACGGCGACGCCTTCGTGCGCCGCCTGGTCGACGTGGCATCGAAGCTGGCGGTCGGGCCGTCCAACGCCGATCCCCAACCCTTCATGGGCCCGGTGGTGTCGAGCCTGGTGGCCGCGCGCCTGGTGCAGGCTCAGGCCGACATGGCGGCCAAGGGCGGCACGGTGCTGCTGCAGATGCGCCAGCCCAATCCGGACGCCGGCTTCGTCACGGCGGGCATTGTCGACGTGAGCGACGCCGTTGGCATTGCCGACGAAGAGTGGTTCGGGCCATTGCTGCAGATCGTGCGCGTAAAGGACTTCGACAGCGCCATCAAGGTGGCCAACGCGACCGGGTTCGGACTGGCGGCGGCGCTGCTGTCGAACGACGAGGCGCTGTGGAAGCGCTTCAGCGTGCAGGCGCGCGCCGGCATCGTCAACTGGAACCGCCCGACCACGGGCGCGGCCAGCACCGCGCCGTTCGGCGGCGTGGGCAAGTCGGGCAACCATCGTCCGAGCGCCTACTACGCGGCCGACTACTGCGCCTATCCGGTGGCGTCGATCGAAACCTCCGAACTTGAAATGCCGGCCAAGCTGTCCCCCGGCCTGACGATGTGAAGGCGACGATGAACGCGCGCGAATATAACTTCGACGGCCTGGTCGGCCCCAGCCACAACTACGCCGGGCTCTCGTTCGGTAACGTGGCCTCGTTCAACAACGTCAAGAGCGCCTCCAACCCGCGCGAGGCGGCTTTGCAGGGACTGGCCAAGATGCGGGCGCTGGCCGCGCGCGGCTTTGCCCAGGCGCTGCTGCCGCCGCACTGCCGGCCCGATTTCCGCATGCTGCGCAGCGTCGGCTTTACCGGCACCGACGCCGACGTGCTGGCGCGCGCCTACCGCGAAGCGCCGGTCATCCTGGCGTGCGCCTACTCGGCCGCGCCGATGTGGACCGCCAACGCCGCCACCGTCAGCCCCTCGGCCGACACCCACGACGGGCGCGTGCATTTCACGCCCGCCAACCTGAACAACAAGTTGCACCGCTCGGACGAACATGCGCAGGTGACGCGTACCCTGCGCGCCATCTTCCGCGACCAGCGTTACTTCCGCGTGCACGACGCCTTGCCCCCGACCCCGGCCTTCGGCGACGAGGGGGCGGCCAATCATACCCGTCTGTGCGCGCGCCACGGCGGCCCCGGCGTCGAGCTGTTCGTGTACGGCCGCGTCGAGTTCGACCCCTCCGCGCCGGCTCCCAAAAAGTATCCGGCCCGGCAAACCCTGGAAGCGTCGCAGGCGGTCGCGCGCCTGCATGGCCTGGACGCCGCGCGCACCGTGTTCGCCGCGCAGAATCCGGGCGTGATCGATCAGGGCGTGTTCCACAACGACGTGATCGCGGTCGGCAGCGGCAATGTGCTGTTCTACCATGAGCAGGCCTTTCACGACGAGGCGGCGGTACTCAACCAGCTGCGCCCGGCCATGGAAGTGGCTGGCGCCGAGCTGCTGCCGATCCGTGTCGATACCCGGATCGTGCCGGTCGCCGACGCGGTCTCGAGCTACCTGTTCAACAGCCAGCTGCTGATCAAACCCGATGGCGGCATGGCGCTGGTGGTGCCGCACGAATGCCAGGAAAACCTGGCCGTGGCGCGCTACCTGCGCGAACTGGCCGCCAGCGGCGGTCCGATCGACGAACTGGTCGAGTTCGACCTGCGCCAGAGCATGCGCAATGGCGGCGGACCCGCGTGCCTGCGCCTGCGCGTGGCCCTCACCGGCGCCGAGGCGGCAGCCATGCACCAGGGCGTCATCATGACCGAAGCGCTGTATGCCACCCTGGCCGGCTGGGTGCGGAAATACTACCGCGACCATCTGGAGCCCAAGGACCTGGCCGATCCGCAACTGGCCATCGAATGCCACGCCGCGCTGGAAGAGCTGGCGCGCATTCTCGATCTGCCGGGAATGTACGAGTCAAGCTAGCAGCGGCGCAGTTCCCGATGTAACACCAACAGCATTGGAGAAGCAAGATGAAACAGATGCCCCACGAACTGCGCAAACAGACCCTCGACCTGGTCCACGCGTCCCAGCCCGATGGCAGCCAGACCGAGGCGCTGATCAGCGCCTGGCTGGCATCCCTGGACGATGAAGACCTGGCCGGCACCTCGCCCGACAGCCTGGCGCCGCTGCTGCGCGAAGGCTTCGCCCAGGCCGCGCGGCGCAGTGGCGACGGCTGCCAGATCGCACGCCTGCGCTATTCCGACGGCCGCGGCGGCATGGCGACCGCCTTGCTGGTCCTGAACGACGACATGCCGTATCTGGTCGACTCCATCGTCATGGCCATGCGCCGGCAGCGCGTGTCCGTCGGCGCCGTCATGAACGCCGTGCTGGCGGTGCGCCGCGACGAATCCGGCAACGCCGTCTCGGTGGGCGAAGCCGGCGCCCCGCTCGAGTCGATCGTCCTGTGCATGCTGGCCGAGGAGCTTGCGCGCGAAGAACTCGACGCCCTGATCGACAAGCTGCTGATGGTCGCGCGCGATGCCGCCGTGGTGCGCCGCGACGCCGTCGCCATGGCCGACCGCATGACCTCCGTGGCCGCCGCCGCGGCCACGCGCGGCACCGAAGGGCAGGAAGTGGCCGCCTTTCTCGACTGGGCCCGCAACGAAGGGTTCGAGCCGTTCGGCTACGCCCACTATGTCGCCAAGCCGGGCGTACGCGAACTCGAACGCGACATACCCAGCCGCATCGGCGTGCTGCAGGACACTTCCCATCCGGTGTACGGAAGCTGCCTGGCCAACATCCCGGGCGACTTCGACACCCTGTCGCGCCGGCCCGACACGCTGTCCATCGTCAAGGCCGACGTGGCCGGCACGCTGCACCGCGACCAGCCGCTCGACTTCATCGGCGTGCGCGAGACCGACACCCAGGGCAGTGTGCTGGGCGAGCACTGCTTCGTCGGCCTGTTCACGCGCGCCGCCACCGCCACCCCGCTGGCGCGCCTGCCGTTCGCGCGGGGCCGCGTAGCCAGGGTGCTCAGCCTGGCCGGCGTGCGCCAGGAAGGCTTCCGCGCCGAAAAGTTCCTGGAAATTCTCGAATCGCTGCCGCGCACCGAAGTGCTGGAAGCCGATCCCGAATGGCTGGCGCAGATCTGCAGCGCCGTGGTGTCCTTGTACAAGCAGCCGCGCGCGCAGGTGTTCGCGCGTCGCGACGTGTACGCGCGCCACCTCAACGTGCTGATCTACCTGCCGCGCGAACGCTATAGCGCCAGCGTGGCCGCGGCGCTGGCGCACGCGCTCAAGGAAAGCTCGGGCGCCGTCGACGTGCGCTCGCAAACCCTGGTGGCAGACGGTCCGCTGGCGCGCGTTTATCTGATCGCGCATGCCGCGCGCTATCCGCTCGACCTGGAAACCGATATCCAGCAGCCGCTGCTGTCGGTGCTCGACGGCTGGCACGACCGGTTTGCCGCGCTGACCGACAACGTGTTCGACACCGGCGTGCGCGCCAGCCTGCGCAAGCTGTGCGCCAACCTGCCGGTCAACTACGTGACCGCCACCGCCCCGGCCGTGGCGTTCGCGGACCTGAACGCCATCCTGAATAATGGCCAGGCCGGCCACGTGGCGGTACGCATCGAGACCGGCGAATCCGAAGGTGGCGCATCGATCCGCCTGTACACGATCGACGGCGTGCCGTCGCTCTCGCGCATCCTGCCCGCATTGCACAATGCCGGCGTCGCCATCGACCGCGAGCAGACCTACACCATCCACCTGGCCGACGGCAGCAAGCGCTTCGTCACCAGCCTGTCGGTGGATGCCGACAGCGCCGCCAAACTGGCCCGTCCGAACGTGGTGCGGGTGGCGCAGGAACTGTTCACGGCGCTGTTCAACGACGAGGCCGAGGATGGCCGCCTGAACGGCCTGGTGATCGAAGGTGGCCTGAGCACGCGCGAAGTGCAATTGGTGCGCGCCTACATCGCCTACTGGCGCCAGGCCGGCACCAAATTCTCGATCCGCTATATCGCCGACACCCTGCGCCGCCGGCCCGACATGGTCAAGGAGCTGGTGGACAGCTTCCACCAGCGCTTCGACCCTGCCCGTCCGGAACACGAACGCGCTGCCGCCGCCGAGGCCATCGCCTCGGTCAAGAAGCGCCTGACCAGCGTGAACCACGCCGACACGGAAGAGATGCTGGCCGCGCTGGTCGACCTGATGCTGTCGACGGTACGCACCAACTACTACCAGAACCAGGGCGACAAGATCATCTTCAAGTTCGACACCAGCAAGCTGGCGCTGGTGCCCGAACCGCGCCCGTTCCGCGAAATCTTCGTGTTCTCGCGCCGCTTCGAAGGCGTGCACCTGCGCGGCGGACCGGTCGCGCGCGGCGGCCTGCGCTGGTCGGACCGCATGGAAGACTACCGCACCGAAGTGCTCGGCCTGGTCAAGGCCCAGATGGTCAAGAATGCCGTCATCGTGCCGGCCGGCTCGAAGGGCGGTTTCGTGTGCAAGCAGATGCCGGCCAACCCGAGCCGCGAAGCCGTGGCGGCCGAAGGCGAAGCGGTCTACCGCCTGTTCATCGCCAGCCTGCTGGAAGTGACCGACAACCGGGTGCGCGGCGCCATCGTACCGCCCGCCGACACCGTGCGCTACGACCAGGACGACCCGTATCTGGTGGTGGCCGCCGACAAGGGCACGGCGACCTTCTCCGATATCGCCAACAGCATCGCCGTGCAGCGCGGCTTCTGGCTTGGCGACGCGTTCGCCTCGGGCGGCTCGAACGGCTACGACCACAAGAAGATGGGCATCACCGCCAAGGGCGCGTTCGAAGCGGTCAAGCGCCACTTCTATGAAATGGAACACGATATCAACAGCACGCCGTTCACCATGGTCGGCGTGGGCGACATGTCCGGTGACGTGTTCGGCAACGGCGCGCTGCTGTCGCGCCAGATCAAACTGCTCGCCGCTTTCGACCACCGCCACATCTTCCTCGATCCGGCCCCGGACGTGGCGCAGTCGTACGCCGAGCGCGCACGCCTGTTCGCGCTGCCGCGCTCGTCCTGGGACGATTACGACAAGTCGCTCATCTCGGCCGGCGGCGGGGTGTTCCCGCGCACGGCGCGCAGCATCGACCTGTCGCCCCAGATACGCGCCGCGCTCGACATCGAAGCGGCCCGGCTGACGCCGGAAGAACTGATGCACCACATCCTGCGCGCTCCGGTCGACCTGTTC
>CAMLIL010000017.1 GCA_946480015.1 uncultured Oxalobacteraceae bacterium | reverse complement strand
GCGAATGGGCCAAGGTGCGCGATGTGACGGGCGACCTGGCCTGGATCGAATCGAAACAATTGTCGCCACGCCGCACGGTGGTGGTGCGCGTGCCCAATGCGCGCCTGCGCGTGGCCGCGGACGAGAACGCCACAGCCGTCATGAGTGCCGACAAGGGCGTGCTGCTGGAACTGGTCGAGACGCAAGGCGGCTGGGCCAAGGTGCGCCACCGCGACGGCGTGAGCGGCTTCGTGCGCATGTCCGAAGTCTGGGGCATCTGATGCCGGCTGCCGCGAGCGCGCCGCGCCAGGTGACCGTGCTCGGCGCCGGCGCCTGGGGCACGGCCGTGGCGCTGGCGCTGGCCGCCCGCCATCAGGTCTTGCTGTGGGGCCGCAACGGCGCGGCCATGGCGGCCATGGCCGGGGAGCGCCAGAACAGCGCCTATCTGCCCGGTTTTCCTTTCCCCGACAGCCTGCAGGTGACGGCCGACTTCGGCGCCGCGCTGGCCCATGTGCTGGACGCGCCGGCGCCGCTGCTGATCGCGGCCTGCCCGGTGGCCGGGCTGCGCCCGCTGCTCGAACAGCTCAAGCCCTATGCCATCCCGCACATCGTGTGGCTGTGCAAGGGCTTCGAATACGGCACCGGCCTGCTGCCGCACCAGGTGGTGCGCGCGGTGTTGGGCGAGGCCGTGCCCGCCGCGGCCCTGTCCGGCCCGTCGTTTGCACAGGAAGTGGCGCGCGGCTTGCCGTGCGCGCTGACGGTCGCTTCGCACGCGGCCGGCCTGCGCGACCAGGTGGTGGCCACGGTGCACGGCGGCAGCATCCGTGTGTATGCCTGCGATGACGTGATCGGGGTGGAAGTGGGCGGCGCGGTCAAGAATGTACTGGCGATCGCCACCGGCGTGGCCGACGGCCTGGGACTGGGCTTGAACGCGCGTGCCGCCCTGATCACGCGCGGACTGGCCGAAATTACCCGCCTTGGCGTGGCCTTGGGCGGCCAGGCCGGCACCTTCATGGGACTGACCGGCATGGGCGACCTGCTGCTGACCTGTACGGGTGATCTGTCGCGCAACCGCCGGGTCGGTCTCGGCCTGGCGCAAGGCAAGCCGCTGGAACGCATCGTGGCCGAGCTGGGCCATGTGGCCGAGGGCGTGCCCTGCGCCAAAGCCGTGCGCGAACTGGCGCGCGCGCGCGGCGTCGACATGCCGATCACCAATGCGGTGGCCGGCGTGCTGTTCGACGGCGACGATGCGCACGCCATGCTGGCGCAATTGATGGCGCGCGATCCGCGCGATGAAACCAGCCGCTGACCTGGCGTCCCCGCGAAAGCGCTTAACGCTTAATTAAGCGTCGGCGCCGGATTGAGCAGGATTGTCATCAGCGCCACCGCGTCTTCGTTGGCGCGCACCCCGTGCGGCACATTACCCAGCAGATACAGCATTTCGCCCGGGCGCAAGGTGGTGCTGCGCTCGTGGGCGTCGACCACGATTTCGCCCTGCAGGCACAGCAGGGTGACTTCGCCCTCCACCCGGTGCACGGGCATGTCCCGCTCTTTCGGCAGCACCAGCCGGATCAGTTCCATATTGTCGGTCTTGGCCAGGGCCACCGACGTGAAATGGGCAATGTCGTCGTCGCTGCGCTGCAGCCGTATCAGTTCGCCCGAGGCGGCATGTTGTAAAGCCATGTTCGCTCCTGTCAGTCTTGCTCCGCTGTCTCCTTCACGCCGCGCAGCCATTGCACCAGCGGAAAGGCGTCCTTGAAGGCGCGCACCAGATCCGGCACCAGTTTGTCCGGCGCGTTGACGTTCAGGTCGACCTGGGTCCAGACGAAAAAGCTCTTGTGCTTGAGATACTCGGTATGCACGTGGTCCGGATCGAAACCTTTCGGCGGGCGCTGCAATTTGCCTTCATTCTGCAGGTCGCCGAAGGTGGCACGCAGTTGTTTATTCTTCAGCATTTTGGCGAAGCCTGTCGCATCGTTGACGATGGCTTCGCGGATGGCGCGCAGGCGCGCTGCCGGCGGCAGGTATTCGCCGGCGCCAAACAGCAGCTTGCCGCCTTCGATCTGGAAATAATAGGTGGGGCCGCCGCCCGCGCTGGGCCGGCGCAAATCGTTCGGCGTGATGCCGGCGGAAAAGCGCGTCTTGTAGGGGCTCTTGTCGTTGGAAAAGCGGATGTCGCGGTTGATGCGGAACATGGCTTTCTTGGGATTGCACCCGATCACGAGTTTGTCGAACTTGCCCAGTTCGCCGATCAGCTCGGTAACGACGGCCAGGAATTCTTCGCGCAGGATGTCGTAGCGCGGTTTGTTCATGATGAACCAGGGACGGTTATTGTTGTCGGACAGTTCAGCCAGGTACTGCGTGAGGTCGCGCAAATGCATAGGGGGTATCCAAAAAGCGTTCGGGAAACAGGTGGGGAATTATTCGAAGCGCGGGCGCTTGCCGACCGTGACGGCGAACTTGGACTCGCGGTCCTTGCGCACCACCGTCATGGTCGACTTGCCGCCCGGGGTCAGCTGGGCGATCTGATTGAGGATCTCGCTGGTGTTGCCGACTTTCTTGCCGTCGATCGCCAGCAGGATGTCGCCGGGGCGGATGCCGGCGCGGTCGGCCGGGCCGTTGCGCACCACGCCGGCAATGATGGTGCCGCCTTGCTGCGCCAGGTCGAAACTTTCCGCCAGTTCGGGCGTGATGTCCTGGGTTTCGATGCCGATCCAGCCGCGCACCACCTGGCCGTGCTTGATGATGGCGTCCATGACCGATTTGGCGGTGCTCACCGGAATGGCGAAGCCGATGCCGACCGAGCCGCCGCTTTGGGAATAGATGGCCGAGTTGATCCCCAGCAGGTTGCCGCTGGTATCGATCAGGGCGCCGCCCGAGTTGCCGAAATTAATGGCGGCATCGGTCTGGATGAAATTTTCGAAATGGTTGATGTGCAGGTTGTTGCGGCCCACAGCGGAAATGATGCCCATCGTGACGGTCTGGCCGACGCCGAAGGGGTTGCCGATGGCCAGCACCACGTCGCCCACGCGCGCCGCGTCGGCCTGGCCGAGCACGATGACGGGCAGATTCTTGAGGTCGATGCGGATCACCGCCAGGTCGGTTTCGGGGTCGGCGCCCACCACCCGCCCGGGGGCCTTGCGGCCATCGGCGAGCACGACGTCGATTTCGTCGGCCGCGTCGATGACGTGGTTGTTCGTCAGGATATAGCCGTCCGAACTGACGATCACGCCCGAGCCCAGGCTGGCCTGCTGCTCCTCGGGCGGCATGCGGTCGCCGAAGAAGCGCCGGAAGAACGGGTCTTTGAGCAGCGGATGGTTCTCGCGCAGGGCCTTGGTGGTGAGGATGTTGACCACGGCCGGCATGGCGCGGCCGGCCGCGTCGCGGTAACTGCCCGGCGTCGGCTGGCTGGACGCCTGCAGCAGCGGGACCTGGTTGGCGACGCTGGCGATCCGGGGTGCGCGCTCAGGCAGCTTGAGCAGGTCCGGACGCAGTGCCGCGAGCACGAAATACACGGCCAGCGCGATCGTGACAGTTTGTGCAAACAACAACCAGTAGCGTCGCATCCAGCCCTCGCCATCAATCAGCGCCGCAGCGCATCGCGGATTTCGCGCAGCAGCACGATGTCTTCGGGCGTGGCCGCCGCCACCGCCGCCGGTTCCTCGGCGCGCCGCAGCTTGTTC
This sequence comes from uncultured Oxalobacteraceae bacterium, assembly GCA_946480015.1. The sequence goes on along the minus strand of CAMLIL010000017.1, from coordinate 63,807 downwards.
ATCAGGCGGATCATCTGGAAGATGACGAAGGCCAGGATGACGAAGTTGAGCAGGATGGTGATGAAGTTGCCGTAGGCCAGCACGGCGCCGGCTTTCTTGGCTTCCACCAGGGTCAGCGCGGTGCTCTGCCCGTTCAGGGGCAAGTAGTAATTGGCGAAATCGAGGCCGCCGAACAGCCTGCCGACGGGTGGCATGATGATGTCCTGCACGAGGGAATCGACGATCTTGCCGAAGGCGCCGCCGATAATGACGCCGACCGCGAGATCGACCACATTGCCCTTCATTGCAAACTGCCTGAACTCGCTCATCATCGACATCGTGGGGCTCCTGGGTTGGTTGTGATTGAAATGGCATCACAATCATACAGCCATCAGCTTAGAAACCAAACCTGGCCGGCAGTTCCCGAGCGGACGGTGAATGCAAAAAGGCCGGCAATGGTCCGGTGTTCGTGCATTGGCAACTTTTTCTCTTTAATTCGACAGACGCTTCCCTTATAATTTAAGGTTGCTAGAAGTTTTATGTGGCTATTCACGATTCGCATTTTGACTGATTGGGGTTGGTATGAGTAACGAAAAGCAGGTCGATTCGAGCCGACGTGGCCTACTTGCCGCTACATGCGCGGCCGGTGGTGTTGTTGGTTTGGCCACGGCGGGAGCCTTGGTAAGCACGTTCCAGCCGTCGGAAAGGGCGAAAGCCGCCGGCGCGCCGGTGGAAGTCGATGTGGCCGGCATGGAGCCGGGCGAAATGAGAACCGTTGAATGGCGCGGCAAACCCGTGTGGATCCTCAAGCGCTCGCCGGAAATGGTCGAATCGCTCAAGAAGACCGACGACAAGGTGGCCGATCCCAACTCGAAGCGCTCGCCAAACGAACTGACCCCTGAATACGCCCGCAACGAATACCGCTCGCGCAAGCCGGAACTGCTGGTGGCAGTGGGCATCTGCTCGCACCTGGGCTGCTCGCCATCGTCGCGCCTGGCTCCGGGCCCCCAGCCCAACCTGCCGGACGACTGGGTCGGCGGCTTCCTGTGCCCTTGCCACGGTTCGACCTTCGATCTGGCCGGCCGCGTGTTCAAGAACAAGCCGGCCCCGGACAATCTGCAGGTGCCGCCGTACATGTTCCTGAGCGACACCAAGCTGATCATTGGTAAAGACGAGAAAGGCGAGGCGTAAAACATGGCCGCTTTTAAAGAAACCAAACTGCCGGCCAATGCTCCGATCGCCGACAAGGCGCTGGGCTGGGTCGACGACCGCTTCCCGCTGACCAAGCTGTGGAATGATCAGTGGGGCAAGTATTACGCTCCGAAAAACTTCAATTTCTGGTACATCTTCGGCTCGCTGGCCATGCTGGTGCTGGTGCTGCAGATCGTCACCGGCATCTTCCTGACCATGCACTACAAGCCGGACGCCGGCCTGGCCTTCGGTTCGGTCGAATACATCATGCGCGAAGTGCCGTGGGGCTGGCTGGTGCGCTACATGCACTCGACCGGCGCGTCGGCCTTCTTCATCATCGTCTATCTGCACATGACGCGCGGGCTGCTGTACGGTTCCTACCGCAAGCCGCGCGAACTGATCTGGCTGTTCGGCTTTGCCATCTTCCTGCTGCTGATGGCCGAAGCCTTCTTCGGTTACCTGCTGCCATGGGGCCAGATGTCGTACTGGGGCGCCCAGGTGATCGTCAACCTGTTCGGCGCCATTCCCTTCATCGGCCCTGACCTGTCGCTGTGGATCCGCGGCGACTACGTGGTCTCCGACGCGACCCTGAACCGCTTCTTCGCCTTCCACGTGATCGCGATTCCGCTGGTACTGCTGGGCCTGGTTGCCGCCCACCTGATCGCGCTGCACGAAGTCGGTTCGAACAATCCCGACGGCATCGAAATCAAGGAAAACCTGGGTCCGGACGGCCATCCGGTGGACGGCATTCCATCGCATCCGTTCTACACCGTGCACGACCTGTTCGGCGTGTCGGTCTTCCTGCTGATCTTCAGCGCCGTGGTGTTTTTCGCGCCTGAAATGGGCGGCTATTTCCTGGAGTACAACAACTTCATCCCGGCCGACTCGCTCAAGACGCCACCGCACATCGCCCCGACCTGGTACTTCACGCCGTTCTACTCGGTCCTGCGCGCCACCACTGCCGACTTCATGTATGTGCTGATGGGTGCCATCGCCCTGTACGTGGTCTTTATCTGGCTCAAGTCGCGCCTGTCGTTCAAGACCAAGGCGGCGATCGCCGCGGTGGCCTTGCTGATGATCGTCGGCATGCTGCCGGCGGTGCTGGACGCCAAGTTCTGGGGTGTGGTGCTGTTCGGTTCCTCGGTGATGATCATTGCCGCGCTGCCATGGCTGGACCACTCGCCGGTGAAATCGATCCGTTACCGTCCTGACTGGCACAAGTATGTGTACCTGGTGTTCGGCCTGTCCTTCGTCACCCTGGGCTACCTCGGCACCCAGCTGCCGACCCCGCTGTTCACCACGATTTCGCAAGTGTGCACCCTGCTGTATTTCTCCTTCTACCTGCTGATGCCATGGTGGAGTTCGATGGGCACCTTCAAGCCGGTGCCGAAACGCGTGACCTTCACCGGTCACTGATCGACGAGACCATACAGGACAACTTATGAAATTTTCGAAGAAACTGATTGCGATCCTGGCATTGCTGCCGAGCCTGGCGTTTGCGAACGAAGGGGGGCACCCGCTCGACCGCGCCCCGGCCCGTGCAAGCCTCACGTCGCTGCAAAACGGCGCCAAGCTGTTCGTCAACTATTGCCTGAACTGCCACTCGGCCTCGTCCATGCGCTACAACCGCCTGCGCGACCTGGGCTTGACCGAAGACCAGATCAAGGCCAACCTGCTGTTCTCGCAAGACAAGGTGGGCGGCATGATGACCACCGCCCTGCGTCCGGAAGACGCCAAGGCCTGGTTCGGCGTGGTGCCGCCGGACCTGTCGGTGATCGCGCGCGCCAAGGCGTCGGGCGCCGGTACCGGTGGCGACTACCTGTACACCTATCTGCGTAGCTTCTACAAGGACGACACCCGTCCGACCGGCTGGAACAACCTGGTGGTACCGAACGTGGCCATGCCGCACGTCATGTGGCAGCTGCAGGGCGTGCGCACGGTCAAGATGGTCGAAGAGAAAGATCCGCACGATCACAGCAAGACCGTGCACAAGTTCGCTGGCTTCGAGCAAGTCACCCCCGGCAAGCTGAGCCCGTCGGAATTCGACGCTGCCACCGCCGATCTGGTGTCCTACCTCGAGTGGATGGCCGAACCGGCGCAAGGCTTGCGCAAGCGTCTGGGCGTCTGGGTCTTGCTGTTCATGACCATGTTCGCCCTGCTGGCCTGGCGACTGAGCGCGTCGTACTGGAAAGAGGTAAAGTAAGTTTGCCTTCGGCTTGATCGCATTACCAAGTAGTCATTCATTGCCCGCGGATTTGCGGGCAATCATTTCCGGGGTGATCCGCTAGTCGTTTCACCCCTTTGTTTCTAAGGAACTATAAAAATGATGGTTCTCTACTCGGGCACCACGTGCCCCTTCTCCCAACGCTGCCGCCTGGTCCTGTTCGAAAAAGGCATGGACTTCGAAGTGCGCGACGTGGACCTGTTCAACAAGCCGGAAGACATTTCGACGATGAACCCGTACGGCCAGGTGCCGATCCTGGTCGAGCGCGAACTGATTCTGTACGAATCGAACATCATCAACGAATACATCGACGAGCGCTTCCCGCACCCGCAGCTGATGCCGGCCGACCCGCTGATGCGCGCGCGCGCGCGCTTGATGCTGTTCAACTTTGAAAAAGAGTTGTTCGTGCACGTGCATGTGCTGGAAAGCGAGCGCAACAAGGCCAGCGACAAGAGCCACGACAAGGCCCGCGCGGAAATCCGCGACCGCCTGACCACCCTGGCGCCGTTGTTCCTCAAGAACAAGTACATGCTGGGCGACGAGTTCTCGATGCTGGACGTGGCGGTGGCGCCGCTGCTGTGGCGCCTGGACCATTACGGCATCGAACTGTCGAAGACGGCCGCGCCGCTGATGAAGTATGCCGAGCGCATTTTCTCGCGTCCGGCCTATATCGAGGCGCTGACCCCGTCCGAAAAGGTCATGCGCCGCTAAGTGCGCCGCATGGGGCGGCGGCCGCGGCCGCCGGTCCGGTACACGCCAGTCGCGGCGCCTCCTGGCGAATCGCAGTAGACTGGCGTGTCACCCGCATCACTCACATACAAGAACATGGCAGAAATATCCACCAAACCTTACATGCTGCGCGCCATCTACGAATGGTGCACCGACAGCGGCTTCACGCCCTACCTCGCGGTCAAGGTCGACAGCGCCACCCAGGTGCCGATGGAATACGTGAAGAAAGGCGAAATCGTCCTGAACATCAGTTTCGGCGCCACCTCGGGTTTGAAGATGGACAATGAGGCGATCCACTTTCACGCCCGCTTCGGCGGTGTCTCGCGCGAAATTTACGTGCCGGTGCACAATGTGCTGGCCATTTATGCCAATGAGAACGGCCAGGGCATGGCGTTCGAGGTGAATGGGCCGGCCCCGGCTGCCGCGCCCGCACCTGCGCCTGCGCCGGAACCTGCGCTGGCCAGCGTGCCGTCGCTGGCGCCAGTGCCGAGCCCGCAGGAAACTGTCACGGCCGAGACATCGGATGGCCCGGACGGCGACGGCGAACCGCCCAAAAAAGGCGGTCGGCCAACGCTTACACGCATCAAATAGCGTATAATCCGAGCCTGTAAAAGTTACGCCGACTTAGCTCATTTGGTAGAGCAGTTGATTTGTAATCATCAGGTGGCCAGTTCGAAACCGGCAGTCGGCACCAATAAATCAAACACTTAGCCCAGTCCTCACCGACTGGGCTTTTTGTTTTCCGCATCGAATACGCGCCGTGTACCCGCTGTGTACCCCAATTTGCTCAACGCCGGTAGCGACGTGTGAGCGATCGCCAGTGCATCAAGATCCGCCTGCCAACAGGCGTCGGATATCCGCTACAGCCCAGGCCAGCCGCCGGCTTATCCGGACGGGCGCAACGGGCCATTTTCCAGCGATGCCCATACCCGCAGCGTCTGCGGTTTCCGCGTAAGATGGTACGCGGCGCATTCGGTATCGACGTGCGTCCGAGTCTCCCAGTCGAGCGGCGGGTACTTCTGCTTTGGCAGGCTCGATCGGCCGGCGCCGAGGCCTACCATGTGCACCCAGGCTGATAGGTCATTGGGTGAAGATAGCTTGTCCTGATTTCTCATACGCTTCCTGCTGGCTAAATCGATGGCACAAGGTTGCCAAATTTCCGGGCGACTTTTGGCCGCAAGCGGTCTGTTTTCCGAAAAATCGCTCGATTTGACGAAAATAATTTAGCGGTGAGCTGAAGTGATATGAATGTGCAAACCCACCTATGCCCGCACCGGCCTGGTCGGCGGGCTTGTGCATTGGACCGTGTTGGCGCTGGCCGCCGGTCGCAGTGGTGCGCATCGAAGTCCAGCGCCGGTGCACGTGAGCTTGCAAGCCCCTTGGGATGAGCTTGGGATGGGCCCACGAAGCCGCATCTATCACTAGTTTTTCCACCTGTTGTTAATGATTCGCAGGCGCGCCTCACGTATTACCGCTGTCGCAAGCCGAAGCTGAGTTCCTGTCCCACATGTACCAGTACGGTATGGAAGCTGCTGCCATGCGCCTCATGCTCATGGCAGGAAAATCATGGCCAGTAGCGACACCGACATGAACGACTGAATGCTGACAAGCCCGGCCGCGTGCCGGGCTTTTTGCTTTTTGAGAGTCTCAATGATTCGGAACGGCGCCCGGGCTTGCTCTATCGGATTGCTTGAAGGCTAGCATCGAACAACTCAGCAGCCGAACCAACCGATACAAATTGCAGGTTGAGAGTTTGCAAGAACTGGTCTCGCAGATGGTAGAGATCGTTGTAGTCCTGAGGCTCAACCATATGCAGCACTTCAGTGATAGCCCCTATGGCTTTCTGGAGCGATGCCGTCATTTCGAAGGCACCGAGTTCATGTGCGGGAACGGAGACCAGTACCCGTCGCACCTCTTCAAGCTTTCCTCTCGATACCTTCAGCGCCATATCGATGGCGTCAACTGTAGTGCCATCGTCCAGGACTGCTTCGATAAGGTTCTTGGCGGTGCCCAGGACCGAATAGGAATGCTGAATCAAGACGAGAACCGATTCGCCCCTCCGCCGCAATGCCTTTGTGTCCGCACTAAGGGCGAGTCGCGTCGCATGAGCATTTTGCTGACTCATCACAAAGATAGCGACGGCCAGAGCTGCAATCGAACCAACTGCCTGAACCCACGAGGCCCATCCTGCTGCGTCCAGTTTGTACTGATGTCCGAGCGCGATTAGCTTATCAACACTTATGGTCACTATGACGGCAAACAGCGCCCACTTTGCAATTTTTTTAAGATATTTCATAAGGGAATCGTAGCGTGATTTATAACTTTGCTCGCGGGGCCAGCAACGCACGAGCAATAACGAATCGCTGTTGCGATCACTGGCATCGAAGCGCTGCGTCTGTGGCAAGACCGCTTCGCCGTGAGATTTTCGTCCAACAAGGCATAGCGACGCTGGAATTTCGGAAATTTGACTGCCCCGGCTCATCCTCTACGATATACGCGCTGACCTACCAATGTCTAGCAGCGCCGCTGAGCAGGACCGATCGCTACAGAGCGAGGAGCAAAGCAGGGAGCGGTCGGTGCTTGCTAAACCGGATAAATGGAATGATGGCGCTCCCACCAAACCATGTGAAAGTGCGCCTGCACCACATATCCCCAAGCGCGCTTTGTGCCCCCCATCCTGAATCGGAATACAGTGTCATACTCTTTCAAACCAAGCTCGAGCCAGCGTTTTTGCGCTTCATCGATCAACTGGCGGATCTCATGACTGTGATGCATTTTGTGCGACGTGCCAGAGGAAAGTTGATCGATCTCCCCCCAAGTGAGACTGGAAAAATGCTGAAGCGGGGGATGAATTTCACTTTGCCATTCTTGATCGGTCCATGCGCGCGGCTCAAACCATGACCAGTGTTGATGATGGTCTTTTTTGGAGACGCAGAAAGTCATGCGCTGGTAGCTGCTCCCTCTGGAGTAAGTCGCGCCTCACACCCGGCTTTCCCAGCATCTCCCGAGCCTTGGTGCTCTTCGCCGCACTGGCGTCCGCGATCTCCGCATACTGCTTTTGCTCAGAACACCATTTCAAAAAAGCCTTCAGCAAACGCATCGCCAACCTGGCGCTCGACGGCCGCACCTTCGCCTCGGCTTTCGCCCAGTCCTCGATTCGATCGCTAGTTAGATCCACGAGACGCAACTCGGCCAATGATGCGAGGGGTCCAGCTTTCGTCACCTTCTTGCTGCGCTTCCGCGCCTCGCCGCCGGCCTGGATCATTTTCCGATGCGCGTTGATGTGACGTCAACTTTCAGCGATTTGTAATCATCAGGTGGCCAGTTCGAAACCGGCAGTCGGCACCAGTATTATCAAGCACTTAGCCCAGTCTTCGGACTGGGCTTTTTGCTTTTTATCGGTGGAACGTCCTACAATCGCAAACTGCCCCATCAAATCGACCGTTCATCGCATCCGCGTGGCTTATCGCCAGGCCGATGCCTATAGTTCCTGCATTGACGCACACTTGGCGGCCGAACCGGCCGACATCTGCACTTGCCCACTTTGAGGACCGACTATGAACGCCCTGCTCACGAAGGCTATCTTTGCCAGCGCCCTGCTGTTGTCAGCCACGTTCGCCAATGCCGATGAGGCTATCCGCGAGGCGCGCAATGTCGATGCGCGTACGTCGAAAATCAAGCTGGGCGGTGTCCTGAGCCTGACGGTCAAGCAGGGCAATACGCCTTCGCTGACGCTGTACGGCGATAAGGAGTTTGTGTCCGCAGTGACGCTCACCCAGTCTGGCGATACGCTGATCATCGATACCACTAAACGCAAGTGGCCGTTCAAATCCACGGACGGGCGCGCGTTGCGTGCCGAGTTGATCCTGCCAAAACTGAGCGAATTTGATTCGTACGGCGTTGGCTCCACGGAACTGCAAGGGTTTTCTGGAGAGATGCTCAAGGTCAATCTGGATGGCGCCGGCTCGCTGACTGCCAAGGTGCAATACAAGAACATCGCGGCGCTTGGGTGGGGTCGGCAGCATGACGCTCACCGCCGCACAGAGCGAGCGGGTTGATGTCGATATGCATGGGGCGGGCGCCGTGAACCTGCACGGCCAGACCAGGGTGCTCAAGGCGAACCTTGGCGGTGTCGGTGGCCTGGAAGCAAAAGAGCTGCTGGCCGACAATGTGGACCTGTCGATGAGCGGCTTGGGTGGCGCTACCGTCCATGCGAGGTCGGTTGCCAATCTGACACTGTCCGGCCTTGGCTCGGCAACCGTGTACGGCAAGCCGTCCACGCGCAATGCGAGCGCGCGCGGGCTTGGCAGCGTATCGTGGCAGTAAGATTTAGAGCGTGGCGACGATGGGGTCGGGCGCCCGCGCCGCGTAGCGCTGGGCGAGTACCGCACAGACCATCAGTTGCAGCTGATGAAATAGCATGACGGGCAGCACGACCGCACCGAGGGCGCTGCCGCTGAACAGTACCTTGGCCATCGGTACGCCGCTGGCCAAACTTTTCTTCGATCCGCAGAAGATGATGGCGATGCGGTCCGCGCGGCTAAAGCCCAGTTGACGGCTGGCAAAGCTGGTCGCGCCGATGACCAGCGCCAGCAGCACGGCATCAATAATGAGCAGGCCTGCCAGAGAGCCGGGCGCCAGTTTTTGCCATAATCCCTGCCCCACCGCTTCGCTGAACGCGGTGTAGACCACCAGCAGAATCGAGCCCTGGTCGACCACCCTTACCAGCGCGCGATGGCGTTCGACCCATGGCCCGATCCAACGGCGGGCAAGCTGCCCGGCGACGAAGGGTAGCATCAGCTGCGCGCCGATGCGCACCATGGCGTCGAGCGACGATGCTTGGTCGGCGTGCGCGCTCGTTACCAGGCCCATGAGCATGGGGGTGAGGAACACGCCGAGCAGATTCGATGCGGATGCGCTGCAAATTGCTGCCGGAACGTTGCCGCGGGCCGCGGCAGTGAAGGCGATCGATGATTGCACCGTGGACGGGAGCATGCACAGGAAAAGGATGCCCAGATAGAGGTTGGGGGTGACCAGCGGCATCAGCAGCGGACGCAGCGCCAAGCCCAGAATGGGGAACAGGGCGAAGGTCGATAGCAGCACCAGCAGGTGCAGACGCCAGTGGGTGAGGCCGGCAACGACGGCTTCGCGCGGGAGCTTGGCGCCGTGCAGAAAGAACAGCAGGCAGATCGCGGCATTGGTGATATGGTCGAACACGAGCGCACCTTGTCCGTGCGCTGGAATCAGGCTGGCGGCGGCGACGGTCGCCAGCATGGCGAGGGTGATGTTGTCGGGCAAAAAACGTGAGCGGGCCATACTTACCTTTATGAATCTATTCCGGTATGTGCCCGCTTAGACGCCGGCGCACACGCCATCGGCACGCGGGTCGGTCGCGCCTTCGATAAGGCCATTGGCGTGGACAGCAACCGCGCCGGCGTGACCCATCATATCGCTGTAATCGGCGACCAGCTCGATGTCGTGTCCGGCTTGCACGAGCTGCTCGTACAGCGCGGGCGGAAAGCGTCCTTCCAGCTTGAGCCTGGTCGAGGCTTCACCCCATGTGCGGCCAAGCAGCCAGCGCGGGGCGTTGATGGCCTGCTGCATGTCCTGGCCGAACAGGATATGACGGGTGAACACGGCCGCCTGGGTCTGCGGCTGCCCTTCCCCGCCCATGGTGCCATAGGCAATTGTACGGCCGTCGTTGAGTTTCGCCAGCGCGGGGTTGAGGGTGTGGAAGGGCAGTTTGCCAGGCATTAAGCGGTTGGGGCCGTTGTCTAATGTAAAACTGGCGCCGCGGTTTTGCCAGAGCACGCCGGTGCCGGGCACGACAACACCGCTGCCGAATTCCCAGAAGATACTTTGGATGTAGCTGACGACGCGGCCGTCGCGGTCGGCGGCACCCATCCAGATGGTGTCGCCCGGCTTGGCCGTGTGCGGCCACGGCGCGGCGCGCTGCGGGTCGATGGCGGCCGTTTCGCGCGCCAGCACATCGGCGTGTAACCACTGCTGGACGTCGAAGGCCATGTGGGCTGGATCGGTGACGTGGGCATTGCGCAAGTGGAAAGCGCGCTTGCTTGCTTCGACCACGCCGTGGACGTGGGCGAAGCCATCGGCCTGGGCGACGTTGAGCCGCTCGAACATTCCGAGGATCATCAGCGACGACACGCCCTGCGTCGGCGGCGGCAGGTTGTAGACCAGTCCTTGCGCCATTTGCAGCCACACGGGCGCGACCGTCCTGGCGCGGTAACCTTGCAGGTCGGCGAGCCGTAAGGGGCTGCCCGTTTGCTCCAGCCCGCTAGCCAGCGTGCGTGCGATATCGCCGCGATAAAAATCGTCCAGGCCGGCGTCGGCGAGACGCTCGAGGGTAGCGGCCAGGGCGGGCTGGCGCAGGATGGTGTGAAGGCGCGGCAGGCCGCCTACCGCATAGGTGTCGGCAAAGCCTGGCTGATGGTGCAGCTGGCTCCATTTTGCCGCTGTCAGTTCGACTTGCGACGGGGTGATCGGCATGCCGGATTTGGCATGATTGATCGCATCATGCAGGAGCCGGGCAAGGGGCATGCGGCCGCCGGAAGCTTTTGCATGCCGCAAGGCTTCGGCCCAGCCGCCGATGGCGCCGGCGACCGTGAGCGCGGCGCGCGGACCACGCGGGGGAATCGCGCTGTCGCCATGGCTGGCATAGAAGGCGGGGTCGGCCAGGCCGGCGGCCGGGCCGCAGGCACGAATCGCTACCGGCTCGCGGCCGGGCTCGCTGATCAGCCAAAAACCGTCGCCACCAATACCGTTCATGTGCGGATAGAGCACGGCGATGGCCGCGGCGGCAGCAACCATGGCTTCGATCGCGTTTCCACCTTCGCGCAGTACGGCGGCGCCAGCCTGCGCCGCCAGGTGGTGGGGGGCGCTTACCATGCCACCGGTACAGCTTCTACTTCGAATCATGCGGTTCCCCAATCACAGGCGCGCGGATTTTCCGCCACGCCATAGCGTACCGCATGAGTACGATGGAGAACAATTATTCGGAAAGAGGAAAACCTCAAGCGCCAGCGTCCGGCGCTTGAGCGGGATGATTCAACGACCTAGCGTTTGACCGCCATATCGTTCTTCACGGCCTTGACGCCGTCAATCTTGCGCGCCAGGGACAATGCCTTGGGGATGTCGTCGGGGGAGCCGACGAAGCCGCTCAGTTGCACCGTTCCTTTGTAGGTTTCTACATTGATTTCGGTGGCTTTAAGATCGGGATCGGCCACCAGCGCCGATTTAACCTTACCGGTGATGACGGAGTCGTCGATGTATTCGCCCGTGCCCTCGCGGGTGGCGGTGGGAGCACAGGCGACCAGTGCAACGAGCACCAGGCCGGACAAAATTGTCTTGATGAAGTGTGCGAAACGCATGGGATCCTCCGGTGTCCTTAGTCGATTGGCCCATTGTCGCGTGAGCGCTTCGATAAGTTTTGATGTCGCTCAATCGCGCCACCGGGCCACCGGCGCGTCACCCGCGTTTGCGGGCCGGGGCAGTCGCCATTGCCTTGTCGGCCGGCTTTTGTTCGATCAGGTCGCGTCCGATCACCAGGCGGACGTCGGCGCGCTCGACGTTTGGCACGGGCACCACGCTGGCCGCGCCGAAACGCGCAGCAAGACGCTCGGCAGCGTCGCGAAACTCGGGCTGATACTCGACCCGGGTGTGCTGTACGCCGAAACCTTTCTGGTTGCTCAGCCGTACAACCCGCATATCGCTGCCGCTCATCGTGCCGGCCAGTGAGCGCGCCATGCCGGTGACGCCATTTCCGTTGCGGATTTCGAGCAGGGTATGGGCGTCGACGGGCTGCGCCAGCGCGGCCACGCCGGTCGGCTTGGCAACCGGCGCGCGTGCCGGGATGCGCCGCAATACGAACATGCCGCTGCCAGTTTGCTCCACCTGGGTCTGTGCCCACTGGCCCTCATCGGGCGTTGCGGCGACCGCGCTGTCGATGGCAGCGATGCCGGCTTTGGGTGCGAGCGCGTAATCGGCCTTGAAATCGTGCTGCTGCAGTGTGGCCGCCTGTTTGTACATCTGTTGTGCACGCTCATGCTGCCCGAGTTTGTCAAGCGCGCTGCCCAGGTGTTTCCAGGCGCGGTGGTTCAGCGGGTCGAGCAGGCAGGCCTTTTCCAGCGCCGTCAAGGCTGCTTGGTAGTCGCCATGCAGGAATTGCGCATAGCCGAGATTGCTGAACAGGAAAGCAGTCTCCGCTCCGGCTTGGTCGTTGATTGTTGTCGTGATCGCTTGCCACAGGGAGATGGCTTCGCCGAACTCGCCGCGCTCGGCATACAGCGTCGCGAGCCCGTTGCGGGCATTGACGTGAGACGGCATCAGGCGCAGCGCGCTCTGGTACGAGCGGACCGCGTCGTCGAAGCGCATCGCCATGTGCTGGCTGCGGCCCACCAGGTAGGCTTCGTCGGCACTGGCGAAGGTCGGTGCGGCCACGCGTGCCGGCGCGGCGCGGTAACTGCTGTCGGCACATGCCAGCAGGCTGGCAGCCATGCCGAGCATCGAGAGATAGTTGAGTGGGGATCGCATGCTGCCTCCGGTAAGTTTATTGACCGCTTATGGTGCCCAAGGCTCGGCTGATCTGAATGCCAGCCGGGCCGACCAGTACCATCAGCAGCGTCGGGAAGATGAAAAAGATTAGGGGAAACAGCAGCTTGAGCGCGATCTTGGCGGCGGCTTCTTCGGCCAGCAGGCGGCGCTTGGAGCGCAAGTTGTCCGAATGCACCCGCAGCGATGTGCCCATGCTGGTGCCGAAGCGTTCCGACTGGATCAGCATGGCGACCAGCGTATCGACGTCCTCCACGCCGCTACGCAGCGCGAAATTGCGTAGCGCACGTTCCTTGGTGAAGCCGGCACGCATTTCCATCAGCACCAGTTGCAGTTCTTGCGCCAGTACCAGGCTCTTGACGTGAATTTCGGTGGCGACCTTGATCAGCGCGCGCTCCAGGCTGAGGCCCGCCTCAACGCAGACAGTCAGCAGATCGAGCGCATCAGGAATGGTCTCGAAGATTTCGCGCTGGCGCCGCCGGGCGAGTTGTTCAAGCGCGATGTTGGGGATGTAGTACCCGATCGCGGCGGCCCCCAGCAGCCATAGCATGAATTGATTGCCGCCCATGGCGGGAGCAAGGTGCGTGAGCAGCACCGCCGTGATGCTCGGGATCACTAACGCGAGCATCGTTTTCGAGGCGAAGTATAGCGTGGCCACGGAGCGGTTACGCCAGCCTGCATTCATGAAGCGAGTGCGCAGGGCCGACTGCTCCCACCCTTCTTCGGGCAGCGACAGCTTACTAAAAGGCTGGGCGACCTTGACGACGGTTTCGACCCAGCCCTCGCTTTCCAGGCCGTTCGACTCCGTGTGTCCACGAAAACTGGCCAGACGCTCGCGCACGTAGCCAGGCGAGAAGATCGCCATCGCCATCATGGCGAGCCCGCCCACGATGGCAAACACAATCAGCAGGAACAGAATATGTGCACCGGTCATGACAGTCCCCTAGACACGAATATGGATGACTCGGCGGATCCACAGGACGCCGATCAGTATCATTCCAGCCGAGCACCACATCATCTTGATGCCGACCGGGTCGGTCCACAGCAAACTGACGTAGCTCGGATTGACGACCATCATGAATGCCATCACGCAAAATGGCAGCGCACCCAGAATCCACGCCGACATCCGCCCTTCGGCCGAGAGCACCCTTACCTTGCCGATCAGCTTTAAGCGCTCGCGAATGATGTAGCCGATATTGCCGAGTATTTCAGCCAGATTGCCGCCGGATTCACGCTGAATCACCACCGCAATGACCAGATAGCGCAAGTCGGTCAGCGGAATCCGGTCGGCCAGGTTGTGCAGCGCTTCGTTGAGCGGCACGCCATAGTTGATTTCCTGATGAGCGGCACGGAACTCGCCGCTCAGCGGCTCGGGCAGCTCGCTGCCGACCATTTGCAGCACGTTGGTGAAAGCATGGCCGGCGCGCATGGCGCGGGCGAGAAAATCGGCGGCTTCAGGCAGCTGCTCCTCGATCTTGATCAGGCGAGCGGTGCGTGCCCGCAACAGAAAAATGTAGGGCACGGCGGTGACCATCAGCGCGATCACGCACTGCGCCAGCAGCGGCACCGTCCTGGCCTGCACTAGCAGCAAGGCGATTAGAAACGCCGCGAACGTGGCAGCACCGAACTGAGCCACCGACCAGCGCGAGCCCGCCTGCAACAGCCTGCGATCGAGAGCGTTGGCCAGGCGGCGGCGGTGCAGAAAGTTGTCCAGCCAATCATTGCGACTGTAGCGCCGCTGCTTGAGTATCGAGATGCGTTCACCGCCTCCGTCAACGCCGCCGGACATCACCCGCAGGCGACGCGCGATCCGGCGCGCCTCGGCGCCGTGGGTGCTGGTCCACCAGAGGTAGGCCCCTTCGATCAGCAGAATTACGGTGGCAAACAGCAGCACCGCAATGCCGTAGAACACGATATCCATGGTCGACTCCCGTTCTCTATTCGTAAATCCGATTCGGATCGAAGGCGGAATCGGGTACCGCCGCGCCAAACAGACGCAGTCGTTCCGCGAAGCGCGGCCGCACGCCGGTGGCGCAGAAATGGCCAAGTACTTTGCCCTCCTGGGTCACCCCGGTCTGGTTGAAGCGGAAGATCTCCTGCATGGCGATGACATCGCCTTCCATGCCAGTGATTTCCTGTACGCTGACAAGCTTGCGCGCACCATCGGTCAGGCGCGTCACTTGCAGCACCACCGTGACGGCCGAGGCGATCTGCTGGCGCGTGGCGCGCGGTGTGAGGTTGACACCTGCCATGCCAACCATATTTTCCAGACGCGACAGGGCGTCACGTGGTGTGTTCGAGTGAATGGTCGCCAGCGAACCTTCGTGGCCGGTGTTCATTGCCTGCAGCATGTCGAGCGCCTCGGCACCGCGCACCTCGCCCAGGATGATGCGGTCGGGTCGCATTCGCAAGGCATTACGCACCAGGGAGCGTTGCGATACCTCTCCCTTGCCTTCGATATTGGCGGGCCGCGTTTCCAGTCGCACCACATGCGGCTGGCGCATTTGTAATTCGGCCGCGTCCTCAATCGTGATGATGCGTTCGTTGGCGGGAATAAATCCCGACAGCAGATTAAGAAGCGTGGTCTTGCCGCTGCCAGTGCCGCCAGAGATCAGGATGTTGATCTTTGAGTGCCCGAGCGACTGCAGCACTTGGACCATCGGCGGCGTCATGCTTTTGTAGTTCAGCAGATTGTCGACCGTCAGCGGGGTGACGGAGAAACGTCGGATCGACAAGATCGGCCCATCCACGGCCAGCGGTGGAATGATGGCGTTCACGCGCGAGCCGTCCGGCAGGCGGGCATCAACCATCGGACTCGATTCGTCGACCCGGCGCCCGACCCGCGAGACGATCTTCTCGATGATCTTCATCAGGTGAGCATTGTCGTGAAAGCTGACGTCGGTCAGTTCCAGCCGGCCGCGCCGTTCGACATATACTTTGGCATGGGTGTTGACCAGAATGTCCGACACCGAGGGGTCCGCTAGCAGCGGCTCGAGCGGACCGAACCCTAGCATTTCGTGCTGGATGTCGAGCACCAGGTTATGCCGCTCATGCTGGTTGAGCACGATACGCTCTTCCTCGATGATGCGCTGGATCAGCAGCGCCAGTTCGTGCTTGAACTGTTCGGTGGTCAGGCGCTTGAGCCGCTCCAGGTCGATCCGGTCAAGGATCAACTGGTGCATATTCTTCTTCAGTTCCTGGTAAATCTGGTTGGCCACCTCCGGCGATAGAGGGCTGGCGGTGCGCGCGTCGTCACCCGCGCTAAGGCGTTCGCGTAAGGTCATCAAGCTCTCCTTTACTGGTCGTTGATGGCGCGCCCGAACAGACGATCGAACAAACCTTTGTTGTCGGCCACGCGGCGCGCCGTGACCAACTCAACCAGTTCTGCCAAGCTGCGCGACACCGGTGCAGAGCGCGACAACTGCAGCGCCGGCACGCCCTGGTTGACCGAGTCGGTTACGGCCAGGTAATCGTTGGGAACGGTATGCATGACCTCAGCGCCAAGCGCATTTTGCAGGTCCTGCAGGCGCAGCTTGCCGCCTTTTTCATAACGATTGACGATCAGCCGGGTGTTCTCGATCGGATAGCCGAGGGAGCGGAAGATGTCAAGCAGGCGGCGGCCGTCGCGAATGTCCGGCAAGCCCAGTTGCAGCACCGGATAAATCGCGTCGGCGCTGTCGAGCGCGCGTAGCGAAATGGCGTCGATCTGGCGGCCTACGTCGAGCACGATGTAGTCGTAGTGCTGGCGCGCGACCCGCAAGATGGCATCCATATGCTCGGCCTTGAGATCGATCGCGTGGGCGGGGTCATCCGCCGCGGCCAGAATGCCGAAGCCCGGTGTGATGTGGACCAGGCAGGATTCCAGGAAGGCGCCGTCGAGACGGGCGATCTGGCTGCAAACATCCGACAGCGTCATCACCGCCTTCTGGTCCGATACGTATAGCGTGGCGTCGCCAAACTGGCCGTGCAGGTCGATCAGCAGGACCTTGCGTTCGGCCAGGGTGGCCAGCGCGTAGCCAAAATTGGTCGACAGGAAGGTGGCGCCGCTGCCTCCCTTGCAGGAGATGAAGGCCAGCACTTTGCCGTCGCGCATGCTGGAAATGCCGGCACTGTCGGCTACCCTGTCCATGGCCTCGTGGAACGCGCGATGGACCAAGGGTAGCTGTAGCACCTCACGTACGCCGGCGCGCATCGCGCGGATCAGCAGGTCCTGCTGGTGCTCGTGCGTGAGCAGCATGAAGCTGGCGATCGGGTAGTGCTTGGAGAGCCGTTCGAGCAGGTCGGCATCGCCCGGTTCGAAACCGCTGGCGTCGACAATGACAAGTGCGGGTGCCTCAGGCACCGGCCGGTCGAGCGCTTCGCGCAAGCCGGCTCGGGTCGCCACCAGGTTGAGCGGCGGGACCCGCGCCGCACCCTGCGACGCAATCTCGGCATGCAGCAGACTGTCGCGTGTGATGAGTAGGGCTTTCATTGGTCGTCCTCGTGGATGGCGTTGGCGATCACGGGCAGCTGCCGGATGCGAAGCCTGGCTGGATGCCCAGTGAGGCTACCGGAGTGATCGTGGTAAAAGTTGGAAACAGGAGCGTCCCTGCCGGGAAAAAAGCGCCGCCTACCAGGGGCACATAGTCGACGCGGGTGCAGGTGGCGCCGCTACTTTCCCGGCACAGTCGCACCCGCACGAAGCGGATGCAGCTGGCGCTGTCGGGATTGGTGCTGCAGTTGACGATGTTCTCTTCCGGACAGGCGGGCATGGGACTGACGGGTGTCAGATCGTGCGCCAGGTACTCGATCAGCAGGTTGTTCTCGCTCAAATCGCCTCGCAATGGTAGTCCGCCGGCCGCGCCGGCAAAAAATGCCGTTTCCCGCACGGCGGTAAGTTCTCCGGTATCGGCAAAATTGGCTTTGCTGGCCAGGCGCCCGCCACGTTGCGTGACTTCGACCATGGTGCTCCACAAGTACATTGCGCGCGCCAGTTCGATGACACCGAATACGAAGGAGAAGAACAGCATCGCGCACAATGCGAATTCGACAGCGGCGGCGCCGCGTTGACGCGAAGCCGAGCTGCAGGGCGTTGATTGCATCATGATTTGCCTTTCAACGGGCGTATGCCACAGTTGACGTGGCGCCAATCGTCCAGGTTCGTTGGTATGCGTCGGTCCAGCCGCCGGTAAGGCCCGAAAACAGGGTATCCTTGATATTGAAACTTACCAGCACCTGAATGTTCTTGGGAACGGTGGCGCCACATTGAAAATCGTCACACAGCACTATCGCGTCGTAGACCTCGGTTTGCCCAGATAACCCTGCCGCTACGGCGCTCTGATTGACCATCTCGACGACCTTCGCGAGAGCGATGGCGCGCTGGTCTGCGTCCAAATACGCCGTGGGCGCCAGGCTTGCCATGTATGACGCCGCGTTGTCAGTGGCGACCTTCATTGCGCTGTACTGGTAAAACGCTTTGGCGAACAGGACGAGCGCCGGCATCAATACCATGGTGGCGCTCAAAATCACCGCCAGCTCGACTGCGGCGGTGCCCAGTTGAAGCTTGCGAAAACAGCGCTGGATCTGTGAACGATGGCTCATTTGTAGAGGACTGCGGAAGCAGTCAGTGCACCGAACTGGGTCAGGCCTCCGAACTCGGCATGAATTGCCAGAGGTGACGTCGTCGCCGGCGTGGTCATTAAGAAACGTCCGATTCCCAGCACGTTGGCGCGCGTACTGCCAGACGCCACGGGACATTCCAGCAGGGCGACATTGAGCACGCGCCGACTTCCCACGCCCGCCATGCCAATCGGTGTCTGGAGATTGGGTGTGGCGTTGCGGTCATAGGGGCTGGCCGTGAACGCGTACGTGCTTGCCGGCGCGGCGCCTGAACTCACCAGATACAACTTGGCCCAGTCGGTGCGAGTGAACGCGACGCCTTCGGTGCCGGTACTGCTGTTGTAGCGAACTGGACGGCTGAAGGACCAAAGCGGCCCGTAGCTGGCGTTGGTAGTGCCCGCTGATGCGCCATTCACGTCGGCGATCGTCAACAGCTTGCCGTTCGTGGTGAGCGAGCTCGCGCTTCCCTGGATAGGCGCGGGACTTGCGTTCATCCACCAGTTGGTATAACCGCCGCGGAAATCGATAACGTTGACATCGGGAGGCGCACTGTATTTGGTGCACAGCGATCCCCCGGAGTAGGTTCCGAAGCGCGAATTGAGGTCGGCCACCATGTCGGACGAGAACGTTTCGCTGACATTGAGTTGGGTACCATTCCTGATCACCGGCGCCGGTATGGCGCCGGTACACATCAGCGGGCGCAAGGTCGCCGGCGTCAGGTGACTCGCCGCAGGCGGCATCGAGTCGACTTCGAACGGGTTAAAGACGTAATACTTGGGCGTAGTACCGTTCGGATTCAGGTTCAATAAGTTGTAACTGACGCCACGCCGAAAACCGTGTTCCAGCATTTCCTCGACACCAGTGGACGGCGCGTTCGTGCGCGATGTAATCTTCGTATTGTTGAGCGCGCAGATCGCCAAGGGGATCATAGACGTCATGCTGCGCCCTGCAATCGCCGTGCGGCTCAGGTTTTGCTCGGCATCGACACCAACCACGCGCAGAAAAACCGTGGAGACTTTGCCGTAAATCGAGTCGAGAGCGCTGGTGTCGACCTTGGTATAGAGAACGTCGCCGACATCGCTGGCAGATATTGCCTCCGCTGGCAGCCACGGACCGCTCGTGCTGACGGAAAAGCTGAGCGCGTCGGCGGACCACGAGATCGTCTCCGCGTTAAGGAAGCGGAACTTATTCTTTTGCGCCGTCACGCGCGCGCTGTTCTTCGCTGCCGTCAACCCGGCTACGGTGCCGTTCAGCGAGCGAGCGGCCGCCAAGGCGGCGGCATCGGCGATTGTCTGCAGTTCATGGCCGCGAGCGTACACAACGGATAAGTCAATCGCCAAACCTATCATGCCCAGCATTGCCGGCAACGCAATCGCGTAAATAACCGCATAGGCGCCGCCTTGGCGACGCAAGGCGCGCGGACGGCAAACGCGGTTCATTTCGAGGCACCCGTGGTCATCGGCGGTTCGGCATGAGAAGGCGTGCCGAAACTGAGCTGATAGCGCTGTTGCGCAGCCACGGCGGCACGGCCATCGATTCCGGCCGGCGGGGTGGTGTTGCGTACTGCCGCCGGGTCAATCACTTGCGCGGCGACGGACGCCCTTACTGCGTTACCGAAACCGCTATCCCAGCGCGGCGTGGTCGGTGCGCAGGCATTGAGCAGGACGACCAGCGGTACACTGGCTGCGATATATCCATGGAGCCTGTTCATAACGTTCTCCTATTTCAGTTCGAAGCCGTGCGCATTGTCCGGCGTGCTGGCGGTGGGGGTGACATTCGCGGCCGCTCGTGGAGGCGGGCCCTCCAGACGTCCGCCCAGCAGCAGTTGCGCGCGCGACGGCGGGGTCACCGTATCGGTCGGTAGCGAATAGTTCGGTGGCAGCGGCTTGACTAGGTGGGCCGTCACGACAAACACCAGTTCGGTTCTGTCGTGCTGGTAGTCGGTACTGCGGAACAAGGCACCCAGCACAGGAATTTCGCCCAGCACTGGCAAGCCCTTCAGACTAGTCACCATATTGTTCTTGATCAGGCCGCCGATGGCGAAGCTTTGACCGTCATATAGCTGCACAGTGGTGCTGGCGCGGCGCGAAGTAATCAGTGGCAGTACAGCGGCACCAGTGAAGCCGGCTGCCGAAATGCCGATGCCTTCGCGCGAAATTTCCGATACCTCGGGAGCAACGCGCAGGTTGATGCGGCCGCCTGCCAGCACGGTGGGGGTAAAGCGCAGGCCCACGCCAAATTCCTTTTCTTCCAGCGTGACTTTGTTGTTCTCCTGAGCGACTGGAATGAAAATCTTGCCGCCGGCTAGGAAGCTGCCTTCCTGGCCGCTGATCGCCATCACGTTCGGCTCAGCCAAAATACGCACCAGACCATCTTCCTTGTTGGCGTCGATACTAAGACGGTTGCCGTTGGATTTGCGCGCGTCGACAACTCCGCCGTCGCCGCTCAAGAATTTCGACAGGAGGGTGACGCCCCAGCTGCCCGACGAGAAACGCCAGGTCAGGCCACCGTCGAGCCGCTCCAGCAAGCTTTTTGAGACCTCGGCAATTTTCACTTCCAGCAGTACCTGCTGTGGCGCCGCAACGCTAAGCAGATTCACTACCCGGTCTTCAGGAGCGTACTTTACCTTGTTGTTCGATGCGCTTGCGACGGCGGTACCAGCGTCGTCACCCTTCTTCAGCAGGGCGTGCAAGGGCTGGTGCATGAATTTGACCGCCAGCTCATGCGCACGCATGACCGCTTCGGCATCGCTCACGGTACCGGTCAGCACCAGCGACTCGGCCGCGGAGCTGACCTTGATGTCCTTTTCTTCGGGCATGGCGACCTGCAGCGCCGCCTGCAGGGCAGCCGGATCCATCAGCACATTCAGGTCTACCACACTGCAGACCCCGCTTTTGCCCTGGATAATCATGTTCGTCGTACCGACATCCACGCCCAGCAGATACAGCGTGTCCGGCGCCACCAGCATGGCCTGGACGACCGTAGCATCGCCCACGCTGCGGTGGATGACCGGTTCGGGCAAGCGCATCAGGGTAGACTTGCCCATTTCCAGCGTCATCTTGGCCGGACGGGATGCCTCGCCAGCGCAGCGCGGACCGCTGTCGGTGCGCTGAACCACGTCGGGTGTCGCGGCCTTGGCAGCACGCACCTTGGCCGCTCCAGCCTGTTCCGGCGCAGGCGCGGCAATCACGGCGCCGTGCGCCAGTGCCGCCAGTGCCAGACCAAGCGCGCGCTGCCAACGCGCGGACGTGCCAGCCTTACAGATCAAGGTATTCATATCGCTCATCCCAAAAGAAGACGCGTTGATATCAGAAGCACTCTTGCGACACGTGTAGCCCGTTGAGTACGCTCACGCAGTCGCGCCTGACCTGGGTCACTGCTGGCGTCAAGGCCGGCGGACGTGCGCGCGCCACCACACGCTTGATCGGGGCCGGCTTAGCGGCTACCGGCTCCTTTTCATCAAGCAGGGTGTGCTTGGTGGCACCGCTGGTGTCCGGCAGGGTCTGGTCGACCTGGTTGCGTAGCGCCAGCGACAAGGTGCCTACACCGCGTGCCAGGTCCAGGTGCTCGGCCTGTTCGGGGGTGACCTCCAGCGTGACCGCATTGACGACCTTGGGCTTGGTTTCGTCACGGCTGACTTCCTGCGCCACTGCCAGCACAAGGATGCGTTCGAGCACGATTTTCGACACGTGCAACGCGCCGCGCGGGGCCTTTTCGTTCTCGGCCGGATCGCGCTCGGTGTGCACGATGATGTCGACATAGTTTCCCGGCAGCGCAAACCCCGCCACGCCGATCACATCGTTGACGCGCACCGTGATCGCCCGCTTGCCTTCGCTGATCAGAGCCGAAAGCCCGCCCATGGTGCCAGCCGGCGCCAGCTTGGCTTCGCTGAGCACTTCGCCTTTGACGACGTTGACCTTCAGGACCCGGTCAGCCAGCACGGCAGCGTCATGGAAGGCGCCGGTGGGCACTTCGCTGACTGGGCGTTCCATCAGTGTCAACATATCTGCGCTCAGGCGTTGCCCGCGATTGATATCGGCGGTGACCACCACCACCCGGGCCGGCTTGGCCGCTTTCTGGCCCAGCAGCCAGCGCGAGGCCAGCAACACGGCGGCGATCCCGAAAAGGATGGCGACGCCGAGCATGACAAGAGCACGCTTGTTCTTCATGATATTTTCTCCAGCAAGGGATCACCGCAGGCGGTGAAATAGGGAACCGGCCCGTGCGCCGGAGCTGGCGCGCCGCTGCTCGTACCGGCAAACATGCTGATCCAGGCCTGCTCGATGGACGCAACGCTCAAGCGTGGCGCAACACCGGCAAAACTGGCAAAGTCGAGCACCCGGCCGAGCAGATCGGCCGGATAGCTGGCCAGCAGCGGTCGGCACGCCGGCCGGTGCAAGCGAACAATCAGGTGCTCGAGCGCCTCTTCCTCATGCGCAATCCCGGCCAGCCGGCACTGGCGGCGGAACAGCGCCCGGTAAGCACCCTCCCCCAGTGCACCGACCTGGATTTTGTAGCCGACCCGGCGCATCGACGATTCGTCGAGCAGCAAGTGCGGCGCGATGTTGGTGGCGAAAAGCACGGTCACGTCGAACGGTACGCTCAGCTTGTGGCCTCCGTTCATGGTCAGCTGATCGGTGCCGCTGGCCAGCGAACCGCTCCAGCGGTTGAGCAGCTCGGCGCTGGTTACATGCTGGCGGCCAAGATCGTCGACCAGCAGGATGCCGTTGTTGGCCATCAGGTGCGGCGGCGCGTGGTACACGCCGCCGGCCTCGTCATAACGCAGATCGAGCATATCGGGGGTCAATTCGGCGCCCACTTCCACCAGTGGACGCTGGCACAGCGCCCAGCGGCTATCGACGCTGCGGCGGTCGTCGCCCGGGCGCGGCTGAGCAGGGGGCAGGTGCGCGACCGGATCGTGCAGGGCGACGATGGCATGCTCGACAAGGATGGCGTACGGCACCGCCACCACGCCCTGCTGCATCTGGCCCAGTTTGCGGGCTAAGGTGGTCTTGCCGCTGCCGGATGGACCATACAGCAGCATGGCGCGGCTCGACTGCAGGGCGGCGCCGAGCTGGTCGCGCACGGTAGCGTCGAACACATCTTCAGCGAAGGCGTTCGCCATGTCGGCGGCGCTGATGCGGCTGACCTGGCCATGGCGGCTGGACTGACGCAGCACCAGTTCGCGGTAACTGTCGAGGGTGACCGGCGCCGGTCCGACGTAGCGGCTGCGCGCGAGAAATTCGGCCGCCCGCTGGCGTCCGCCGACGGTCAGCTGGTAATACACGTCCAGGTCAGAGTCGCCGCGCAGCGCCACTTCCGCCAGCTGCTCGGCCAGCATGAAGCCAAGCACCTCGCGCAGCACGTTGATCGACAGGCGCAGCTTGCTGGTCAGCACCGGCAGGTGGATCTTGCCCACCGCATACATCGCCTTGACCACCAGCTCGACGATCATGGCCTGTTCGAGCCCGGTTTCGGCCACTGTTTTCGGCTGGGCCGGAAGGCGGATAACGGCGTCGTCCAGGCCGGACACCGGTGCTCGCTGGGCAGGCGCGGCGGACAGATCGGCATCGCTCATTTTTGTGCTCCCGGGAAATCCAAATCGTTGTTTCTAAAGGACATAATTGATTCTAGCCACCACAGTCGGGGGGCCTTTGACCCAAAGCAAGCAATCCAAGATGGCAAGAAATCAGCGGTGTTGAAGCCACAACACCAGCAGCGTGCCGAGGGTGATCGCGATGGCGTAAGGCATGCCACCGACACTGGGATGGGGCATCGGTTCGGTGACCAAAGGTATACCGCGCAGGCGCATCATGAGGGGCCGCAGCACGGCAT
This sequence comes from uncultured Oxalobacteraceae bacterium, assembly GCA_946480015.1. Next base: position 39,683 of record CAMLIL010000017.1, on the reverse strand, counting down.
TGACGTTGGCAAAAGCGACATGCGCGCGCCGTAGCGCTAACACGATGCACAGTGCGACCACGCCGCCGATACAGTAAGTGGCCAGGGCGATCTGAAATACCAGCAACGGCCCGGTAAATGCGCCCACGGTGGCCATCAGCTTGACGTCGCCAGCGGCCATGGCACCCAGCACATGAAGTGGAAGAAACAGAATCAGTCCCATCGCAAAGCCGGCCAGCATGGTCGACACCAACGCGAACGGACTGGCTGCCATCAGATGCATGGACAGCGCCACGACCAAGCCGATCAGCAACAAGCGATTGGGAATGCGACGTTGCGCCAAATCGAATGCACTCGCGATAAATAGCAAGGCGATCAGCGCCAACTCCAGGTAGATCGAATTCGACATGATGGGCTTTCTGGAGCGAACAAAAAAGCCCTCCGAGGCGGGGCCCCACCCCGGAGGTCACTTAGCGATCAGGGCAGAGCGTCGCGAATCAGACCGAACGCGGTGTCCACCTTGGTGCCCAGCGTGGTGATGGTACCAACGATCACAGCGGCAATCAGGGCGGCGATCATGCCGTACTCCAGTGCGGTAACACCATCTTCGTCGCGGAGGAAGGTGCGGATTGCCGTGGTAAAAGTGCTCATGACATACTCCTAGTGAGTGGATAAAGTCCAAACCCTGGCGCGACAGTCGCGCTGACCTGCGACTTGTCGACACACTTGCTGCTGTGTTTCAACCGCCGCGCCATTGAGATCACTATAACTATTGATTTAGCATGACAACTTGATAGCGAACAACTTTTCTGATTAGCATCATTCGTTGTTGATTTATCTCGTCGGAGAAAGTGTTCCGCAAGCGGCGCCGTAAGGACGCGAGCAACGGTAGAATCGACGCAAGGAGAAAGTGTTCGGCAATAATTGCCTGAATAGCAAAAAACCTTTATCCTGCACGGCTGACCGTGAGCAGTTTTAATGTCTTCCTTCACTATCCCGTCCGTGCAGGCCGGGCCCCGGGGAACGCGAGAGTTGCTGGATCAACTAGCTGAGAATGACATGGATTCCCTTCTGAAACACATGGTGGACATGACTGGACACCGGGACCACTCGATGCTCGACATCTCAGTGATCTCGGCGGTACAGGAATTGGCCGGCGCCTCCGAGGCGCGGGTCCTGTCCGTGCTCACCATGCGCGGTCAGAAGTTCGTGCGGGCACGCGCGGTCGTATTTGCCGGCGGCGCCGCGCGCATCGCCGAGCATGCCGACCTCAACGGGCCCGGCGAGCCGCTGAGCAATTTCCCGGAACTGGCCACCTGCCTCGACCAGCACGACGCCAGCGCCGAAATCATCGCCGACGATGGCCGCCGGACCCTCTGGCTGCCGATCTGGATCGGCGACAAGGCCGACACCTGCCTGGAAATCATCCACCCCACGCCCTACACCACCGACACCATCCACGTCATCGGCGGCATTGTCAGCGTGTACCGCAACTTCCAGAATCTGCTCGACTACAGCGAACGCGACTCGCTCACTGGCCTGCTCAACCGCAAGACATTCGACGACCAGCTGGCCAAGATGCTGCAGGCCAGCGCCGAGCACGACGCGCCGCTCCCCGGCCAGCCCGAACGGCGCCAGCACAACGACGCGGAAAAGCAATGGCTGGCCGTCGTGGACGTCGACCACTTCAAGGCCGTCAACGACAAGTTCGGCCACCTGTACGGCGACGAAGTGCTGATCCTGATCGCCAACCTGCTGCAATCGTCGTTCCGCTCGCAAGACCGGGTGTTCCGCTTTGGCGGCGAGGAATTTGTCGTGCTGCTGCGCTCGACCACCCTGGAAAACGCGCGCAAGATCATCAACCGCTTCCGCACCAATGTCGAAACGCACGTGTTCCCGCAAGTCGGCACCGTCACCGTCAGCATCGGCTTCGTCGGCATCGGCACCTTCGATCCACCGGTCATCGTCCTCGGCCACGCCGACCAGGCCCTCTACTTCGCGAAAAGCAATGGCCGCAACCAGGCCTGCCACTACGATGAACTGGTCTCCGGCGGCCAGCTGCAGGCCAACGCGACCAACGAAGACGCCGAGTTCTTCTAAACCGCCCGCCCACTCCGATTGTCGGTAAAATAAAGTGCATGCGCCGCCTACCGCGGCCATTCCCTCCTGCATCAAAGCGCCAACCCGGCGCCGTCCTGCCGGAGCAGCATCCCGAACACAATTTGGAGCCCCGCCATGCCAGACACCACGGCCCCCCTGTCCGCGAGCGGCGCTGCCGCGGCACGCCTGAACCGGATCAGCCTCGACGACAAATACACCGACACCGCCGGCACCATCTTTATTTCGGGCATCCAGGCCCTGGTCCGCCTGCCGATCATGCAGCGCGAACGCGACGCCGCCGCCGGCCTGAACACCGCCGGCTTCATTTCCGGCTACCGCGGCTCCCCGCTGGGCGGCCTCGACAAAAGCCTGTGGAAAGCCCAAGAGCACCTGCAAGAGCACCACATCCAGTTCATCCCCGGCGTCAACGAAGAGCTGGCGGCCACCGCCGTATGGGGTTCGCAGCAGGTCGACCTGATCGGGCCGGCCAAGTACGACGGCGTGTTCGCCATGTGGTACGGCAAGGGCCCCGGCGTGGACCGCTGCGGCGACGTCTTCAAGCACATGAACCACGCCGGCACGGCCCGCTTCGGCGGTGTGCTGCTGGTGGCCGGCGACGACCATGGCGCCTACTCGTCCACCCTGCCGCACCAGTCCGACCACCTGTTCTCGGCCTCCATGATCCCGGTGCTATACCCCTGCAACGTGCAGGAATACCTCGACCTGGGCATCCACGGCTGGGCCATGTCGCGCTTTTCCGGCTGCGCGGTGGCCTTCAAGGCCCTGGCCGACACGGTCGAATCGAGCGCCTCGGTCGATGCCGATCCCTTGCGCGTGCAAGTGAAGATCCCGCTCGACTTCCACCTGCCCGAAGGCGGCCTGAACGCCCGGCTCTCGGCGCTGCCGCTGGGCCAGCAGGCGCGCGCCCAGGAAGCGCTGATGCAGGACTACAAAATCTACGCCGCGCTGGCCTACGCGCGCGAAAACCACCTCAACCACAGCACCATCGACAGCCCCGGCGCCCGCCTGGGTATCATCGCCTCCGGCAAGTCCTATCTCGACGTACTCGAAGCGCTGGAAGAACTGGGCATCGACGAAGCCATGGCCGCGCGCATTGGTGTGCGGGTGTTCAAAGTCGCCATGCCCTGGCCGCTGGAACCGGACGGCGTGCGCGAATTCGCCCGAGGCCTCGACGAAATCCTGGTGGTCGAGGAAAAGCGCCAGATCGTCGAGTACCAGCTCAAGGAACAGCTGTACAACTGGCGCGACGACGTGCGCCCGCGCGTGATCGGCAAATTCGACGAAAAAGGCGAGTGGGTGGCGCCACGCGGCGAATGGCTGCTCACCTCCAAAGCCGATTTTTCCGTCTCCCAGGTAGCACGTGTGATCGCCGCGCGGATCACCCGCCTGGTCCTCGACCGGCACACGCAAGACATGATCGCCGAGCGCCTCGCCTTCCTGGACGCCAAGGATGCGGTACTCCAGAAGGCCAACGCCACGCCATTGCGCCCGGCCTTCTACTGCGCCGGCTGTCCGCACAATACCTCCACCAAAGTCCCCGAAGGCAGCTTCGCGCTGGCCGGTATCGGCTGCCACGTGATGGCCACCTCGATCTACCCCGACATGAACAAGCTGACCACCCACATGGGCGGCGAAGGCGCGCCGTGGATCGGCCAGGCCGCGTTTTCGATGGTGCCGCACGTATTCCAGAATCTGGGCGACGGCACCTACTTCCACTCCGGCTACCTGGCCATCCGCGCGGCGCTGGCAGCCGGCGTCAACATCACCTACAAGATCCTCTACAACGATGCCGTCGCCATGACCGGCGGCCAGCCGGTGGACGGCACCATCTCGGTGCCGATGATCGCCCGGCAGATGGCCGCCGAAGGGGTCAAGCGCATCGCGGTGGTGACCGAAGAGCCGAGCCGCTTCGCCGAGCGCGCCGCGCTGCCCGCCGGCGTCAGCCTGCACGAGCGCAAGGACATCGACGCCGTCCAGCGCGAACTGCGCACGCTGCCCGGCGTATCGGTACTGATCTACGAGCAAACCTGCGCGGCCGAAAAGCGCCGCCGCCGCAAGCACGGCGAACTGCCCGACCCGGCCAGACGCGTCGTCATCAACGAAGCGGTGTGCGAAGGCTGCGGCGACTGCGGCGTGCAGTCCAACTGCGTGGCGATCCTGCCCAAGGAGACCGAATTCGGACGCAAGCGCGCCATCGACCAGTCGTCCTGCAACAAGGACTATTCCTGCATCAAAGGCTTTTGCCCCAGCTTCGTCACGGTCGAAGGCGCCACCCTCAAAAAAGCGCGCGCCAGGGCCGCCCAGGACGACGAATTCGGCCCCCTGCCCGCCCCCGCGCTGCCGTCCTGCGAGCAGCCCTACAATATCCTCATCAACGGCATCGGCGGCACCGGCGTCATCACCGTGGGCGCGCTGATGGGCATGGCCGCGCACCTCGAAGGCAAGGGCGCGTCGGTCCTCGACATGACCGGCATGGCGCAGAAAAACGGCTCGGTCACCACGCACCTGAAAATCGCCGCCTCGCCCGCGCGCCTGCGTGCCCAGCGCATCGCCACCGGCGAAGCCGACCTGGTGCTGGGCTGCGACATGCTCACCTCCGGCGCGCAGGACGCCATCTCGAAAATGCGCCTCGGACGCACCCTGGCCATCATCAATCTGCACGAGCAGCCGCCCGGCACCTTCACCCGCCAGCCCGACTGGCAGTACCCCGCCAGGCAGGTGCGCGAACTGATCGCCGAATCGGTCGACGCGGCCGATTTCGTCGACGCCACCCGGCTGGCCACGGCCCTGATGGGCGATACCATCGCCACCAATCTGTTCATGCTCGGCTACGCATGGCAGCGTGGCCGCATTCCCTTGAGCGAAGCGGCCCTGCTGCGCGCGATCGAATTAAACGGCGTGGCGGTCGAATCGAACCAGCGCAGCTTCCTGTGGGGGCGGCGCGCCGCGGCCGATCTACAGCGGGTCGAACGCATCGCCGCCCCCAGCCAGGCGGTGGTGCTGCACCTGCCCGAGCGGCTCGACAAACTGATCGAGGCGCGCGCCGAATTGCTCACCGCCTACCAGGACCGTGCCTACGCCGAACGCTATCTCGACCTGGTACAAAAAGTACGCACGGTGGAGACCATGGGGGGGCTGGGCAGCAAGCTCACCACGGCAGTGGCGAAGAACTACTTCAAGCTGATGGCCTACAAGGACGAATACGAGGTGGCGCGCCTGTACACCGACGGGCGCTTCGTCGAGCAGCTCGGCAGCCAGTTCGAGGGCGGCTTCACGCTCAAGTTCCACCTGGCCCCGCCCCTGCTGGCAAAGAAGGACGCCAGCGGCCACCTGGTGAAAGCCGAATTCGGCGGCTGGATGTGGCGCGCCTTCCAGCTGCTGGCGCGCTGCCGGCGCCTGCGCGGCAGCGCCTTCGATCCCTTCGGCCGCAGCGCCGAACGCCGGATGGAGCGCGCACTGATCATTGAATACCGCGCCATGATCGACACCCTGCTGCAGCGTCTCGACAAGGACAAGCACGCGCTGGCGGTCGAACTGGCCAGCCTGCCCGACCAGATCCGCGGCTTCGGCCACGTCAAACAACAGGCGGTGGCGCGCTTCCACGCCGACAAGGCGCGCCTGCTGGGCAGCCAGTCCGGCGCCACCCCGCTGCCCCGGGACCAACCAGGACAATCATCATGAACGACCGCACCGCCGCCACCCGCCTCGACCTGCCGGACCAGCCGGCCCTGCGCAACAAGGTGCGCCTCGTGACCGCCGCCTCGCTGTTCGACGGCCACGACGCCGCCATCAACATCATGCGCCGCATTCTCCAGTCCAAGGGCGCCGAAGTGGTCCACCTGGGCCACAACCGCTCGGTCGACGAAGTCGTCACGGCGGCCCTGGCCGAGGATGTGCAGGGCATCGCCATCTCCAGCTACCAGGGCGGCCACCTCGAATATTTCAAATACATGATCGACCTGCTCAAGGAACGCGGCGGCGCGCACATCAAGGTGTTCGGCGGCGGCGGCGGGGTGATCGTCGCGGACGAAATCGCCGAACTGCAGGCCTACGGCGTGACCCGCATCTTCAGTCCCGAAGACGGCCAGCGCATGGGGCTGGCCGGCATGATCGACGCGATCCTCCAGACCTGCGACATCGACCTGTCGCCCTTCGCCCCCGACCGCCTCGACGTATTCGGCGCGGGCGAGGTGGCGGCGCGCCACCGCCCGCTGGCGCAGCTGATCACGGCGCTGGAAAACGGCCGCGCCGCGCCGAACCTCAGGCGCGCGCTGCTCGAGCACGCCGCAGGCCTGGCGGTGCCGGTGCTGGGCATCACCGGCACCGGCGGAGCCGGCAAATCCTCGCTCACCGATGAACTGGTGCGGCGCCTGCGCATGGACCAGAACGACACGCTCGACGTCGCCATCATCTCCATCGACCCCTCGCGCCGCAAGTCCGGCGGCGCCTTGCTGGGCGACCGCATCCGCATGAACGCCATCGGACCGTGGCGCGGCCAGCACCGGGTGTTCATGCGCTCGCTGGCCACGCGCGCAGCCGGGTCCGAAATATCCGCCGCGCTGCCGGACGTGATCGCCGCCTGCAAGGTGGCCGGATTCGATCTCGTCATCGTCGAAACCTCCGGCATCGGCCAGGGCGACGCGGCCATCGTGCCGCATGTCGACCTGTCGATGTACGTGATGACGCCCGAGTTCGGCGCCGCCACCCAGCTGGAAAAGATCGACATGCTCGACTTTGCCGATCTGATCGCCATTAACAAATTCGACCGCAAGGGCGCGCAGGACGCCCTGCGCGACGTCGCCAAGCAGTATCAGCGCAACCGCGAACTGTGGAGCCAGCCGTTAGAAAACATGCCGGTCTACGGCACCCAGGCCTCGCGCTTCAATGACGACGGGGTGAGCGCGCTCTACCACGGTCTCAAGCTGCGCCTGGCCGCGCTCGGACTGAGCCTGCCGGCCGGCCGGCTGGCGGCCGTGCAGTCGCGCCACTCCAGCGCAAACAATGTGATCGTGCCGCCCGCGCGGGCACGCTACCTGGCCGACATCGCCGACAGCGTGCGCGGCTATCATCGCCACGCCGAACGTCAGTCGGTGCTGGCGCGCGAACGCCAGCAGCTGAGCGAAACCCAGCGCATGCTGGGTCACGACAACCCCGCCATCAGCCTGCTGATCGAACAGCGCGACCAGGCCATCGACGGCGAAGCCCGGCGCCTGCTGGCTTCCTGGCCGGCACTCCAGCAAGCCTATGCCGGCGACGACTACGTGGTCGCGGTGCGCGGCAAGGAGATCCACACCCGGCTGGTGCGGCAGACCCTGTCGGGCACGCGCATCCGCAAGGTGGCGCTGCCGCGCTTTGCCGACCACGGCGAGATCCTGCGCTTCCTGATGCGCGAAAACCTGCCCGGCGCGTTTCCGTTCACCGCCGGCGTGTTCCCCTTCAAGCGCGAAGGCGAAGACCCGACCCGCATGTTCGCCGGCGAAGGCGATGCCTTCCGCACCAACCGCCGCTTCAAGCTGGTGTCCGAAGGCATGCCGGCCAAGCGCCTGTCGACCGCCTTCGATTCGGTGACCCTGTACGGCGCCGACCCGGCCACCCGGCCCGACATCTACGGCAAGGTCGGCAACTCGGGCGTGTCGATCGCCACCCTGGACGACATGAAGGCCCTGTACGAAGGCTTCGACCTGTGCGACCCCAGCACCTCGGTATCGATGACCATCAACGGTCCCGCCCCGACCATCCTGGCGATGTTCATGAACACCGCCATCGACCAGCAGACCGGGAAATTCGCGCGCGAACACCAGCGCCAGCCGGACGCGGACGAAACGGCCAGGCTGCGCGCCTGGGTGCTGGCCAACGTGCGCGGCACGGTGCAGGCCGACATCCTGAAAGAAGACCAGGGCCAGAACACCTGCATCTTCTCGACCGAGTTTTCGCTCAAGGTCATGGGCGACATCCAGGAATACTTCGTCCGCCACCAGGTCCGCAATTTCTATTCGGTCTCGATCTCGGGCTACCACATCGCCGAAGCCGGCGCCAATCCGATCTCGCAGCTGGCCTTCACGCTGTCGAACGGCTTCACCTTCGTCGAAGCGTACCTCGCGCGCGGCATGCACATCGACGACTTCGCACCCAACCTGTCCTTCTTCTTCAGTAACGGGATGGACCCGGAATACACGGTGCTGGGCCGGGTCGCGCGGCGCCTGTGGGCCGTCGCCATGCGCGAGCGCTACGGCGCCAACGAGCGCAGCCAGAAGCTCAAATACCACATCCAGACCTCGGGCCGCTCGCTGCACGCGCAGGAAATCGACTTCAACGACATCCGCACCACCCTGCAGGCGCTGATCGCCGTGTACGACAACTGCAACAGCCTGCACACCAACGCCTACGACGAAGCGATCACCACGCCGACCGACGATTCGGTGCGGCGCGCGCTGGCGATCCAGCTGATCATCAACCGCGAATGGGGCCTGGCGATGAACGAAAACCCCAACCAGGGCGCCTTCATCATCGAGGAACTGACCGACCTGGTGGAAGAAGCCGTGCTGCAGGAATTCGAGCGCATCGCCGAACGCGGCGGCGTGCTGGGCGCGATGGAAACCGGCTACCAGCGCGGCAAGATCCAGGAAGAGTCGATGCTGTACGAACACCGCAAGCACGACGGCAGCCTGCCGATCATCGGCGTGAACACCTTCCGCAATCCGCACCCTCCCGCCAGCGTGCAAAAGATCGAACTGGCCCGCTCCACCGACGACGAAAAGCAGTCGCAGCTCGCGCGCCTGGCCGGCTTCCACGCGCGCCACGCCGGCGCGGCGCCGCAAGCCCTGGCCGGGCTGCAGCAGGCGGCGATCGACAACGCCAATGTATTCGACAAACTGATGGATGCGGTGCGGGTCTGCTCGCTGGGGCAGATCACCGACGCGCTATTCGAATTGGGCGGCCAGTACCGCCGCAATATGTAGACGATGTGGACGGACTCAGTTCAGGCAGGGTCCCGTCGTGGCGCCGGGCACCAGCACCGGCTTCCACAGCACCTGCAACTCTTCAGGCGGGGTGCCGTTGACCAGGGCCGACAGCATCTCGATCATCTTGGCGCCGGCCTGGCGCGAATACGGCTGGTCGATGGTGGTCACGTTCGACACCAGGCTGTCTTCGATGCTGCCCCAGACGATGACCGAGATCTCCTTGCCGATCGTCACCCCGGCGTCGAGCAGCGCGCGCACCGCGCCCACGCCCGACAAATGATTGTCGACGATGAGCGCGCTCGGGCGCGGCGAACAGGCCAGCAGTTCCTGCATCGACTGGTAGCCGGCGCGCCGGTCCAGGCAATTGTCGCGCAAATAGCGCGGATCGACTTCCAGGCCCGCTTCGCGCATGCAGTCGATGAAGCCGCGCTTGCGCTGCGCGGCGAAATTGAGTTCCAGCGGCGCGCTGATCAGGGCCACCCGGCGGTGTCCATGTTCCAGCAGGGTCTGGCACGCCATGCGGATACCGGCCTCGTGATCGTAATCGAACCAGGCATAGGGCTGGTCGAGCGTGGTGCGGCCGTGGGCAACGAAGGGAAAGCGCTTGCCGATCAGATAAGCGATGCGCTCGTCGTGCACCATGGTACGGCTGACCACCAGGCCGTCGACGCGGCGCCCGCGCACCATCTTGTCGTAGGACGGCAATTCATTCGAGGACGACACCGGCGCGATGATCAGGTTCATGGCGCTTTTCTCCAGCGCATTGGACATGCCGCCCACCACGCTCAAGAACATCGGATCGCCCAGATCGCTCGGCAGCAGCGGATAAATGATGCCGAACACATTGGTGCGGCCCACCGCCAGGCTGCGCGCCATCGGATTGGCTTCGTAGCCGGCTTCCTTGGCGGCGGCCATGACCCGCTCGCGCGTTCGCACATTGACCTCGGGATAACCGTTCAGCGCACGGCTGACCGTCGTTTTCGAGATTCCGAGCGTGCGGGCGAGGCTCTTGAGGTTCATGTTGGGCGAACTGGCGCTGAGTTAACGTTAACTGTCGATTATAGCAACGAAACAGCCCCGGCCGCCCACCGGCCGAACCCACTGGGGGCGCATTTACTCGAGCACGCAGCTGTATTGCAGCCTGGTCCAGGCCGGCATGCTCCGATCCTTGGCGCTCATGGATGGCGGCGAAGCGGCCTTGCGCCAGGATGGATCGGGGCGAGAAGGAACATTAATCTGAAATGTGGCGCCACCACCACATTGTCGTCCTCGCGAAGCGGGGACCCATGCTGAGCCAAGCTGAGCGCTACTGTGTGCGCCGTATGGGCCCCCGCATGCGCGAGGGCGGCACTCAGGCGAAACACACCGCCGCCACCGGCGGCAGCGTCGCCGACACCGTTTGCCAGCTCTCGCCGGCATCGCTGGAAGCCCACACGCCGCCGGTGGTTGAGCCCATCAGCAGGTGACGACCGTCGTCGGCCACCGCCAAACCATGCCGATACACCAGATCGTAGCAATGCTGCTGCGGCAAACCGGCGCGCAGCGCGGTAAAACTGGCGCCGCCGTCCCTGGTGCGGGTCACGGCCAGCGCGGCGCCCACCGGCACGCGGCGCTGGTCGGCTTCGGCCGGCACGAACCAGGCGGTATCGGCATTGGTCGGATCGGCCGCCACGGCAAAGCCGAAACGCGACACCGGCGCGGTGGTCATTTCCTGCCAGTGCACGCCGCCGTCGCTGGAACGCCACATGCCGTTATGGTGCTGGCACCACAGCACATCGGCATTGGCAGCCGAACGCACGATCCGGTGCGGATCCTGCACGGCTTCGTTCTCGTTCAGTTCGGGCGGCATGTAATCGGCGCGCATGCCGGTGGCGCTGATGGTCCAGCTGGCGCCGCCGTCCTCGCTGCGCCACACGCCGCCGCACGACACCGCCACCAGCAGGCGCCGGCTGTCGCGCGGATCGACGCTGATGCTGTGGATGCCCGGCACGTCATAGCCACCGCCGAACCATTCGGCGCGCTGCGGCACGTCCCACAGCGAGCGCACCAGTTCCCAGGACGCGCCGCGGTCGTTCGAGCGGAACAGGCCGCCCGGCAATGTTCCCGCCCACAGCACGCCGGGCTGGTCCGCGCCGCCGGGTTCCAGCGCCCAGATCAGCTTATTCTTCCATTCGACCGTGTCGCCGCTGTCCTCCGGCTTGGGCGGATAAGCCGGCGCGGCAATTTCGGTCCAGCCGTCGGCGCCGGCATCGCGGCGGTGCAGCTTGACGCCGAAGTGGCCCAGATTGAGCGCGGCGTACAGCGTGCCGTCGCGCCTGTCGTGCAAGGCGATCGAGACCGGTTCGCCGAGGAAATGCACCGGGCCGCATTCCCAGCGGCCATTGGCAAACTGCAGTTCGAACAAGCCCTTGCGGGTCGACAGATAGGCGCGCTGCTGCATGCTTAACCTCCAGAGAGTGCTTGCAATACATGAATGGTGCTGTCCGGCCCGATCGGGTCGTCCAGCCGCCGCCGGTCGGCGCAGCGGCGCGCGCCGATGAAAATCACCACGTTGTCGCGCAAATGCCCCTGATCGTCGAGCACATAGCCGCGCAGCAGCGGATTGACGGCGAACGCGGCGTCGAGACCGGCGCGCAGGGTCGGCGCGTCGGTCTCGACGTCGGGAACGCTGGTAAACCGCGCCAGCTGCTGGGTAAAGACAAGACGCGCCATGTGCCGATTTTAGCGTGTTCCGATGCCCTTGGACGCGCGCGCCTGGCCTAGAATGGGGCCATGTCCACGCGCGGAGCACTGTATGCCTATCCAACCCGATGAACTGGCTGCCCTGATGGCGGAAGTCGAAGCCGAAGACCCGATCGATTTCGCCGATCTGCCCTTCCACGAAGACGAACTGCGCAGCCTGGTGGCGACCCACCTGTGTGAGATGGCCGCGGCGATGGAAAAGTTCAGCACCGAAGACAAACTGATGACACTGCTGGCAGTGTCGGCCAAGCTGGTGCTGGAAAACCTCGTGCTCCACGTGCAAATGCTGCGCCGGCACGGGCTGCCGCTGAGCGACAGCGTCGAAGCGCTGCTCCAGCGTTTACGCAAACCCGGCTAGCGGGCCGGCGCAGGGCTCCTTGCGGCGGGACAATGTTGCTTTAAGCATTGCTCCCGTGTCACTATGACGGTATTCGCCGCAATGCCAGGCCGTACTTTGTCCGGCCGCTCCCCATCACCGCAAAGGAACTCAAGAAATGCCGCGTATCGCTCATAAGCTGACCATCCCTGCCGCCCTGATTTCCGGCGCTTTCCTGCTCGGCGCGGGCCTGACCGGCTGCGGCAAGAGCGAGACGGCGGCCAGCCTGATCGCCGATGCCCAGGCCTACCAGGCCAAAGGCGACAACAAGGCCGCCCTGATCCAGCTGAAAAATGCGGTGGTCAAGAGCCCGGACGACGCCAACGCGCGTTTCCTGCTGGCCTCGCTGTACAACACCATGGGCGACGGCGTGTCGGCGGAAAAGGAAATCCGCAAGGCGCTCAGCCTGGGCCTGCCCGCGCCGAAAGCCGCGCCGGTCCTGGCCAACGCCCTGTCGGCGCAACGCGAATTCAAAAAACTGCTGGCCGAAACCGAGAGCAATCCGGCCGAACCGGGCGTGCTGGTCTTGCGCGGCAATGCCTTCCTGCAAACCGGCGAGGCCGACAAGGCCAAGCAAAGCTTCGACCAGGCGCTGCAGGCCAACCCGGCCGATGGCGGCGCGCTGATCGGCCTGGCCAACCTGGCGCTGAGCCGGCAGGATGTGCCCGCCGCCCTTGAGCTGGCCGGCCAGGCCGCAGCCAAGGATCCGAAAAATCCCGATGTCTGGATGTTCAAGGGCAGCCTGACCGCGCGCCAGGGCAAGCCGGACGCCGCCCTCGCCGCCTTCGACCAGGCGCTCGCGCTCAAGCCCGACCACCGCAGCGCCCACATCGAAAAAGCCTACATCGAAATCGCCGCCGGCAAGTTCGACGCCGCCCGCGCCGACCTGGACGCGGCCCGCAAGATCACACCCGGCAGCCTGACCACGACCTATACCCAGGCCCTGCTGGAGCACACCGAAGGCAAGCATGCCCAGGCCCTCGAATCGGTGCAAAAAGTGCTGCGCGCCGCCCCCGAGCACATGCCCAGCGTCCTGCTGGCCGGCGCGATCCAGTCCAACCTGGGCAATTACGAGCAAGCCGAGCAGCACCTGAAGAAGTACCTGGAAAAATATCCGGACGTTGTGTACGCGCGTAAGCTACTGGCCACCACCATGCTGCGCAACGCGCAGCCGGCCGACGCCGCGGCAGCGCTGGCTCCGGTGCTGAAGAATACCGAAGACCCGCAACTGCTGGCGCTGGCGGGCGAATCCTATATGCAGGTGCGCGATTTCGACAAGGCGTCGGACTACTTCCAAAAGGCCAGCGAGCTGGCCCCCAAAGCGGCCGCCCTGCACACCTCGCTGGGCTTGAGCAAGCTCGGCCAGGGCGACAACGCCAAGGCCATCACCGAACTGGAACTGGCCGCCAGCATGGATCCGAAGTCGCAGCAGGCCGGCATGGCACTGGTGCGTACCCAGCTGGGCCTGAAACAATATGACAAGGCCCTGGCCACGGTCGCCAAGATGGAGCAGCAGCAACCCGACAATGCGCTGGTGCAAAATCTCAAGGGCGGCGTCTACATGGCCAAGGGCGAGCGCGACAAGGCGCGCGCCGCCTTTGCCAAGTCGCTGGAATTGCAGCCGACCTATTTCGCCTCCCTGGTGAACCTGGCCCAGCTGGACGTGCTGGATAAAAAGCTGGACGACGCGAAAAAACGCTTCACCGCCTTCCTGGAAAAGGACAAGAAACACGCCGGCGCCATGAGCGGCCTGGCCGAGATCGCCCTGCTGCAAGGCAACAAGGCCGAAGCGACCAGCTGGCTGGAACGGGCCGCCAACGAGAATCCGGATGCGATCGCGCCAAGCATGCAATTGCTCGCGCATTACCTGCGCACCCAGGACAACCAGAAAGCCCTGGCGCTGGCGCGCAAGCTGCAGACCGCCAATCCCAACAACGCCGCCCTGCTCGACATGCTGGGCCAGGCCCAGCTGGCCACCAACGATGCCCCGGCGGCACTGGAAACCTTCAGCAAAATTGCCTCCATGGAGCCGAAGTCGGTGCGCGCCCACATGCGCCTGGCCGGCGTGCACACGCTGCTGAAGAACGAGGCGGCCGCGGCCGAAGACTTGAAGCGCGTGCTGGCCATCGAGCCTGCCAATGTGCAGGCGCAAGTCGGCATGGCCGAATTGTCGATGCGCAAAAAGGACCCGGAACAAGCCCTGGCCCAAATCCGCAAGCTGCAAAAGCAAACGCCCAATTCGCCGGTGCCCTTCGTGCTCGAAGGCGACATCCTGACCACGCAACAAAAGATGGACCAGGCCGTGCGCGCCTACGAACAGGCCTACGCCATCGGCAAGTCGCAACAGCTGATGCTGAAAATCGTCCAGGCCCTGAAGGCCGGCGGCAAGGCCAAGGAAGCCGATGCGCGCGTGGCCCAGTACCTCAAGCAGAACCCGGACGCGCAGCTGGTCAATCTGTACGTGGCGGAAGGCATGCTGACCAACAAGCAATATAAAGAGGCGGCGAGCGTGCTGGAAAAGATGCTGAAAGACAAACCGGACAATGTCATGGCCCTCAACAACCTGGCCTGGACGTACCAGCAGCTGGGCGACCCGCGCGCGCTCGAACAGGCTGAAAAAGCCCACAAGCTGGCCCCGGACAGCCCGGCCATTCTCGACACCCTGGGCTGGATCCTGGCCGGCAAGGGCGATTACAAGCGCGCCCTGCCGTTATTACAGGCCGCCGTCTCCCGTGCGCCGGACTCAGCAGAGATCCGTTACCATTTTGCATCTGTGCTGTTCAAGTCCGGCGACAAAACCGCCGCGAAGAAGGAAGTCGAAACGGCGCTGGCGGGCAAGCCTTTCGCCGCCAGCGATGACGCGCGCGCGCTCCTCAAGCAGCTTTAAGCCGGGGACAAAAAGTTCGCTGTACATATGTAGCAGTTTGTAACACTGTGTATTTATATTAAATATTACGGGTAAGGTATCGTTTCGGATGAGCACATGAGCCCGCCAGCAACAGGGGGGCGCATGGCATCACGCCGAAACGTGCTGTACAAAACGCGACCGCCCGGCGCGCATCGTCATATCACCCCGCTCCTTGCGCGGCGCTGTTCAGCACAGAACCATAGAGCGTCGGGATGGTAAATCCGTCCCGTCGGGATGGTAAATCCATCCGCCGAAAACGAAACCAGAAGTCGACGAAAGGCACTGCGGCGCGGTGCACCGCAGTGACGGGTCGAGGAAGGCACAAATTGTTCGATAACTTATATGAAACAATTAGTGATGTGGCCGCCAAGGAAAAATCCTTTGGCATTCGGGTTGCTGACACGGATGAAGGCCGCATGCACGCGAGCTTGCTGATCAATAAAATGTATTCCTGGCGCGGCTATTCCGGCACCCACCGCGTCGAAGACGACCCCAGCCGCATCACCCTGTCGGCCTCCGACCAGGGCAAGGTGGTCGGCACGGTCACGCTCTCGATCGACTCGCCGGCCGGCATCCTGGCCGACGACGTGTTCCAGGATTTGATCGACCCGTTCCGCGCGCGCGGCGCCAAAGTCTGCGAAATCACCAAGCTGGCCGCCGATCCCACGGTGCGCTCGAAGCTGGTGCTGGCCTCGCTGTTTCACATCATGTTCATTTACGGCCGCCGCATGCACCACTGCACCGATGTGTTCATCGAAGTCAATCCGCGCCACCGCCGCTTTTACGAAACCATGCTGGGCTTTCACTGCATGGGCGAGATGCGCATGAATCCCCGGGTGAACGCCCCGGCCTATCTGCTCTGGGCCAACCTCGACGAGGTGCAGGAAAAGATTGAAGAATATGGCGGCCACAGCGACCATCCCGGCAACGAACGCTCGCTGTTTCCCTACTTCTTTTCTCAGAAAGAAGAGCAAGGCATTGCGCGCCGGCTGATGTCGATGGGTTAAGAGGCCCTAGCGCTCGAAGCGCGCCAGGATCGGCAGCACCAGCCGGTGCAGGAACAGGCCCACCCCACCCCACAGGGTGATGAACCACAGCGGCACCCCGCCCGGCGGCGGCGCAGGGTAATGCCATTGGCCGCTGAGCACGCCGGTATATTCGACGGCCGCGCCCAGCAGGATCATATAGCCGGTATAGGCCAGGTCGCGCCGGCCGTGAAACAGCGCCAGGCCGGTCAGCAGCAGCACGCCCGTCACCGCCAGCAGCACATTGCCGTCGTGGATGGTTGAAAAAGCCAGCGCGTACGCCAGCGCCAGCACCCACACGGCCGCCCGCCGGCCCTGCGGCGCCGGCCCGCCCAGCACGCGGCGCGTGTGCAGCAGGTAAAACCCCCACATAAACAATTCCCACACGGGCATGCCCAGCACATCCGGCGCGGTGAAGGCGAAGATGCCTTGCTGGAGCGAGGCGGCGTTCATGCCGGTAAAGAACAGGCACACGATCGCGTAAAAACAGGCTTCGACCTTGCTCAGGCGCCCGAAGGTGAGCGCCCACACCAGCAGAAAGGCCGCCAGCTTGGCCAGGTTGCCGGGGACAAGCGCCAGAATGGCCAGCGTCAGCGGGATTTGCGACAGCAAGCGGTAGGAAGGCTGCATAGGAATTCGTCAACAATCAGTTGAGGCATTGTCAATCATCACCCCCAAATGCACAAGGCCTCCGAAGAGGCCTTGCGGGTGACGCGATAACGCTCGAGCTTACTTGGACTTGCGGCGGCCCAGGGCGACCATGCCGAACAGGGCCAGGCCCATCAGCGACAGCATGCTGGGTTCCGGAACCATGCCTTGGGCAGGATCGTCGATCTTGGCGCCGATGATGTTGGCGTTAGTTGGATCGCTCCACTGGGTCAGCAGGTTGTAGCTGTTCTTGAAGCGCAGGTCAGCCTGGGTGCCGAGGGCGGTGGTGAAATAGTTGGTGTCGAGCTGGAACGACCAGACGCCGCCGGCGCTGGTGTCGATGTTCGCCATGAAATCCGATTGGCCGGTGAAGCCGGCGGTGGTCGGCACCTGGCTGCCCGAAATGGTGACGGCTGGATCGGCGGTGATGCCGGCGGTGAACACGATGTGGGCCAGCAGGTCGCCCTGGGTAAAGCCGTTGGCCTGGTTCTGGGCGGTACGGATACCGGCCGGGCCGTCGATCGACACCTGGCCGACGTCGGTGAAGCTGTAGACATCCAGGTCACGCCAGTACAGATCCATGTAGCCGACGGCGCCAGGGAACGGGTTGGCCAGGGTCGGGTTGGTGCCGGCTTCGATGCCGTAGAACATACCGGTGACCTGGGCGTTGACGGTATCGTTGAAATACGCCTTGCCGGTCGGAGCGATCTGCTGGTTAGGGGTGACGACGAGGCCCTTGTTGATCGTGGTGACCGAAAACACGCCCCAGCTGATCTCATTGTCGTAGCCGGTGTTGGCGCCGTTGATCGCGATCTGCTCGGCACCCGAGAATTTCACGAACGTTGGGCCGGATGGCAGTCCCTGCACGGCAGTGGCGGAGGCGCTGAAGCTGAACGCGAGGCCGAGGGCTAAGGCGACGAGTTTGGATTTCATGGAGGAGTTCCCTGTTAGTGTTATTTGATGGTCGGATGACTACGCAGGGATATAAGCAAGGGCCGTGCCAGAATTTCCTAGCGGCAGCTAAGTTACTGAATATAAAGACCGATTTCCTACAAGGATGAGAAAATTCCGAGCAACCACTTGCGTTTTCGCAAATAAATGTAAAGTTTTCCGACATATTGCCATGGAGATATTCGAGATCCTTGTACACTCGAGAAAAGACCTTGGGGTGGAACAAACCACAGAATGTAAAATGGATGCCTAAATAATAATTCCTTTCTGGCATCTAAGAGCGGCTGATGCTAGGATGGGTGCTGGCGGATAGCGTATTGATAAGCGCCAACTAGCGGAGAAGAATCATGAACAACCCCCTCAGCCCTGCCGCGCAAACGCAGGACGAGGCACCCGGCGAGCTCAGCGATATGACGATCAACGAGAAATCGTTTCGCATCCGCGTGGCCGACACCGACGAGGGCCGCAGCAACGCCAGTCTGTTGATTAACAAGATGTATTCGTGGCGCGGCTATGCCGGCACCCACAAGGTTGACGACGATCCCAGCCGCATCACCCTGTCCGCCTCGGACAAGGGGGAAGTGGTGGGCACCGTCACGCTCGGCATCGATTCGCCGATGGGCCTGCTGGCCGACCAGGTCTTCCAGGACATGATCGACCCCTTCCGCGCGCGCGGCGCCAAGGTCTGCGAGATCACCAAGCTGGCCTTCGATCCGACCGTGAACTCGAAGATGGCGCTGGCGTCGCTGTTCCACATCCTGTTCATCTACGGGCGCCGCTTGCACAAGTGCACCGACGTCTTCATCGAAGTCAATCCGCGCCACCGCCGCTTCTACGAGACGATGCTGGCCTTCAAGCGCATGGGCGACGTACGCAGCAATCCGCGCGTGGACGCGCCGGCCTACCTGCTGTGGGCCAACCTGGACGAGATTCAGGAAAAAATCGAGGAATGGGGCGGCAAGAGCAATCGTCCCGGTACCGAGCGCTCGCTGTTTCCCTACTTTTTCTCGCAGAAGGAAGAGGAAGGCATCAGCCGCCGCCTGATGATCCTCGGCTAGCGCTGGCGCCGGCATACGAAAAAAAAGGCCGCGATCGACGCGGCCTTTTTTCATGAACCGGCCCCGGTAAAGGGGCCGTTTGATGCGATTACTGCTTGCGGCGGCGCAGCGCAGCCATGCCGAACAGTGCCAGGCCCATCAGCGACAGCGCGCCTGGTTCCGGTACGAACGCTTGCGCCGGATCGTCGATCTTGGCGCCGATGATGGCCGGGTTGGTGGCATCGCTCCACTGGTTCAGCAGGTTGTAGCTGTTCTTGAATTTCAGGTCAGCGGTGGTGCCCAGCGAGGTGATGAAGTAGTCGGTGTTCAGGGCGGCAGCCCATGCGCCGCCGGCCGACGTGTCGACGTTGGCGAAGAAGTCCGACTGGCCGGTGAAACCGGCGGTGGTTGGCACCTGGCTGCCCGAGATGGTCACGGTCGGGTCGGTGGTGATGCCTGGGGTGAAGTACAGGCGGGCCAGCAGATCGCCTTCGGTGAAGCCGGTCGCGGTGCTCTGCGTGGTACGGAGCGAGCCTGGGCCCGAGACCGACACCACACCGATATCGGTGAAGCCGTAGACGTCCAGGTCACGCCAGTACAGGTCCATGTAGCCCAGTGCGCCTGGGAACGGGTTGGTTGCGGTCGGGGTGGTGCCTTTTTCGATGCCGTAGAAAATACCGGTGATCTGGGCGTCGATGGTGTCGTTGAAATACGACACGCCCGACGATGCGATCTGGGTGTTCGGGGTCACGACGACGCCTGGGTTGATGGTGCTGACGGTGAACACACCCCAGCTGATTTCGTTGGCATAACCAGTGTCGCCAGCGACGGCAATCTGTTCCGCGCCGGTGAATTTGACGAACGCTGGACCTTGCACCAGGTTTTGCACTGGGGTTGCCATTGCGCTAACGCCGAACGACAGGCCGAGAGCGACAGCTGCGAGTTTCGATTTCATTGTTTCTCCTAAGAATTTACATATTGATTGGACTATCAATCTTCCCACGGAGACCACTAAAGCAATCCGCATGCCACCAGTATGTTTTTGCTCTCAAGTCATTGATTTTCCTCAGATTCGATATTGCTTAAACGCAAATATTCCACGCTTGTTGATGCACCCCAAGGAGGGGTGTAAGGTTTTCCGACATTGTGTCGCGCAAATTAGCGATAACGCCCCGGCGCCAGCAGGTCGTCCGGGTCGAGCGCCTTGCGCAGCCGCTCATGAAAGCGCTGGGAATCGTCCAGCAAGTCGGTCAGCCGCGGCAGCGCCGACACGGCCAGGCGGTAGGGGAACCAGCCGCGCTCGCGTCCAGCCCCGATCAGCTCCAGATAGCAGGCCTCGGCGGCGCGCACCGCGGCGGGCGAATCGCGATCGAACAGCAGCGGAACCGTGCTGTCGAACAACTTGTCGCTCAGCGAAGTGAAGGTCAGCAGCGGTTCGATGCCATGCTTGCGCGTAATATCGGTAACCATGCGCACGTAGGCGCGCGCCCCGGCCGGCCGCATCGGCACCAGCGGCGCATACCAGATCAGCCCGCACTGATCGCGTCCCGGGTCGCGCGGCGCCTCGCCTGCCGCGCCCGCCTTGCGCCAATACGCCAGCTTGAGCGCGGTTTCATTCGGCCGGCCGCCCACCAGCTCCAGCGAACTGGCCAGGGTCGCCGCCGTGCTCGACAGGCGCCGCCCCGGCGCGCCGGGCAGCCACTGGGCCGCCTTCAGCAGCCAGGCCGCATTGCGCTCGTTCAGAAACAGCACGCGCCCGGCCACGCCGGCCAGCGCGCGCCGGATTTCCTTCTGCGCGGCCGCCACCATCCCCCGCGTGCCATATAAAGTGCAAAAGCCGGTCCACGGCATGATCTGGTACTGGCGCCCCAGCTCTTCCATCACGGCCGGCGGAATCAGGCCCTGCCCGTCCAGCCGGCCGGCCGGATACGGCGCCGACATGGCCAGCACCCGGTGGCGGTTCATCAGGTTGATGCCGCCGACGGTGCCCGGCAGCATGCTCAGGATCGCCTGGATGCGCGCCACGCCGGCTTCCAGCAAGGCGTCGTCCTTCAGGCTGAACAGGCACACCTCGATGCTCTCGGGCCGGCGCGCCAGCATGATGCTCATGCGCGTGACGATGCCCAGGCCGCTCTGGGTAAACAAGCCGCTCGAATAGGCGCCGATGCCCCACTTGAACAGGCGCGCCAGTTCTTCGCCGCCGGCCTCGCGCAGCGCCGAGCGATAGCGGCTGCCGTCGGCCAGCACGGCTTCCAGGTCGGTCACGGCGGCAAAATGGTCGGTATAAGGCGTCACGCCGTAACCGCGCTCGAGCGCATTGCCGAGCAGGCTGCAGTGCGGACCGGCGCCGGTGACCGGCACCATGAAGGGATGGCCGCCGCTGTCGAGGAAGTCGGCCAGCATGGCCTGGGTGACGCCCGGCTCCAGCGTGACCACGCCCATGTCCGGATCGAAATGCAGGATCCTGGCCAGCCCGGACAGGTCGATGACGACGCAGCCATCATGCGCGGCCAGGGCGGTGCCATAGCCCCAGTTGCGCCCGGTGCTGATGGGGTAGACCGGCACGCCGTGCCGCTGGGCCACGCGCATCACGTCGGGCAGCCGGGCGCTGTCGGCAATGCGCAGGGCCGCCGGGATGGTGCGCGCGGCGCCGGTGGTGTCCCCGCCGTAGGCAGCCTGGGCGGCCGCCCCGGTCAGCACGCTGGCCTCGCCCAGCAGCTGGCGCCACTCGGCAAGGGCGCGATTGTGCGAATCGGTCATGTGCTCTCCCTCAGGCGTCGGCCTGCTTATTCCGCGGTGAAATGAAAGCCTTGTGAAACAGGTGGCGCGCCAGCAACAGGGGCGGCATGCGCAGCCAGTTGCCGCGAATATACAAAAGCGTGCGCGCGAGGCCGGTCAGCGGCGTGGCGCAGCTGGCGTGGGCCGGCATCAGCGCGCGCAGGAACAGCTGGTCCATCAGCGCCAGCGCGGGCGCGGCCGGGCGGGCGAAGGCCAGCGCGGCGAACACCGCGGCCGGCACAGGCGTGCCCAGCAAGCGTTCAGCATAGCGCAAGGCGTAGAACAGCGGGCGTCCCAATTCCAGTTCGGCCGCGCGCGCCGGCAAGCCTTCCCAGAACCCGGCCTCGCCGCCGAAGCTGCCCAGCAGCCGGTGCACATCGAACAGGTCGCGCAAGCCGTGCTCGAACTGGCCGTCATAGAACAGGTGGGTGGCGCTGTGCAGCAGCATGTCGGCCGGCGCCAGCACCGCGCTGCCCGTGCCCAGCGGGCGCGCCTGGGCGCGCAGCTTGTCCGGGTCGGGATGGGCGCGCGCCGTCGGCGGCAGGATGGTGTGGTGCACGTCGATGGCGGTGTCGCGCCGCACGTGCACCATGGGCGGCAGCTCGTGCATCCATTCGCGGTAGTAGCGCTGGTCGTAGGCGTCATGGTGGCTGCCCACCCAGCCGTGCAGCAGCAGGGCCGATTCCACGTCCGCCAGGCTGGCGCGCGGCACCAGGATGTCGACGTCGGAAAACAGGCGCCCGCGCGCGGCCGGCAGCCGCGCGGCCGTGTAGGCGGCGCCTTTCAACAGGATCGGCGCCAGCGCCAGCGCCTGCAAGGCCTGGACGATCTGGGCGATTTCCCAATCGACCGCCTGGGCATGGCGCGCCGCCTGGCGAGCGGCCCAGACGAGATGGGCGCGTACCTGCGCCGGCAGCGCGTCCAGCACACCGTGTTCGGCGGCCAGCGCGTGCAGGCTGGCGCTCAGGTTGGCGGCCAGCGCCTGACGCAGCACCAGTTGCCATTCGGCCAGATCGAGTTCGGCCATGCGGCCGGGGCCGCGCAGCACTTGCAGCAGCAGTGGCAGTTTGCTCATGCGGCTGGCCGCGGCAAGGCGTCGAACACGGCGATCGCATCGTCCAGCGCGCTGTAGCTGAACTGGTAGTGCGCGCACGACTCCACCAGCGCGGCCATGGCCGCGAAGCCGTCCGCGCCCAGCAGGTTGTAGTTAAAGCTGTTTTGCGCCAGTTGCATGAAGGCGCGCGCGCGTGCCAGCGGCGTCAGGGAGGGCGCCGCGCCGGCCTGGTACTGGGGGAAGATCACCCAGGCCGGGCGGGCGCACTGGCCGGCCCGCGCCACGCTGGCGGCCGGTGCGCGCATGTGCGCCACCGTGCCCTTGGTGGTTTCCGCCACGGCCGGACTGAACACGGCAGCCGGAGCGTAGCGCTGGATGATCCCGATCGAGGCGTTTTTCAGGCTGACCGGACGCGGCAGCGGCTGCAGCAAGCCGTCGTGCAGGCCGACCATGGCCAGTTCGTCGGACAGCAGGCGCCAGCCGCGGTTGACCAGCGCCGCGCACAAGGTGCTCTTGCCCGAGCCGGGCGGGGCCGGAAGGATCGCCGCGCAACCGTCCTTTTCGACCACGGCGGCGTGGATGATCAGCCAGGCGTGGGCGCGGCTGGAGACGCACCAGTTGAACACCCATTCGAACATCGGGAAGGCGTGGCTGCGCGGCAATGCCTGGAAAGGCGTGCTGCCGTCATGGTCGAAATGCACCTGCGGACGCAGCCAGCGGCGCAGGCCGCCGGAGGGTTTCATGTGGATGTGGAAATCGGCGAAGCTGCCGGGCTCCTGCAAAGGGTAATCCCCGTACAGCAGGCCGATGCCTTCGGCGACCTGGGCAATCGGCGAGCGCACGCACGCCACGAACGGTCCGGTCTGGAGCAGGAGACCGTCGCCGCGCAGCCTCGCCGCCAGCGCGGCCGGCGTCAGCGCGCCCACCGTCAGCATGGGCGGCCCTCGATCAGGCTGAGCTTTTGCAGCTGGTCCAGCAGCGCGCCCACCTCGGCAAGCAGGTCGTCATCGGCCGGCAGGCCGGCCGCCTCGCCCAGCAAGCGCGCCAGCGCGGCGGTGTCGGCCGGGGCAAGCCGCAGCGCTTCGAGCAGGGCGCCGCTGCCGGCGCCCAGCAGGTGGGTGTCGCCGGACAGGTCGTTATACAGTACGTATTCGTGGTCCCAGCGGCGCAGGCGCAATGCCTGGCCCGGTACGATCGACCATTGCATAGGCGGTGGCGCGCAGGCCTTAGCTGGAGACGCTCTGCAGATAGAGCAGGATGTCGGCGGTATTCCAGGGCTTGGCGCCGGCCGCCGGGACGAAGCTTCCGTTCCTGCGCCACTCGTTCCACATGCTGGCCAGCCGCTCCGTGGTCAGGAAGGAAATCCTGCCCGAGACGACGTTCAGATAGGTGGCCATCATATACATGCCCATGCTGCTGTGCAGCGTGGATGCCAGCACGTCGACGCACTTGATCGAGCCAAAACCCTGCATGCCCCGCACATCGAAATAGTCCCTGAAGTAGTTGTTGCGGCTCACGCCACAGCCACTCCAGTACGACTGGCAGGCCCAATATTCAGGGCTGCACCCCTGGCACGTCTGGCCCACCGGGGCCTTGCTGACCAGATTGCCCGACAAGGCGGCGGACGGCGCGCGGCACACCGTCGTCGCCATCGCGCTTTGGCTGGCCAGGGTCATGACGACGCCGGAAGCGCCCAGGCGCGCCAGGCGGCGGCGCGCTGCGCCCGCCGGGGCCAGCACTTCGGTGGCTGCGCCAGGCTGGCCGTCTTGGTTTTCAGTTGTCATTAATCCACACCTTCGATGGTTAGCCCAGCGGCAGACGACGTGCCGTGGGCGCGTCTCCACAACTTTTTAGCAAGAAACATTCCTGCCGTGAGGCATCACCGAAAAACGGTGCAAAATCAAAGACTTGGAACATCCCGATCCAGGCCGGGGAGTATATCCAGTAGGAATTTTCTCAAACCTGTAAGAAAGATCGACAGCAGTTAAAAGAAGCTTTCCGGTATCACCAGCACGTCGCCCGGACGCATGCTGACGTTGGCCGAAATGTCGCCATCCTTGATCAGATCATTCAGGCGCACCGGCATTTTCTGCAGCTTGCCGTCGACGTTGCGGATGATGCTGGCCTTGTTACCGGAAGCAAATTCGGTCACGCCGCCGACGGCGATCAGCACGTCCATCAGCGACATGTCGGTGCGGTAAGGCAGCGCCTGCGGACGGGCGGCCTGGCCGATCACGCGGATCTGCTCGCTGTAGGTGCCGACGAAATTGGTCACCACCACGGTCACGACCGGTTGCTGAATAAATTTCGCCAGCGATTTTTCGATGTCGCGCGCCAGTTGCGACGGGGTCTTGCCGGCGGCCGGCAAGTCTTCCACCAGCGGAGTGGTGATCTTGCCATCCGGACGCACCGGCACCGACATCGACACTTCCGGATTGCGCCACACAATGATATTGACGCCGTCGCCAGGGCCGATCAGGTATTCGGTGGCGGGCGAAGCCATGTTCGGCGACGCCGTCACCGGCGCGGACGCGCAGCCGCCCAGCACCAGGCCAGACACGATGACCGCCAGAGCGGCCAGTCCACGCAAAATATTGGTTTTATGTAAAGCGTTCACGGAGACTCCTGTGTGGTTCCGGCAACCGCCGCTTGGCCGGGCCGCCGGACTAGTTTGTTATCGCTGGGAAAATTTGATTTCTGCGCGTAAATGCAAAAGTGCTTCTTATTGTAAACGAAAGCACAAGCCGGATGCACAGGCAGGCAGCGGATTATTTCGCCCGCTGGGGCGCTCGCTGTAGCAATTCGCGCACATATTGCACCGGCACGGCGTAGGTGATGCCGCTCGGATTGGTAATCGCGCTTTCCTTGAGGCCTTTGACGAACACCATATTAATCACCCCCTGCACCACGCCGGTGGCCGGATCGTAGACCGGGCTGCCGCTGTTGCCGGGATAGGCGGTCGCATCGAGCTGGTAAATCTGGAAGGGTGCGCGATTGAGTTGCCCGATCGCACTGGCGGTGAGCTTGCGCGCGCTCAGCGACGGCAGCACGATCGGGGTAATGGCCGCCAGCAAGCCGCGATGGGTGGCGGCATTCAAGCCCAAGGTCATACCGAGTGGAAAGCCGGTAAACGCCACTTCGTCGCCTTCGCGCACGCCGCCCGGCTCGCCCAGCTGCAGCACCGGCATGGGCCGGCCGGACAGGCGCAAGTGGGCCAGGTCATGCTCGCGGTCGATTCCGGCCAGCACGGCCGGGCGAAACGCCAGCTGGTCGCCCTGGCCGGTGACGATGCCCATCGCCTCCACGGCGGTGGCGTCGACCAGGTCCGGCACCACGTGGGCATTGGTAATGACCGACAAGCCATCGCCCACCACGAAGCCGGTACCGGAAAATACGATGGCCGGACTGCGGGTTTTTTGATAGGTGCCGACCCCGACCACCGCCGGCTTGACCGCGGCCACGGTGCGCGCCAGCTCGGCGCCATGGGCCTGCGGCAGGCCGCCCAGCGCCAGGCCCAGCAGCAGCGACAGCGAAGCAACGCAGCTTTGTGTTTTTTGCATTATCGATAGCGTTTTCTGGCTGACAACCCTACAATAGCGGCGACGCCGGGCAAGGCTGGGCGTCCGCCGACGGCAAGACTGGCGTTGCAATCCTGCCATCAGAGTGCCAACGGTAAAGTTGTATAATACACACACCGCCCGTGCAGGGCGGCATGTGACCGGTGCGTGGCACCCATTCTACAGTGTTGTTTCCACCAAGCTCCTACCTCGCCCCTTTCCTGCGCTTTTCCAAAATGCAATTGCAATTGCTCCCAGCACAAGCGATGATAGGCGAAGATTTCATTTCGATGGACGGGGCGCGCGCGTCCCTACCGCACAACATGGCGAGAATGACCAGATGGCCGAATTAACAACCTTGATTATCACTTTCCTCAAAGCCCTCGGCAAATACCGCTGGTATGCCGTGGTGGTATCGTGGACGGTCGCCCTGATCGGCTGGGCGGTGGTGTATGCGCGGCCCAACGATTACCAGGCCTCGGCACGGGTGTACGTCGATACCCAGAGCCTGCTCAAGCCGCTGATGGCCGGCATGACCACCCTGCCCAATATCGAGCAGCAGGTGGCCTTCATGCGCCGCAGCCTGATCAGCCGGCCCAACATCGAGAAAGTGATGCGCGCGGTGGACCTGGACGTGCGCTCCGGCACGGTCAAGGAACACGAAGCCAAGGTCGACCAGATGATTGCCGCCATCAAGATCATCGGCACCGAACGCGACGACATCTACACCATCACCTATAACAATCCCGACCCCAAACTGGGCAAGGATGTGGTGCAGTCGCTGCTGCAACTGTTCGTCGAAGGCAGCGTGGGCGGCAAGAAGGGCGACTCGGAAAAAGCCGTCCAGTTCATCGATGAACAGATCAAGGTGTACGAGGAAAAGCTGAGCGCGGCGGAAAATGCGCTGAAAGACTTTAAACTCAAGCACATGTCGCTGCTGCCGCGTGCCGGCGCCGATTACACCGGCAAGCTGACCGACGTCAACGACCAGCTCAATCAGGCGCGCCTGGAACTGGCCGAAGCCGAGCAGGCCCGCAACGCCATCCGCCGCCAGATGGGCCTGTCCGCCGAGGCCGGCACCGCCAGCGCCAAGCCGATCGAAGTGCCGGCGGTGGTCGATCCCGACCTCGAATCGCGCCTGCAGGCAGTCAACAAGAACCTCGACCAGCTGCGCATGCAATTTACCGAAGCGCACCCGGACATCGTGGCCGCCAAGCGCCTGCAAGCCCAGCTGGAAGAAAAGCGCCGCGAAGCGGTCCGCAACTACAAGCCGAGCGCCGACCCGGGCGCCGGCTACAGCCCGATGCTGCAACAGATGAGCGTGGCGCTGTCGACCGCCGAAGCGCGCGTGGCCTCGCTGCGCGCCCGCGTCAGCGAATTCTCCATGCGCGCCGCGCGCCTGCAGTCGCAAAGCACCGCCGCGCCGGACGTCGAAGCCCAGCTGGCCCAGCTCAACCGCGACTATGCGGTCAACAACGCCAACTACCAGAAGCTGGTCGAGCGGCGCGAATCGGCCAAGCTGTCGGGCGACCTGTCCTCCAACACCGACATGATGAGCTTCCGCGTGATCGATCCGCCGCTCGCCCCGACCAAGCCCGTCGGTCCCAACCGTCCGCTGCTGATGTCGGCGGTGTTCGCCCTGGCGCTGGGGGCCGGCCTGGGCGTGGCGCTGCTGATGAGCCAAGTGCGCCCGACCTTCCTCAGCCAGGCCTCGCTGCGCGAAATTACCAACCTGCCTATCCTGGGCAGCATCGGCATGAACTGGACCGACGCGCAAAAGGCGCGCCACAAGAAGAAGCGCTATGCGCTGTGGGCCTCCGTGCTGTCCCTGATCGGCGCGTATGCGGCCGTCATGGGCGCCATTCTGTTTAAAGCTTCGGCTTAAGGTCAGGGGAATATCGTGAGCATTATTGAAAAGGCAGCCCAGCGCATCGACCAGCAGCGCGCCAGCCCCGCCCCGGCGGCGCCGGCCCCGGCCGAGGCGATCGATCAAGCCGCCGCGCCGGCTCCTGCGGCAGCGCCAGCGGCGCCCGGCCAGTCCGAACCGCCCCGCAAAGCCAGCGGCAAATCCAGTGGCCAGCGCATCGAAATCGACCTGGAGCGCATGCGCCAGAATGGCATGGTCACTGCGGCCAGCGGCCGCACGCCCCTGCTGGAAGACTTCCGCATCATCAAGCGGCCGCTGCTCAAACGCGCCTTTGCCGAAGCGACGCCGGGCGACAAGCCGGGCAACCTGATCATGGTGACCAGCTCGCTGCCGGGCGAAGGCAAGACCTACTGTGCCATCAACCTGGCCATGAGCATCGCCATGGAACTGGACCACACCGTGCTGCTGATCGATGCCGACGTGGCGCGTCCGTCGGTCATGCGCACGCTCGGCTTGCCGAACCAGCGCGGCCTGATGGACTTGCTGCTGGACGACAAGACCGAACTGAGCGACGTGCTGCTCAAGACCAACGTCGAAACCCTGAGCATCCTGCCGGCCGGCGCCAGCAACCAGCGCGCCACCGAATTGCTGGCCAGCCAGACCATGTCCGCCTTCGTCAATGAAATTGCGCACCGTTACGCGGACCGCATCGTCATCTTCGATTCGCCGCCGCTGCTGCTGACCAGCGAAGCGCACGTGCTGGCCAGCCACATGGGCCAGATCGCCATGGTGGTCGAGGCGGAAAAGACCACCCAGCACGCGGTCAAGGAAGCGCTGCGCCAGCTCGAAGGCTGCAGCAACGTCAACCTGATCTACAACAAGACACGCGAATTCCCGGGGGTTGAAGAGACCTATGGCTATCACTATGAGTGAACGGCAATTCCGGCTGGCGCCGGTTGCCGCGGCCGTCATGGCCTTGCTGGCCAGTTCGGCCAGCCACGCCCAATGGCGGGTTCAGCCCGGCGTCCAGCTGCGCGAACTGTATTCCGACAACCCGGCCCTGCTGACCGATGGCTTGGCCCAGGGCCAGTTCGTCACCGAACTGGCGCCCTCGCTGGCGATCCTGCACACCGGCCCGCGTCTGACCCTGAACAGTTCGTTCCGCCTGAGCGCCTACGCCTATGGGGGCGCGCGCCCGGAAGGCACCAACAGCACCCAGCGCCAAGCCCAGCTCAGCGCCAACGCGACCCTGCTGGACGACCTGCTGTACTTTGCCGGCCAGGGCACGACCGGTCCGCGCTCGGTGTCGCCCTTCGCCCAGCCGGTCGCCAACGGCTACTCCAGCGCCAACCGCGAGCAAGTGAGCACCTACAGCCTGAGCCCCTACCTGCAGCACCGCTTCGGTGGCGGCACCACCGCCCTGCTGCGCTTCGCGCGCGACCACGTCAACATGTCCACGCAAGGCATCGGCAGCAGCGATTCGAATAACGTGTTTTTCAGCCTCGGCAGCGACCCGCAGCGGCGCGCGCTGTCGTGGGGCCTGCAGTACAGCCGCCAGAACCTCAGCGGCGAGCGGGTCCAGGACAGCAGCAGCGAGGAATTGTCGACCACGCTGCGCTACCGCGTGGTGAAGTCGCTGGCGCTGCGCCTCGGCGCCGGCTACGACAAATACGATTTCTCGCCGCTGGGCGGCACCACCGAGGGGCGCTCCTGGAATGCCGGCTTCAACTGGAGCCCGAGCGCGCGCACCTCGCTCGACGCCAGCTACGGCCGCCGTTTCGTCGGCCCGGTCAAGTCCCTGCTGGCGATGCACCGCAGCCGCAACACCGTGTGGAACATCAGTTACGACGATACCGTGACCACCTCGCGCGACAATTTCCTGCTGCCTGCCATGGTCGACACCTTCAGCATGCTCGACCAGCTGTTCACCTCGCGCATCAGCGACCCGCTGCAGCGCCGCCAGGCAGTGGAAAACTACATCAGCCTGACCGGCCTGCCCACCACCCTGGCCGACAGCATCAATTACTTCAGCAACCGGTATTACCTGCAAAAGCAGCTGCGCGCTTCGGTGGCCCTGAACGGCGCCCATTCCACCGCCCTGCTGAGCCTGTACCGCACGCGCCGCGACGGCCTGTCGACCCGCCAGAGCGACAGCATCCTGCTCGGCAGCGCCTCCAGCACCATCAATGACAACACCATTCAGCGCGGCGTCAACCTGTCGCTGAACTACCGCCTGTCGCCGCGCAGCGCCGCCTCCCTCACGCACGATGCGGCGCGCAGCGAATCGCTGTCGGGCGGCATTGCCACCCATACCAACATCAGCCGCCTGTCCCTCACGCGTACCCTGTCGCGCAACCTGACAGCATCGCTCGAAGCGCGCCGCACCCGCGGCAGCCTGGGCAACGGCAACTACGTCGAGAACTCGGTCATCGCGGCCCTGTCCTATCTGAAATAGCGGAGTTACCATGTATGAACAGTATTACGGGCTCAGCGCCAAGCCCTTCCGCTTGCGCCCCGACCCGCATTTCTTTTACGGCAGCAAGGGCCACAAGCGCGCCATGGCCTACCTCGAGTATGGCCTGAGCCAGGGCGAGGGCTTCATCGTCATCACCGGCGAAGTCGGCGCCGGCAAGACCACCCTGGTGCGCAACCTGTTCAACCACCTGCCGGCCGAACAGATCGTCGCCGCCCACATCGTCAACACCCACCTCGACTCGGACGACACCCTGCGCATGGTGGTGTCGGCCTTCGGCCTGCCCTATGAAAACGTCAGCAAGACCGATCTGCTGACCCGCCTGGAACAGTTCCTGCGCGCCGCCGATGCCGAGGGCAAGCGCGCCCTGCTGGTGGTCGACGAAGCCCAGAACCTGACCGCGCGCACGGTGGAAGAACTGCGCATGCTGTCGAACTTCCAGACCGACGACAAATGCCTGCTGCAGACCTTCCTGGTGGGCCAGCCGGAATTTCGCCAGACCCTGCACAGCCCGACCATGTCGCAGCTGCGCCAGCGCGTCATCGCCAGCTACCACCTGGGCCCGATGGACGCCGAGGAAACCCGCGCCTACATCGAGCACCGCCTGCACACGGTCGGCTGGAACGGCGACCCGTCGTTTTCCGCCGGCGCCCATGGCGCCATCTTCGCCCACACCGGCGGCATTCCGCGCAAGGTCAACACCCTGTGCGACCGCCTGCTGCTGATGGGCTTCCTGGAAGAGATGCACACGTTCACCGAAGCCGAAGTGCAGACCGTCATCCGCGACATCGCCGAAGAATTCGAACTGCCGCCGGGCCAGGAAGCCGCGCCGCCCGCGCCCATGGTCGAACTGGCCGAAGCGGAAGCGGCCGCCTCGCCGGCCCACCCGGTCTACCTGGACGAGCGCATGATGCGCCTGGAAAAATCGGTGGTATCGGTTTTGAACATCCTGAAGAAAATCGTCGCCAGCCCGGCCGCCACGGGCGCGCCGCTCAATCAACATAACGACTGACCCAGCCATGATGATGCAAGCTCCCCCAGCCCGTCCGCGGGTGCCCGGCGCGCCGATCCGCAACGCCATGACGATCGACGTGGAAGACTACTTCCAGGTCTCCGCCTTCGCGCCGCATATCGACCGCGCCAGCTGGCCCGCGCGCGAGTGCCGGGTGGAGGCCAATATCGAACGCATCCTGGCCATTCTGGCCGAAGGCAATGTGCAGGCCACCTTCTTCACCCTGGGCTGGATCGCCGAGCGCTATCCGGCCATGGTGCGCAGCATCGTCGCCGGCGGCCACGAGCTGGCCAGCCACGGCTACGGCCACCTGCGCGCCTCCGACCAGAGCCGCAGCGAGTTCGCCGAGGACGTCGGCAGCGCCAAGAAGATCCTCGAAGACATCGGCGGGGTGCCGGTGAAGGGCTACCGCGCGCCCAGCTTCTCGATCGGCCACGCCAACCTGTGGGCGCTCGACACCCTGCGCGAAGCCGGCTACCGCTACAGCTCCTCGATCTACCCGATCGCGCACGACCACTACGGCATGCCCGACGCGCCGCGCTTCGCGTTTTACCCGCACGGCCCGGACGGCCTGCTGGAAGTGCCGATCACCACCGTGCAGCTGATGGCGCGCAAGCTGCCGGCCGGCGGCGGCGGCTACTTCCGCCTGCTGCCGTACGCGCTCTCGCGCTGGATGATGCGGCGCGTGAACCGCATCGACCAGCAGTCGGCCATTTTCTATTTTCACCCGTGGGAAATCGACCCGGGCCAGCCGCGCCCCGCAGGCACCAGCGCCAAGGCGCGCTTCCGCCACTACGTCAACCTGGAGAAAATGGAAGGCCGCATCCGCCAGCTGACCCGCGACTTCGCCTGGGACCGCATGGACAATCTGTTCCTGCCCCGTTGACAATTACCCAAAGACTCCCAAACAATGAGTTCGACGATCGACGCAGTACAAGAGCGCCCCGCAGCGGGCGCCGTCTCCGCGCCCGTGGTGCGCCTGCTCCAGAAGCACGACTACGCGCGCTGGGACGCCTTCGTGGCGGCCTGCCCCGACGCGACCTTCTTCCACCGCGCCGGATGGCAGGCCATCATCGAGCGCGTGTACGGCCACAAGACCTGGTTCTTCTACGCCGAGGCCGAAGGCCAGATCGTCGGCGTGCTGCCGCTGGCCGAGATCAAGAGCCGCCTGTTCGGCCACTCGCTGGCGGCGCTGCCGTTCTGCGTGCTGGGCGGCGTGGCCGCCACCATGGATGCCGCCCGTCCGCTGCTGGACGCCGCCGCCGAGAAAGTCGCGCGCGAACTGCAGGTCGGCCATCTCGAATACCGCAACCTGCTGCCGGCCCACCCCGGCGACCCGTCCTGGTACCAGAAGGAGCTGTACGTCACCTTCCGCAAGGAGATCAGCGCCGACGACGACGAGAACATGAACGCCATCCCGCGCAAGCAGCGCGCCATGGTCAGGAAAGGCATCAAGCTCGGTTTGACCAGCGAAATCGACGACGACGTCGAGCGCTTCTTCACCTGCTACTCGACCAGCGTGCACCGCCTCGGCACCCCGGTGTTCCCGAAATCGTATTTCAAGGTCATCAAGGAAGTCTTCCCCGAGGAGACCGAGATCCGCATCATCGTCAAGGACGGCCAGCTGATCGCCGGCGTGCTGAGCTTTTACTGGCGCGACGAAGTGCTGCCCTACTACGGCGGCGGCATGCCGGCCGCGCGCGAAGTGGCCGGCAACGACTATATGTACTGGAACCTGATGCAGGCGGCCGCCGCGCGCGGCGTGCGCATTTTCGACTTCGGCCGCAGCAAGCTCGGTACCGGCGCCTTCGACTTCAAGAAGAACTGGGGCTTCCCGCCCACCCCGCTGGCCTACGAATACAAGCTGATTACGTCGACCGAACTGCCGGACAATAATCCGCTCAACCCCAAGTACCAGCTGTTCATCAAGATGTGGAAAAAGCTGCCGATCGGCCTGGCCAACGTGCTCGGCCCCCACATCGTCAAGAGCCTGGGTTGAACGCCGTGCGTCATCTGCTCCTGCTGGTTCACCGTATCCCCTTCCCGCCCAACAAGGGCGACAAGATCCGCTCCTACCACCTGCTGCGCCATCTTGCCGGGCACTATCAGGTCCACCTCGGCACTTTTGTGGACGATGAAGACGACTGGCAGCACGTGCCGGCCGTTGAAAAGCTGTGCGCCTCGACCCGCTTCGCGCGCCTGAACCCCTTGCGCGCGCGCGTGCGCAGCCTGGGCGCGCTGCTGGGCAATCGCTCGCTCTCGCTCGACTACTACCATGACAGGGACATGAAAAGCTGGGTCGACCGCACCGTGCGCGAGCACGGCATCGACCGCATCATGATCTTTTCTTCGGCCATGGCGCAGTACGCGGAAAGCTATCCGCAGGCGCGGCGCGTGGTCGATTTCGTTGACGTCGACTCCGACAAGTGGCGCCAGTACGCCGAGAAGAAGTCCTGGCCCATGAGCTGGCTGTACCGGCACGAGGCAAAACAGCTGCTGGCCTACGAACGCAAGGTCGCGCGCGAATGCGACGCCTCGCTGTTCGTATCCAGCCCCGAGGCCAACCTGTTCCGCAAGCTGGCGCCGGAAAGCGACGCGCGCATCGGCTGGTTCAGCAACGGCGTCGACACCGACTACTTTTCGCCCGGGCGCGCCTACGCCAGCCCGTACGCGGCCGGCGAACGCGCGCTGGTGTTCACCGGCGCGATGGATTACTGGCCCAACGTCGACGCGGTGCAGTGGTTCGCCACCGAAGTCTTCCCGCGCATTCTGGCGCAGTACCCGCAGGCGCGCTTTTACATCGTCGGCTCGCGCCCGGCGCCGGCCGTGCAGGCGCTGGCCCAGCAGGCCGGCGTGGTCGTCACCGGCACCGTGCCCGACGTGCGCCCCTACATCGCCCACGGCGAGGTGGCGGTGGCGCCGCTGCGCATCGCGCGCGGCATCCAGAACAAGGTCCTCGAAGCGATGGCCATGGCCCGTCCGGTGGTGGTGTCGCCCCAGGCGCTGGAAGGCATCGACGCCGAAGTCGGCCGTGAAGTGCTGCTGGCCGACGATGCCGCCGCCTTCGCCGACAGCGTCACTGCGCTGCTGCGCCAACCCGACGCCAGTGTGGGCGCCGCCGCGCGCGCCAATGTACAGCGCCACTACAGCTGGTCGAGCAAGCTGGCGCGCATCGAGGAGAAACTGGAATGCTGATGTCCGACACCGCCGGCCAACTTCGCCCGGCCCGGCTGCTGCCGCCGGCCACCTGGGCCCTGATCGCGCTGGCCATGCTGGCACCGCTGGCCCTGTACTTCGCCACCGCCGCCTCGATCGTCTCGATCTGGAACAGCAGCGAAACCTTCGCGCACGGCTACGTGATCGCGCCGATCTCGGCCTGGCTGGTGTGGCGCCGGCGCGAGAACTTCGCCCTGTATCCGCCGCGGCCGTACTGGCCCGCGCTGGTGCCGCTGGCGCTGGTCGGCCTGGCCTGGCTGGCCGGCCGCATCGGCGGGGTGCAGTTCGTCACCCAGTACGCTTTCGCGGCCATGTTCCCGCTGATCGCCCTGGCGGTGCTGGGCAAGCGGCTGGCCTTCTCGCTCACCTTCCCGCTGCTGTTCCTGCTCTTTGCGGTACCGTTCGGCGACATCTTCATCGCCCCGCTGATCGAATTTACCGCCAATTTCACCGTGGGTGCGCTGCAGCTGACCGGCATCCCGGTGCTGCGCAACGGCACCCGCTTCGAAATCCCCACCGGCAGCTGGTCGGTCGTCACCGCCTGCAGCGGCGTGCGCTACCTGATTTCCTCGGTCACCATCGGCTGCCTGTACGCCTACCTGAGCTACCGCTCGCTGAGCCGCCGGCTGGTGTTCATCGCCCTGGCGGTGGTGGTGCCGATCATCGCCAACGGCCTGCGCGCCTACATGATCGTCATGATCGGCCACACCAGCAATATGGCACTGGCCACCGGCGTCGACCACCTGGTCTACGGCTGGGTATTCTTCGGCATCGTGATGTTCCTGATGTTCTGGGTCGGCAGCTACTGGCGCGAAGACCACCTGCCGGCAGCGCCGGTGAGCGCACCGACGGGCGGCGCGCCGGCCCCGCTGGGCGCCATCGTCGCCGCCTGCCTCGCATTGAGCGCGCTGTGGCCGGCCTTTGCGCTGTATAACGACAAGGCCAACTACAACAGCGCTCCGGTGCAGCTCGCGCCAGGCGCGTTGAGCTGGCGGCAGGCCCCGGCCTTCAACAGCTGGACCCCGTACTACATGAAGAGCGACGCCGCCTTCAACGGCGTCTACCAGGACCCGGCCTCGTCGAACAAGGTCGGGCTGACCATGCTGTTCTACCGCAACCAGGCCACCACCAAAGCCCTGATCAGCTCCGTCAACACCATGGCCGAGGAAGGCGACGCCGCTTACCACGAAACCGGCTCCACCACCCTGGCCGAGCAGCTGGGCGGCAAGCCCTTGCTGGTGCGCGAAGCGCGCATGCAGGGTCCGACCGGCCCCTTCCTGGTGTGGTACTGGTACTGGATCGACGGCACCCATACGGTCAGCAATATGGGCGGCAAATTGATCCAGGCCCGCGCCAAGCTGCTGTTCCGCGGCGACGACGGCGCCGCCGTCATGCTGTCGGCGCCCTACGGCGACCACCCCGACGAAGCGCGCGCCGCCTTGCGCGCCTTCCTGGCCAGCCAGGGCGGCGCGGTCGAAGCGGCGCTGCAGCGCGCGCATGGGAGGTAGAACCGGCATGGACACCCGTCCCCTGGTCGTGCACCTGACCTATGCGCTCGACGTCGGCGGCCTGGAAACGCTGCTGGTCGAGTGCATCAACCGCATGCCGGCCGAGAAGTACCGGCATGCGCTGGTCTGCCTGACCACCTACAGCGACTTCGCCAGCAAGATCACCCAGCCGGGTGTGGAGCTGTACGCGCTGAACAAGCCGCCCGGGAACAGCCTGCGCATCCACGCCGACTTCTGGAAGCTGATGCGGCGCCTGCGTCCGGCCATCCTGCACACCTACAACCTGGCGGCGATGGAGTACTGCTTCACGGCCGCCTGCGCCGGGGTGCCGGTGCGCGTGCACGCCGAGCATGGCCGCGACGCCAGCGACCCGCATGGCCTGAACCCCAAGCACAACTTCCTGCGCCGCCGCCTGGCCCCCTTCATCGACCGCTACGTGCCGGTGTCGGACGACCTGCACCGCTGGCTGGGCGAGGTGGTCGGCATCCCTGCCGCCAAGTCGCTCCTGATCAAGAACGGCGTCGACACCGAGCGCTTCGCCGCGTGGTCCGGCGCACGCACCGCCTCGCCCTGGCGTAAAGAGCACATCGTGATCGGCACCGTGGCGCGCATCCAGGACATCAAGAACCACCGCGGCCTGGTGCAAGCCTTCGAACTGCTGCGCGCACGCCTGCCCGAACAGCGTGAGCGCCTGCGCCTGTCGATCCTGGGCGACGGCCCGCTGCTGCCGGCCCTCAAGGCCCAGGTGGCCGAGGCCGGCCTGAACGACGTCATCTGGCTGCCCGGCGCACGCGCCGACGTGGCCGACCTGCTGCACAGCTTCGACATCTTCACCCTGCCCTCGCTGGCCGAAGGCACGCCGGTGTCGCTGCTCGAAGCGATGGCTTGCGGCCTGCCGGTGGTGGCCTCGAACGTGGGCGGCATTCCGGAAGTGGTCGGCGACGGCGAACAGGGCACCCTGGTGCCGGTCGACACCGAAGCGCTGGCCGGCGCCCTGGCACGCTACGTACAGGACCCGGCGCTGGCGGCGCGCCACGCCGAGGCCGCGCGCGCGCGCATCGAACACAAATACAGCATGGCCGCCATGCTGTCGGCCTATACGAGCCTGTACGACACGCTGTGCAGCCGCAAGCTGCGCCAGAAACCCTTGACTCCCTCCCCCGTAACCCAGGAATGAACAGAACATGTGCGGAATAGTCGGCATCTTTGATACCCACGGCAACCGGGAAATCGACCGCCAGGCACTGGGCCGCATGAACGAAAGCCAGTTCCACCGCGGCCCCGACGAGGGCGAGCTGTACACCGAAACCGGGCTGGGCATGGGCCACCGGCGGCTGTCGGTGATCGACCTGGCCAGCGGCCAGCAGCCGATCTTCAACGGCGCGCGCGATGTCGTCATGGTCTACAACGGCGAGGTGTACAACTACCGCGAACTGCGCACCGAACTGCTCAACCTGGGCTACGAATTCCGCACCAAGTCCGATTCCGAAGTGGTGCTGCACGCCTACCAGGCCTGGGGCGCCGACTGCGTGCACCGGCTGCGCGGCATGTTCGCCTTCGCCATTTGGGACCGCAAGCGGCAGACCATGTTCCTGGCGCGCGACCATGTCGGCGTCAAGCCGATGTTTTATTCGCTGCTGCCCAACGGCCTGTTCGTGTTCGGCTCCGAGCTCAAGTCCATCATGACCTTCCCCGAGCTGTCGCGCAAACTCAATGTGCGCGCGGTCGAGGACTACTTCGCCTACGGCTACGTGCCCGAGCCGAAAACCATCTTCAACAACGCCTATAAACTCAGCCCGGGCTTTCGCATCACGCTGAAAGTGGGCGACAGCCGCGTGGTGCCGGAGAAGTACTGGGACGTGCCGTTCAAGCTGGCGCCGGCGCGGCCCGAGCGCGAGATCGAGGCCGAACTGATCGAGCGTCTGCGCGAGACCGTGCAAAGCCAGATGGTGGCCGACGTGCCGCTGGGCGCCTTCCTGTCCGGGGGCGTCGATTCGAGCGCCGTGGTGGCCATGATGGCCCAGCAGGACAAGGAGGCGGTCAACACCTGCTCGATCGGCTTCGACGACCCCGAATTCGACGAATCGAAGTACGCCAACGAAGTCGCGCAGCGCTACCAGAGCACCCACCACGCGCAGACCGTCAGCAAGGACGACTACGGCCTGATCGACACCCTGGCGCACCTGTACGACGAACCGTTCGCCGACAGTTCGGCCATCCCGACCTACCGCGTGTGCCAGCTGGCGCGCCAGCGCGTGACGGTGGCGCTGTCGGGCGACGGCGGCGATGAAAGCTTCGCCGGCTACCGCCGCTACCGCTATGCGATGGCCGAGCAGCGCGTGCGCGACAAGCTGCCGCTCGGCCTGCGCCGCCCGGTCTTCGGCACGCTCGGCAGGCTGTATCCCAAGGCCGACTGGGCGCCGCGCATGTTCCGCGCCAAGACCACCTTCGAAGCGCTGGCGCGCGACACCGTCGAGGGCTACTTCCACGGCGTGTCGATCATGCCGGACCGGGTGCGCGCCCAGCTGTTCTCGGACGGCTTCAAGCGCGAACTGCAGGGCTACAGCGCGATCGAAGTATTCCGCGGGCACGCCGCCAATTCGCCCACCGACGATCCGCTCTCGCTGATCCAGTACGTCGACTTCAAGACCTGGCTGCCGGGCGACATCCTGACCAAGGTGGACCGCGCCAGCATGGCCCATTCGTTAGAGGTGCGGGTGCCGCTGCTGGACCATACTTTTGTGGAATGGGCCTCCAGCCTGGACCCGAACGTCAAGCTGCACGGCGGCGAAGGCAAGTACATCTTCAAGAAGTCGCTTGAACCGTATCTGTCGAACGATGTGCTGTACCGCGCCAAGAAGGGCTTTTCGATTCCGCTGGCGGCCTGGCTGCGCGGTCCGCTGCGCGACAAGGTGCGCGCCGCGGCGCTGTCGCCGCAGCTGCTCGAAACCGGCATTTTCAACGAGCGCTTCCTGCGCCACATGGTCGAGCAGCACGAAGCCGGCACCAAGGATTACAGCGCGCCGCTGTGGTCGGTGCTGATGTTTGAAACCTTTTTGCGGGTAAGCGTCAATGGCTGAAACAATGCTGACTTTCTTTGGCGCTGTACTCGCTAAGTAGGGGTTATTGAACGAAACTGGACTGTTGCGGTCGAACCGGCCCATGAGACCCGGCCATGCGACAGCGTTCCTTCGCGAAATATCGAAATATCTCGACCAGCTGGAAGCCTTGCCGCGCCAGCAGATCACCAACGTGCTGCGCGCCGTCCCTGTGCGCGCGCTTTGCCGGTAAACGCGCCGAGGCTGCGCCAATCAGCGCCGCCAGTCCTTGAACCAGTCGAAGAAACGCGCCAGGCCATCTTCCAGCCGGGTGGAAGGACTAAAACCGCTCCACTGCGCCAGCTTGTCGATATCGGCATACGTGGCCGGCACATCGCCCGGCTGCATCGGCAGGAAGTTCATCTGCGCGG